>NZ_JBVITE010000018.1:0-126171 GCF_055575155.1 Kitasatospora sp. NPDC034533
AGCGTGAGGGAAACGCCCGGTTACATTCCGAACCCGGAAGCTAAGCCTTTCAGCGCCGATGGTACTGCAGGGGGGACCCTGTGGGAGAGTAGGACGCCGCCGAACAATTATTCCGAAAAGCCCCTTCCCGTCCGGGAAGGGGCTTTTTGCGTTACCCTCTGCCAATGCAGAATCTGACCCTGACCTGGCAGTCCGCCGGGGCCGCCGCGATAGGTCTCCACGCGGGCGCGTACGCCGCGGTGAAGGGCCGGAAGCCGGCGCTGTCGGCGCTGTTGCGGGAGGCCGGCACGCTGCTGGCGCTGTTCGCGCTCTGGCAGCTGGTCGGGCACCTCTCGGTGATGAGTACGGACCACGCGCTGGACCGTGCGAGCTGGATCCACCACACCGAGCAGGTGGTCGGACTCCCGGACGAGGCCTCCTGGCAGAAGGCGGTCACGCCGTACCCGGTGCTGGTGAGGCTGGCGAACTACTACTACGCGGTCATGCACTTCGCCGTGATGATCGGCGTGCTGCTCTGGGTGTTCCTGCGGCACCGGGAGCGGTACGCGTGGGTGCGCAACACCGTGGTGATCACGACCGCCGTCTGTCTGATGGTGCAGTTCATCCCGGTGGCGCCGCCGCGGATGCTGCCGGAGAACGGCTTCGTCGACGTGGCCGCGGAGTACGGACAGTCGGTGTACGGCGGCGCGGTCGGCGGTGTGGTGGTGGCGGACCAGCTGTCGGCGATGCCCTCGGTGCACGTCGCCTGGTGCGTTCTGGCGGCGGTCGCGGTGATCCGGGTGTCACGGAGTTCGCTGCGTTGGGTGATGGTGCTGCATCCGGTGTTGACGGTCGCCGTGGTGGTGGTGACGGCCAACCACTTCTGGCTGGACGGCATCGTGGCCGTGGCGATCCTGCTCCTCGCCTACGCCGTCCTGGCGCTGGCGGCACGCCGACGGGGCCGGGCCGCCGCCGAGACGGAGGACCGGCCCCGGAGCGCCGCCGACGAGCCGCTGGAGCAGGTCGGTTGAGTCGAGGTGGCCGAGGTGGGCCGAGGTTGAGCCGAAGGCCCGGCTGGAACCGGGCCAGGGCTGAGCCCGGCCCTCCGGTCACTTCACCGGCAGGGTGACCTTCCCCCAGGCGCCGTTGCTCAGCGCCGAGGTGGCCCAGTACCAGGCGGCGAGCCCGGAGAGGGCCGCGATCCAGCCGGCGGCCTTGGCCAGCCCGCCGTACCCGCCGAAGGTGGCGACGGCGGAGAGCACCAGGGAGAGGGTCAGCAGGCCGTAGACGGCGCGGCTGAGCAGGCCCGCGCCCCAGCCGGCCGCGGTGAGGGTCAGGGCGAGCAGGGCCCACAGCAGCAGGAACAGACCGGCCGCGTTCCTGCCCGCCGCGCCGGCCGAGGCCCAGGTGACCCAGAACGCGCCGAGACTGGCGAAGGCGGTTCCGGTGAAGCCCTCGCCGACGCGCAGCTGCCAGAGGCCCGCGACGAAGAGGGTGATGCCGCCGAGTACGTGGGCGAGACGGGCCGCGTCCCCGGCTCCGGCGCCGTGCAGGACGCCGGTGGAGAGCAGGCCGTAGGCGAGCAGGGTGAGACCGAGCGCGAGGTGGCCGAGGTTTCTCGCGTCGGCTCCGGTGGGACGGGCGTTGGTTGCCCCGGTAGCGTCGTTGCTCACCGGAGGCTCCTTTCACTCTGGGCGCGCGCAGGGCGCGGTGACGCGGTGGTGTCGTCGTGGCGAGTGGAGATGAGCGGAGACGGGTGGACGCGCGCGACCGCGCCGAGGGCGCACGGCTGTGAGCGTGCGCGGGCTGCGGGCGTCAGTGAGGGGCCATCGGCGAGTGATGGGCCGACGGGGAACCGCTGGTCAGGCTCCCGCCGGGAGGTTTCCCGGTGGGAACGGTCTACCCCGCTCGGTTCGCTTGTACCGTTGTGAATATAACAATTTGTGACTGCGCCGGTACGGCCTGAGGCGTGAGCGTCGGAGTGCTCACGCCTGGCGCTGGGCGGGCACCCGCAGGGTCAGGATCGCCATGTCGTCCGACGGCGGCTCGGGGGCGAAACGTTCGACCGCGCGCTGGACCCTCGCCGCGACCGCGCCGGCGGTCAGACCGGTGCAGCCGGTGAGCACCTCGGCGAGGCCGTCGTCGCCCAGCATCCGCCGGCCCTCCCGGCGTTCGGTGACCCCGTCGGTGACGCAGAGGAGCACCTCGCCCGGGGCGAGCACCAGGGTCTCGGCCGTGAGGTCGAGGTCGTCCATCACGCCGAGCAGCGGCTGCGGGGTGGCGGCGCGGTCGACCTGGCCGTCGGTGCGCAGCCGCAGCGGCAGCGGGTGCCCGGCGCAGACCAGGGAGAGCTCGGTGCTGCCGTCCGGTCGCGGCGTCAGCTCGCCGTAGAGCAGGGTGAGGAAGCGGCTGCGCGAACCCTCGTCCAGGATGGCCGCGTTGAGCCGGCGCAGCACCTGCGGGGCGTCCAGGCCCTCCCGGGCGAGCAGCCGCAGCGAGTGCCGGGCCAGGCCGGTGACCGAGGCGGCCTCGGGGCCGGTGCCGCAGACGTCGCCGATGGCGAAGCCGTAGGTGCCCTCCCGGATGGGGAACAGGTCGTAGAAGTCGCCGCCGACCTCGTTGCCCTCGCCGGCCGCCTGGTAGAAGACGTCGACCTCGACGCCGGGGATCTCCGGCAGGTCCGGCGGGAGCAGGCTGCGCTGGAGGGCCTGGCTGGTGGCGGTGCGCTCGGAGTAGAGGCGGGAGTTGTCCAGGGCGAGGGCGGCCCGGCGGGAGAGGTCCTCGGCGAGTTCGAGGATCTCCTGGCGGAACCGGACGCCGGCCGGGACGCCGAGCGCCAGCAGGCCGATGACCCGGTTGCGGGCGGTCAGCGCCAGCACGACGGTCTCGCCGAGCAGGCCGGCGAGACCGGGGCCGTCGGTGAGGCCGCCGGCCTCGGCGGTCTCGGTGGGGGCCGTCCAGAACCGGACGCCGTGGCTGGGGCCGGCCTCCGGGGCGGGCGTCTTGTCGAGCAGGTCGCGCAGCGGGTCGATCCGGTCCTCGTCCTCGTGCAGCACGAAGGCGAGCCGGGCCGGCGAGGTGTGGTCGGTGGTGGTGTAGACGGCGCACCAGGAGGCGAGGGTGGGGACGGCCATCTGGGCCATCAGCGCGAGGGTCTGTTCGTGTTCGAGGGTGCCGGCCAGCAGGTCGGAGGCCTCGACCAGGAAGGAGAGCGAGCCGCGGCGGAGCTGTTCGAGCTCGGTCAGCCGGGTGCTCTCGACGGCGAGGGCGACCCGGTCGGCGGCGAACTGGAGGCGCAGCGCGTCCTCGTTGTCGTAGCGGCCGGGCGCGGCGGCGGCGATGCCGAGCGAGCCGATCAGCCGGCCCTCGACCTTGAGCGGGACGGTGACCAGGGAGCGCATGCCGCTGTCGGAGAGCAGCGGCAGACCGGTGGGTCTGGCGGTGAGGTCCTCGTGGACGGAGGGCAGCCGGGCCGAGTCGTAGCGGTTGCCGGTCTCGACCGGGAAGCGGGAGTGCCGGCGGTGTCCGGCGGTGAGGCCGGTGGCGGCGCGGACCTCGAACTCGGTCTCGTCGTCGGTGGTGAGCAGCAGGTACGCGGCGTCGCCGTCGAGCAGGTCGCGGGCGCGTTCGACGGTGCGCTGGAGGAGCGTGTCGAGGTCGTCGGTGGGGACCGGGCCGGCCAGCAGGTCGAGCCGGGGACCGGGCGGGTCGGGGCGCTCGCCGGGCAGGGCGCGGGCGGGGGAGCGCAGCACCGCGCGGTCGGCTTCGAGGACGAGCAGACAGAGGGTGGAGGGGACGCCCTCGGTGTCGCGCAGCCGGACCTGGAGGCCGTACACCTCGATCTCGTGGCCGTCCCGGCGGCGGACGCCGTAGCCGCCCTCCCAGCGGGCCATCCGCAGGGTGTCGGTCAGACCGAGGCCGCGGGCGGGGGACTTGGGCCAGACCGCGAGGTCCGCCCAGGGGCGGCCGAGGACGGCGGCGGCGGGGTACTCGAAGAGCGCCTCGGCGTCCGGGTTCCAGGCCAGTACCCGGCCGTCCTCGTCGAGTTGGACGACGGCGACGCGCACCGGGCCGGGGCCGCTGGGCAGGTCGCTGCCGGGAGTGGCGGGAACGGCGTAGCGGGTGCCGAGCACGTGTGCGGGCAGCGCGAGGCGGAACCAGACGGTCTTGCGGCCGGCCCCGTACTCGACGCCCCACCGCTCGGCGAGGGCGGAGCACATCAGCAGACCGCGCCCGCCCTCGCCGTCGGGGTCGGCGTAGCGGTCGGAGTCGGTGACCGGAACGCCGCCGAGGGAGGGCAGGCCGCGTTCGGGGTGGTGGTCGGTCACCTCGATCCGGACGGTTTGCTCCTCGCGCAGGCAGCTGACCTCCGCGTCGGTACCGGCGTGCACGACGGCGTTGGTGACGAGCTCGCTGACCAGGACGACCGCGTCGTCGACGACCTCGGGCAGGCCCCAGCCGAGCAGCGCGTCCCGGACGAAGCCCCGGGCGGCGGCCGCGGACCGGCCGTCGGGTCCGAAGGTGGCGGCTGCGCGCGCGGTGACCACGTTGCCACTTCTCCTCTACTGCTCTTGCCCTGGCTTCCGGGGGGTGCGGCGCCGACTCCCCGCGCGCGCCGTCGGGGTGAGCGGCGGCGCTGGGTCGGGTCGTGGCCCGGTGCAGCGCTCCACCCTACTTTCCGGTTGGTTCCCCGTGGGGGCGGGGAGTCGAAACAGGCACCAGAGGGTGATTCTGCCCACCTGTTTCGGACGGTGAGGTACGAACCGCGCGCAACCGGCCGTGCACCCGGCGCAGGTGCTGCCAGACTGGGGGGTCCGCGACGGCCGGTGGGAGCAGTACGGTCGTGTGGGTGCCGGAGTGCCACAGGCCGCCGGTACGCAGCCCAGCCGGGCCGGTTCCCGGGTGCGTGCCGCAATCCGGCACGGACGGTCACCGGACAGTTCACGATCGTGGGAGGGGTCCGTTGAGTTCGGCCACCAAGGACGCAACCGGTACGACGCCGCCCGCCGCGCGCGGCGGCCGCCCCGGGGCCGTGCCGCGGAACGCGGCCGGCCGGCGGGCGAGCCACAACCGTGGCGCCGAGCCCGCCGAACTGCGCAAGCTGCTGTCGGCGTTGACCGCGATGCGGGACGGCAACTTCCGCCGCCGGCTGACCGTCCCGGGGGACGGGCCGCTGGCCGAGATCGCCGCGGTGTTCAACGAGGTCGCCGAGCGCAACCAGCACCTGACGGGTGAACTGGCGCGGGTGCGGCGGGCGGTGGGCCGCGAGGGCCGTCTGAACGAGCGGCTGGAGACCGGCGCGGGCGAGGGCGCCTGGATGGCGGCGGTCGACAACTGCAACGCGCTGATCGACGACCTGGCCCGCCCGATGGCCGAGGTGGGCCGGGTGCTGACCTCGATCGCCGAGGGCGACCTGGCCCAGAAGATGGAGCTGCGCTCGCTGCACAGCAACGGGGTGAGCCACCCGCTGCGCGGCGAGTACCTGAAGATCGGGCGCACCGTGAACGGGCTGGTGGACCAGCTCTCCGAGTTCACCGACGAGGTGACCAGGGTGGCCCGCGAGGTGGGCACCGAGGGCAAGCTCGGCGGGCAGGCCAAGGTCCGCAGCGTCTCCGGCAGTTGGAAGGACCTGGCGGACTCGGTCAACACCATGGCGGGCCGGCTGACCGCCCAGGTGCGCAACATCGCCCAGGTGACCACGGCGGTGGCCAAGGGCGACCTGTCCCGGAAGGTCACCGTCGAGGTGGCCGGCGAGATGCTGGAGCTGAAGAACACCGTCAACACGATGGTGGACCAGCTGAACGGCTTCGCCGCCCAGGTCACGACGGTGGCCAGGGACGTGGGGACGGAGGGCCGGCTCGGCGGCCAGGCCCAGGTGCCGGGCGTGGCCGGGGTCTGGCGGGACCTGACCGACTCGGTGAACTTCATGGCCGACAACCTGACCGGCCAGGTGCGCAACATCGCCCAGGTGACCACGGCGGTGGCCCGGGGGGACCTCTCGCAGAAGATCGAGGTGGACGCGCGCGGCGAGATGCTGGAGCTGAAGAACACCATCAACACGATGGTCGACCAGCTCTCCGGCTTCGCCGAGCAGGTGACCAGGGTGGCCCGGCAGGTGGGCACCGAGGGGCGGCTCGGCGGTCAGGCGCAGGTGCCCTGGGCGGCCGGTGTCTGGCGGGACCTGACCGACAACGTCAACTTCATGGCGAACAACCTCACCGATCAGGTGCGCAACATCGCCCAGGTGACGACCGCGGTCGCCAAGGGCGACCTGTCGCAGAAGATCCAGGTCGACGCGCGCGGGGAGATCCTGGAGCTGAAGAACACCATCAACACGATGGTGGACCAGCTGGGTGCCTTCGCGGACGAGGTCACCAGGGTCGCCCGGGACGTCGGCACCGAGGGCATCCTCGGCGGCCAGGCCAGCGTGCCCGGGGTCTCCGGGACGTGGAAGGACCTGACCAACAGCGTCAACCTGATGGCCAACAACCTGACCAGTCAGGTCCGCAACATCGCCGAGGTGACCACGGCGGTGGCACGCGGCGACGTCTCCAAGAAGATCACCGTTGACGCCCGGGGCGAGATCCTGGAGCTGGTCACCACCGTCAACACCATGGTCGACCAGCTGTCGGCCTTCGCCGACGAGGTGACCAGGGTGGCCCGCGAGGTGGGCACCGAGGGCATCCTGGGCGGTCAGGCGCGGGTGCGCGGGGTGTCGGGCATCTGGAAGGACCTGACCGACAACGTCAACTTCATGGCGTCGAACCTGACCGGACAGGTGCGCAACATCGCCGAGGTCGCCGGCGCGGTGGCTCGGGGCGACCTCTCCAAGAAGATCTCCATCGACGCGCAGGGCGAGGTGGCGGCGCTCGCCGCGACCCTGAACACCATGGTCGACCAGCTCTCCTCCTTCGCGGTGGAGGTCACCCGGGTGGCCCGCGAGGTGGGCACCGACGGCACCCTCGGCGGCCAGGCGAGCGTGCCCGGGGTGGCCGGCATCTGGAAGGACCTGACCGACAACGTCAACCAGATGGCCAACAACCTCACCGGTCAGGTGCGGAACATCGCCCTGGTGATCACCGCGGTCGCCCGCGGCGACCTCTCGCAGAAGATCGACGTCGACGCGCGCGGCGAGATCCTCCAGCTCAAGACCAACATCAACACCATGGTCGACCAGCTCTCGGCCTTCGCCGACGAGGTCACCCGCGTCGCCCGCGAGGTGGGCACCGACGGGCGGCTCGGCGGCCAGGCCCGGGTGCCGGGCGTGGACGGCACCTGGCAGGACCTCACCGAGTCGGTGAACGAGCTGGCCAACAACCTGACCCGGCAGGTGCGCGCGATCGCCCAGGTCGCCACCGCGGTCACCAGGGGCGACCTGAGCCTGCGGATCGACGTGGACGCCGCGGGGGAGCTCGACGAGCTCAAGGACAACATCAACCAGATGATCGCCAACCTGCGCGAGACCACCCGCACCAACCAGGAGCAGGACTGGCTCAAGACCAACCTGGCCCGGATCTCCGGCCTGCTCCAGGGCCGCCGGGACCTGGAGGCGGTCGCCTCGCTGATCATGACCGAGCTGACCCCGGTGGTCTCCGCCCAGCACGGCGCCTTCTTCCTCGCCCAGCCGGCCGGGCGCACCGCCGAACTGATCACCGAGGACGACGACGAGAACGACACCGTGCTGCGCCTGATCGGCAGCTACGGCTACCAGCGGCGGGCGATGCCCACCACCTTCCGCCCCGGGGAGTCGCTGATCGGCCAGGCCGCGGTGGAGAAGCGGCCGATCATCCTCAAGGAGGCGCCGCCCGGGTACCTGAAGATCGCCTCCGGGCTCGGCGAGGCCTCCCCGGCCCACATCGTGGTGCTGCCGGTGCTGTTCGAGGGCCGGCTGCTCGGCGTGATCGAGCTGGCCACCTTCAGCTCCTTCACCACCGTCGCGCTGGACTTCCTGAACCAGATCGCCGACCTGATCGGCGTCACCGTCAACACCATCAGCGTCAACACCAAGACCGAGGGCCTGCTGCTGGAGTCCCAGCGGCTGACCGCCGAACTCTCCATGCGGTCCGCCGAGTTGGAGGCGCGCCAGGAGGAACTGGAGCGCACCAACGAGGAGTTGCAGGAGAAGGCCGAGCAACTCGCCCAGCAGAACCGTGACATCGAGATCAAGAACGGCGAGATCGAGGAGGCCAGGCAGGTCCTGGAGGAGCGCGCCGAGCAGCTCGCCCTGGCCTCCCGGTACAAGAGCGAGTTCCTCGCCAACATGTCGCACGAGCTGCGCACCCCGCTCAACTCGCTGCTGATCCTGGCCAAACTGCTCTCCGACAACAACGAGGGCAACCTCTCGCCCAAGCAGGTCGAGTTCGCCGACACCATCCACGGCGCCGGCTCCGACCTGCTCCAGCTGATCAACGACATCCTCGACCTGTCCAAGGTCGAGGCCGGCAAGATGGACGTCCGCCCGGCCCGGATCGCCCTGGTCCAGCTGGTCGACTACGTGGAGGCCACCTTCCAGCCGGTCGCGCTGGACAAGAACCTGGACTTCGCCGTCCGGGTCTCGCCCGCCCTGCCGGTCACCCTGCACACCGACGAGCAGCGGCTCCAGCAGGTGCTGCGCAACCTGATCTCCAACGCGGTGAAGTTCACCGACACCGGAGCCGTCGACTTCTCGATCCACCCGGCCGGCCCGGAGACCCCGCAGCACGTGCGCGAGCGGCTGCTGGAGTCCGGCTCCATCCAGGGCCCGGACGACGAGCTGATCGCCTTCGCGGTCTCCGACACCGGCATCGGCATCCCGGACAACAAGCTGCGGGAGATCTTCGAGGCCTTCAAGCAGGCCGACGGCACGACCAGCCGCAAGTACGGCGGCACCGGCCTCGGCCTGTCCATCAGCCGCGAGATCGCCCGGCTGCTCGGCGGCGAGATCCACGCCGAGAGCGAGCTGGGCAAGGGCTCCACGTTCACGCTCTACCTGCCGCTGCGCACCGAGGCCCCGGAGGCCGCCGGCGAGCCGCGCCAGGCCTCGCAGAACGGCCTGGCGCCGCGCGCCACGGTCGGGGTGACCCCGGTGGGCCTGCCGGTGCCGGTCGGCGAGAACCCGGCCGACCACTGGGCCCAGGAGGTCCGGGAACTGGCCGAGGAGCGCCGCCGCGGCGCCGTGGAGCGCCGGCGCAACGCCGCCCTGGAGAGCGCCGCCGAGCCGCGGGCGGTGGAGCCCGCCCCGCCGCGCCCGGCAGCCGGCGGACGGCGCTTCGACGGCCAGCAGGTGCTGATCGTCGACGACGACGTCCGCAACGTGTTCGCCCTCACCAGCGTGCTGGAGCAGCACGGCCTGACCGTCCTGTACGCGGAGAACGGCCGCGAGGGCATCGAGATGCTGGAGCAGCACGAGAACGTGGCGCTGGTCCTGATGGACATCATGATGCCGGAGATGGACGGCTACGCGACCACCGAGGCGATCCGCCGGATGCCCCAGTACGCCGGCCTGCCAATCATCGCGCTGACCGCCAAGGCGATGAAGGGCGACCGGGAGAAGTCCCTGGAAGCGGGCGCCACCGACCACATCACCAAGCCGGTGGAGACCGACCACCTGCTGTCGGTGATGAACGAGTGGCTGAACGGCGACCGCGCGTGACGGCGTCGGCGGGTGTGAATCCCGGGCCGGGCCCCGGGATTCACACCTGCCGGGCGGCCGGTTTGCTGGCGGACGGGCCCGGGAACCCGGTAGGGTCACCGATCGTTGCGAACAGTGACCGGACGGCGACTCGCTGGTGAGCGCGCGCCGGAGCACTGACTGCGCGCCGCTCCGGACCGGGTCACGACGGAGCGATGTGCCGGGCGAGGGGGTGCGGCTAGCATGACCGGGGTAGCGGTGGGCAGTACGCGGGTGCCTGCACCGAGCGGCAGGCAGGCGACAGGAGGGCGAGCCCTGATGCAGAAGGCCAAGATCCTCCTGGTCGACGACCGGCCGGAGAACCTGCTGGCACTGGAGGCCATCCTCTCGGCCCTGGACCAGACGCTGGTGCGCGCGGCCTCCGGCGAGGAGGCGCTCAAGGCGCTGCTCACCGACGACTTCGCGGTGATCCTGCTGGACGTCCAGATGCCGGGGATGGACGGCTTCGAGACCGCCGCGCACATCAAGCGCCGCGAGCGCACCCGGGACATCCCGATCATCTTCCTGACCGCGATCAACCACGGCCCCCACCACACCTTCCGCGGCTACGCGGCCGGCGCGGTGGACTACATCTCCAAGCCCTTCGACCCGTGGGTGCTGCGCGCCAAGGTCTCCGTCTTCGTCGACCTGTACGCGAAGAACTGCCAGCTGAAGGAGCAGGCCGCGCTGCTGCGCCTGCAACTGGAGGAGGGCGGTGGCGAGCAGGCCCTCGGCGGGGCGCTGCTGGGCGAGCTGTCCGCGCGGCTGGCGGCGGTCGAGGAGCAGGCGGAGGCGCTCGGCAAGCAGCTGGACGGTGTCGAGGACGCCGGGGTGGCCGCCACCGTCGCGCACCTGGAGCGCAAGCTCGTGGGGCTGCGCCGGGCCCTGGACGCGATGCGTCCGGGCAGCTCCTGATCCCCAGCCGGTTCACCCTTCCGGGTGGTTCCGTGAGGCGACCGGGTGAAACCCGGTCAGGGTGACGGTGTGTCTGCGACACGACCCGGCGCCCGGGCTCGGCCGCGTGTGCAGTGGTCGCCCGCCCCGGTAGGCTGCTGACCCATGGCCACTCGCACGCCCGGGAACGCAGCACGTAAGTCGAGTCCGGGACCGTCCAAGAAGGCCGCGGCGAAGGCCCCGGGCAAGCCGCCCGCGAAGAAGGCGGCGGCGAAGAAGGCGGCGGCGAAGAAGGCGGCTCCCGCGAAGAGGACGGCGTCGAAGTCGGCCCCGCCGCCGAAGCCGTCCAGGTCGGTGCTGATGGGCGCGCTCAACGCGCTGGCCAGCCCGATCGCCGCGATCTTCCGGAGCTTCGGCGACGGCGCTAAGAACCTCCACCCGGACCACCGCAAGGACGGCGTGGGCCTGCTGCTGTTCGCGCTCGCGCTGGTGACCGCGGCCGGCACCTGGTTCAGCCCGCAGGGCTGGCTGGGCGAGGGCGCCACCGCGGTGGTGTCCGGGATGTTCGGCCGGCTCGACGTGCTGGTGCCGTTCCTGCTGGCCGCGATCGCCATCCGGCTCTGGCGCCACCCGGAGCTGCCGGAGGCCAACGGCCGGATCGTGATCGGGCTGAGCGCGCTGCTGGTCGGCGTCCTCGGCCTGGTCCACATCGGCTGCGGCGCGCCCATGATGGGCAGCGGCGCCTCCCGGATACGGGCGGCCGGCGGGATCGTCGGCTGGGCCGTGTCCACCCCGATGATGGCCGCCGCCGGGCCGGCCCTCGCCGTGCCGCTGCTCCTGCTGCTGGCCTTCTTCGGCCTGCTGGTGGTCACCGCCACCCCGATCAACCGGATCGGCGAGCGGGTGCGCGGGGTCGGGATACGGCTCGGGGTGGTCGAGCCCGGGCCGGAGGACGAGGAGCGCTGGGGGCGCACGCCGGAGCGCGAGCTGTCCACCGACCCGCCGGAGGACGCCGACCCCGACGCACTGCCGTTCACCGTGGACACCGACGGTGACGACCCGGCCGACGAGGTGGCCGCCCGTCGGCGCCGCCGCCGTCGCCGGCAGTCCGACGAGCCGGACGACGCCGAGCGGATCTCGCTGGACAAGGAGCCGCTGGACCCGTACGCCACCCGCGACCTCGCCGCCGGCGCCGCCGCCGACCTGGACGGCGCGCTGGTCTACGGCGTGCCCGCCTCCTCCGCGGTGGCGGACATGATGCACCAGGTGCAGGACCGCACCGCCCCGCCGGAGGAACCCGCCGTCCCGGCCGCCCGCAGCGGCGGCCCGGGCGCTCCCGAGGAGCACGGCGAGGCGCCGGTGCGGATGGAGCAGCTCCAGCTCGGCGAGGGCGTCACCTACGCGCTGCCCTCGCTCGACCTGCTGGAGCGCGGCGGCCCCGCCAAGGCCCGCAGCGCCCTCAACGACGAGGTGGTCGCCCAGCTCACCGGCACCTTCGCCGAGTTCAAGGTGGACGCCAGGGTCACCGGCTTCACCCGGGGGCCGACGGTCACCCGCTACGAGGTCGAGCTCGGCCCGGCCGTCAAGGTGGAGCGGATCACCGCGCTCGCCAAGAACATCGCGTACGCGGTGGCCAGCCCGGACGTGCGGATCATCAGCCCGATCCCGGGCAAGTCCGCGGTCGGCATCGAGATCCCCAACCGGGACCGCGAGATGGTCAACCTCGGCGACCTGCTGCGCTCGCGCGCGGCCGCCGAGGACGGCCACCCGATGGTCGTCGGCATGGGCAAGGACGTCGAGGGCCACACCGTGATGGCCAACCTCGCCAAGATGCCGCACATCCTGGTGGCCGGCGCCACCGGCGCGGGCAAGTCGTCCTGCATCAACTGTCTGATCACCTCGATCCTGGCCAGGGCCACCCCGGACGAGGTGCGGATGGTG
The DNA here is from genome assembly GCF_055575155.1 of Kitasatospora sp. NPDC034533. Taxonomy (NCBI): domain Bacteria; kingdom Bacillati; phylum Actinomycetota; class Actinomycetes; order Kitasatosporales; family Streptomycetaceae; genus Kitasatospora; species Kitasatospora sp. NPDC034533. Next base: position 12,464 of record NZ_JBVITE010000018.1, read on the forward strand.
CTGGTCGACCCCAAGCGGGTCGAGCTGACGGCGTACGAGGGCATCCCGCACCTGATCACGCCGATCATCACCAACCCCAAGAAGGCCGCCGAGGCCCTCCAGTGGGTGGTGCGCGAGATGGACATGCGCTACGACGACCTCGCGGCGTTCGGCTTCCGGCACGTGGACGACTTCAACGCGGCGGTGCGGGCCGGCAAGGTCACCCCGCCGCTGGGCAGCGAGCGCGAGCTGACGCCGTACCCGTACCTGCTGGTGATCGTCGACGAGCTGGCCGACCTGATGATGGTCGCGCCGCGCGACGTCGAGGACTCGGTGGTCCGGATCACCCAGCTGGCCCGCGCGGCCGGCATCCACCTGGTGCTCGCCACCCAGCGGCCCTCGGTGGACGTGGTCACCGGCCTGATCAAGGCCAACGTGCCGTCCCGGCTGGCCTTCGCGACCTCCGCGATGGCCGACTCCCGGGTCATCCTGGACCAGCCCGGCGCGGAGAAGCTGATCGGCAAGGGCGACGCGCTCTTCCTGCCGATGGGCGCGAGCAAGCCGATCCGCATGCAGGGCGCCTTCGTCACCGAGGCGGAGATCGCCAAGGTGGTGCAGCACTGCAAGGACCAGCTGACCGCCGTCTACCGGGACGACGTGATGGCCGGGGCCGGGCCGAAGAAGGAGATCGACGAGGAGATCGGCGACGACCTGGACCTGCTGATCCAGGCGGCCGAGCTGGTGGTCTCCACCCAGTTCGGCTCCACCTCGATGCTCCAGCGCAAGCTCCGGGTCGGCTTCGCCAAGGCGGGCCGGCTGATGGACCTGATGGAGTCGCGCGGGATCGTCGGCCCGAGCGAGGGCTCCAAGGCCCGCGACGTGCTGGTGAAGCCGGACGAGCTGGACGGGGTGCTGGTCACCCTGAGGGGCTGATCCGGGGGGCCGTGCGGGGCCCCGGCCGTGTCCTGACCGAGGTGTCACTCGTTCGGAGGAGGGTAGGCGGCGTGCGGGGAACCGAACGTCCGTACGCCGCGTCACACGGCGGAAAGGGAACCCCGGGTTCCCCGCGCGCGGTCCCGCTGACGGCGTGTCAGCCGGGCGCCGGACTCCGGTGGGACCGGGCGCGCGCATTCGGCCCGTTCCGCTTGAGAAACGATCCGCCCACGCCCCTAGACTGTTCCCCAGCAGGTGGCCATCCGCTCGAAAGGCGTGCCCCGTGACCATCGGCAAGTCCCCCGACCACGAGAACGCCCCGTCGTCCGTCGAGCCGACCGACGACGCGGCGCAGGCGGCCGATGCCCCGAGCATCGGCCGGGTGCTGGCCACCGCCCGGATCGACTCGGGGCTCACGGTGGACCAGGTGAGTACCGCCACCCGGGTACGGGTGCCGATCGTCCACGCCATCGAAGCGGACGACTTCGAACGCTGCGGCGGTGACTTCTACGCCCGCGGTCACATCCGCCTGATCGCCCGGGCGGTCGGGCTGGACGGCGAGGCGCTGGTCGCGCGGTACGACGCCGCGCACGGCGGCTCGCCCGCGGCCAGGCGCCCGGCGACCCAGCTGGTCGACAGCGGCCCGATCAAGGTGCCCGGCCGCGGCCGGCCGAACTGGGCGGCCGCCATGGTCGCCGCGATCGTCGCCGTGGTCGCGCTGATCGGCTTCAACCTGGTCAGCGGCAAGGGCGGGCACGGCACCACCGGCTCGGCCAGCGCGCCGCTGCCCAGCGGCTCCGGCACCGGCTCGGTGGCTCCCGCCGCCACGACCGCCGTCCAGCCGCCGGCGCCCGCGCCGAGCGCCGCCGCGATCGCCGCCGTGCCGGCCGACAAGGTCACCGTGAAGCTGGTCGCCGAGGGCACCAGCTGGGTCTCCGCGATGGACGGCAACGGCAAGTCGCTGTTCCAGAACAACATCAGCGACGGCCAGGACCAGACCTTCACCGACCCCAAGCAGATCAAGCTGGTGCTGGGCAACGGCGGGGCCGTGCACGCGTACGTCAACGGGAAGGACCTCGGCCTCCTCGGCAAGGACGGCCAGGTGGTGCACGTCACGTACACCCCCGGAGACCCGCAGGCGGGCTGACCACAGGGGCCGGGCGGCCCGATGATGATCAGCTGATCCGAGGCGCGCGGCCTCCGGGGCGAACGGCACCGGAGCCCGCGCGTTAATCTTGGCCCTATGCCTGAACGCCGTACTGTCGCCCTTGTCACGCTCGGATGCGCCCGCAACGAGGTGGACTCCGAGGAACTCGCCGGGCGACTGGAAGCCGACGGCTGGTCGCTCGTCGACGACGCCGCCGAGGCGGACGTCGCCGTCGTCAACACCTGCGGCTTCGTCGAAGCCGCCAAGAAGGACTCGGTGGACGCCCTGCTGGAGGCCAACGACCTCAAGGGGCACGGCCGCACCCAGGCCGTCGTCGCGGTCGGCTGCATGGCCGAGCGGTACGGCAAGGAGCTTGCCGACGCGCTGCCCGAGGCGGACGGCGTGCTCGGGTTCGACGACTACGCGGACATCTCCGACCGCCTGCAGACCATCCTCTCCGGCGGCCACCACGCCCCGCACATCCCCCGTGACCGCCGCAAGCTGCTGCCGATCAGCCCGGCCGAGCGGCAGGGCGCCGCTGAGGCCGTCGCGCTGCCCGGCCACGGCGCCGAGGCCGCCGCCGAGCCGATCGCCGACCTGCCCGAGGGCCTCGCCCCGGCCTCCGGCCCGCGCACCCTGCGCAAGCGGCTGGACGACAGCCCGGTCGCCTCGGTCAAGCTCGCCTCCGGCTGCGACCGGCGCTGCTCGTTCTGCGCCATCCCGGCCTTCCGCGGCTCCTTCATCTCCCGCCGCCCCTCCGACGTCCTGCACGAGGCCCAGTGGCTGGCCGGGCAGGGCGTGCGCGAGATCGTCCTGGTGAGCGAGAACAACACCTCGTACGGCAAGGACCTCGGCGACATCCGGCTGCTGGAGACGCTGCTCGGCGAGATCGCCTCGATCGAGGGCGTCGAGCGGGTCCGGGTCTCCTACCTCCAGCCGGCCGAGATGCGCCCCGGCCTGATCGACGCGATGACCGGGACCGCCGACGTGGTGCCGTACTTCGACCTGTCCTTCCAGCACTCGGCGCCCGCCGTGCTGCGCCGGATGCGCCGCTTCGGCTCCACCGACCAGTTCCTGGAGCTGCTGGGCACCATCCGCGGCAAGGCCCCGCAGGCCGGCGCCCGGTCCAACTTCATCGTCGGCTTCCCCGGTGAGACCGAGGAGGACTTCGCCGAGCTGGAGCGCTTCGTCACCCACGCCGGGCTGGACGCGATCGGCGTCTTCGGCTACTCGGACGAGGACGGCACCGAGGCCGCGACCTACGACGGCAAGCTCGCCGAGGACGTGATCGCCGACCGGCTGGACCGGCTGAGCCGACTGGCCGAGGAGATGACCGCCCAGCGCGCCGAGCAGCGGATCGGCACCGAGGTCGAGGTGCTGATCGAGTCGGTCGAGGACGGCGTGGTCGAGGGCCGCTCCGCCCACCAGGCCCCCGAGACCGACGGCCTGACCACCCTGCACGGCGTCGAGGACCCGAAGGTCGGCCAGTTCTGGCGGGCCAAGGTCGTGGCCAGCGAGGGCGTCGACCTGATCGCCGAGGCGCTGGAGCAGGTCCGGGTCCGTCAGACCTCGGGGGTCGGGGAATGACCAAGGGGCCCGGCGCCCCGGCCGCGGCCCACCCGGGCAGACCGGTGGCCGCGGCGCCGTCCGCCCCGGGGGTCTGGAACATCGCCAACGTGCTCACGATGGTCCGGGTGCTGCTGGTGCCGGTCTTCGTGGCGCTGCTGTTCGCCGACGGCGGGCACGACCCCAAGTGGCGCTCGGTCGCGTGGGCGTCGTTCGCGATCGCGATGATCACCGACCTGTTCGACGGTGAACTGGCCCGGCGCAAGGGCCTGGTCACCGACTTCGGGAAGATCGCCGACCCGATCGCCGACAAGGCGATCATGGGCTCGGCGCTGATCGGCCTCTCGCTGCTCGGCGACCTGTCCTGGTGGGTCACCGTGGTGATCCTGGCCCGCGAGCTCGGCATCACGCTGATGCGCTTCTGGGTGATCCGCTACGGGGTCATCCCCGCCAGCCGAGGCGGCAAGCTCAAGACGCTGACCCAGGGCACCGCGGTCGGCATGTACGTCCTGCACCTGACCGGCTGGCTGGCCACCGGGCGGGCCGTACTGATGGGGCTGGCGGTGCTGCTGACCGTCGGCACCGCGCTGGACTACATCGGACAGGCGCTGCGACTGCGGCGCGAGGGACAGGCCGCGGCGCACGCGGACCGCTGAGCGACGGGGGAGCAGGGTGGCGGAGCGGGACCACGAACTGGCCGAGCGGGCGCACGCCGAGCTGCGCGCCGAGGGCGGCACGCTGGCCGTCGCGGAGTCGCTGACCGGCGGGCTGCTGGCCGCCGCGCTGGTGGACGTCCCCGGGGCGTCGGCGACCTTCCGGGGCTCGGTCACCGCGTACGCGACCGAGCTGAAGGCCTCGGTGCTCGGGGTGGACGAGGGCCTGCTGGACGTGTACGGACCGGTCCACCCGGTGGTGGCCGGGCAGATGGCCGAGGGCGTGCGCGCGCTGCTGGGAGCCACGTACGGACTGGCGACGACCGGGGTGGCCGGGCCGGACCCGCAGGGCGGGCAGCCGGTGGGCACGGTCCACCTGGCGGTCGCGGGCCCGGGGGGAACTCTGGTCAGTTCGCCCCTGCTGTCCGGCGGTCGTGCCACAATCCGTCACGGGGCGGTGACCGCCGCGCTGGAGCTGCTGATCGGTCGGATCGGGCGCTAGGGGCCCGCCGGGAGGGATCCGGATCCGTCGATCCGGTGCGCGGGCATGGGACAGCTGGAGGATCGTGTTACATCCAACACCCTGGTGGGGCAGAAACCAGGTGGCGAACGAGTTGCGTGACGGTGGCCGGGTGGGCCGCATCGGGTACCACGAGGGGCCCGCGAACCCGGGTAGGACACCGGAAACAGGAGGGGGGCGGCCTTGCAGCCCAGAGTGAACACGACCGGGGTCCCCGCACGCGAAGCGGGCAAGGCGGTACGGTGGGGTCGTGACATCTCGATCCGCAGTCCGAGGAGGGAGGCACCGATGATCCTGCTCCGTCGCCTACTGGGCGATGTGCTGCGTCGGCAGCGCCAGCGCCAGGGCCGCACACTCCGCGAGGTGTCGGCGGCCGCCAGGGTTTCGCTCGGGTACCTCTCCGAGGTCGAGCGGGGACAGAAGGAGGCCTCGTCGGAGCTGCTCTCCGCCATCTGCGACGCACTCGACGTCCGGATGTCCGAGGTCATGCGCGAGGTCAGCGACGAACTGTCGCTCGCCGAACTTGCGGCGATGGCCACCCTCTCCGAAGGTGATCTGCTGAGGCCGGTACTCGAACCGGTTCCGCTGCCCGCCCCCGGCACCGACCGGGCGAACATGTCGCCCAAGGCCGCCGCGATGGACGTGGTCGCCGCCTGATCCCGGCCTCGACTCCCGGGCGCCCCTGCCCGGGGCGAGCGAAGGGAGGGCGGTCGTGCCGACAGACGCGCAGACGCGCCCGATGGCCCGAATACCGGCCCGGGCACGGCTGTTCCTCCGGGCGCGGCGTCCGGTGCGGTGGGCGCTGGCGGCCTCGGCGGCCGGGCTCGCCTGGTGGCTCCTGGTGGTCCGGGGCCAGCTGGCCGACGGTGCCGCGCTGGGGCTGCTCGCGGCCGGCGGCTGGGGGCTCGGCCTCATTCCGGTCCACGCCGACTGGACGGCGACCGGACCGGTCCGGCGCCGACGCGAGGGACCGGCGGGGCCGGTGGAGGCGCAGCCGCCGCCGATCGGGTGATTCGACGGGGCAGGAGGCCGCGGGGTCCTGGACTCCGCGGCCTTCGGCGTTCTCGTGGCCTCCGGTGTTCCCGTACGCCTCCGGTATTTCCGTACGCCGTCGGCGCTCTCGTCGGCCTCCGGCGCGCTCGGGCGGCGCGTCCGGCTCACGGGCGCAGCCGAAGGCCGCGCGGGGTGGCGTGGAAACCGGCCTCCTCCAGGCCCCGGCCGAGGGCCGAGCCGAGAGCGGGCTCGCCGTTGGCGCGTTCGACCGTGACGCTGCCGAGCGCTCCCTCCCGGACGGCGGCGGCGAGCGCCCCCGCCGCCAGCGCCCGGGTGCCCTCGTCCTCCGGCCAGGCCAGCAGGGACTTGCCGCCGCGCTCGACGTACAGCGCCAGCTCGCCGTCCACCAGCACCACCAGGGCGCCCGCCTTGCGGCCAGGGCGGTGGGCGGTCGACTCCTTGCCGCCGGGGGCGGCGGGCGGCTCGGGCCAGGGCAGGGCGGCGCCGTAGGCGTTGGCCGGGTCGGCGGCGGCCAGCACCAGGGCCTGCGGCGGCTCGCCGGTCGGGGCGGCCGGCCACTCGGCCGCCCGGGACCGCTCCAGCCGGCCGTGCACCGAGCGCAGCCGGTCGGCCGCGCCCTCCATGGCGAACTGGGCGCCGCCCAGGCCCTCGACGAAGTAGCCCCGGCGGGCCCGGCCGCGCTCCTCCATCGCGGCGAGCACCCGGTACACCCCGGCGAAGCCGCCGGGCACCCGTTCGGCCGACACCGTGCCCCGGGTGAGCAGGCCGTGCCGGTCCAGCAGGCTCTGCGCCTGGGCCGTGGCCCGGACCGTCGGGTCGGCGGCGAAGGCGGGCAGCAGTGACCAGCGCCCGGCCACCGTCGCCGGACCGCTGCGCAGCGCGCCGCCCACCCGGCCGAAGGGACGCCCGGCACCGCCGTAGCGGCCGCGCGGGGTGGACCGGGGCGCTCGGTGGGCGGTGGCTCCGGCCGTCCTGCCGGAGCCGAGCAGGGCGCGCAGCGGGGCGAGGGTGTCGTTGGTGACGTAACCGGCCCAGACCAGGTCCCAGAGCGCCTCGACGACCTCCGGTTCCGGCGTCTCCTCGGGGAGCTGCTGGACGAGCTGGCGGAAGAACAGGCCGTAGCCGCCGGCCAGCGCGGACATCAGGGCGCTGTGCACCGGGGTGAGTGCGGGCGGGACGGGATCGGGCCGCAGCAGGTGGGCGTTCTCGGCGAGGTGCAGGCTGAGCCAGCCGTCCTTGCCGGGCAGCGCTCCGGCGCCGCACCAGCCGATCTCGCCGGCCGCCGTCAACTCGTCCAGCAGACCGGGGGAGTAGTCGGCGAGCCTGGCCGGGAGGATCAGCTTCTCCAGCGCCGAGGCGGGCAGGGCGGTGCCCTGGAGCTGCTCGACCACCCGGAGCAGGCCGTCCGGGCCGCGCAGCCTGTGGCCGGCCAGGTGCTGCCACTGCGGCAGGAAGGCGGCCAGGGCGCGCGGCGGGACGGGCTCGACCTCCTGGCGCAGGGCGGCCAGCGAGCGGCGGCGCAGCCGGCGGAGCACCTCGGCGTCGCACCACTCGGGGGCGGCGTGCCGCTCGGGGTCGGTGGGGCTCCCGGCGGGCCTGAACTGGCCCTGGACCAGGCGGCCGGCGGCGGTCAGCCGGTGCAGGGTGCCGGTGACCACGGCGGTGCCGAGGCCGTGGCGGGCGGCGGCCTCGGCGGCGGTGAACGGGCCGTGGGTGCGGGCGTGGCGGGCGATCAGGTCGCCCAGCGGGTCCTTGACCGGCTCGGTGAAGGCCTCCGGGACGCCGACCGGCAGCGGGGTGCCGAGCGCGTCGCGCAGCCGTCCGGCGTCCTCGATCGCGGCCCAGCGCTGCTCGCCGGCGATCCGGACCTGGATCACCCGGCGGGCGGCCTCCAGCTCCAGGGCCCAGAGCGGCTCGGCGCCGCGGAGCGTCAACTCGGCCTCGGTCAGCGGGCCGAGCAGGCGCAGGGCGTCGGCGACGCCCTCGGCGTCCTTGATCCGGCGCTCGGGGGTGAGGCGCTGGAGTTCGGCCTCCAGCTCGGTGAGCACCCGGGGGTCGAGCAGCTCGCTCAGCTCGGCCTGGCCGAGGAGTTCGGACAGCAGCCGGGAGTCGAGCGCGAGGGCGGCGGCGCGGCGCTCGGCGAGCGGGGAGTCCCCTTCGTAGAGGAACTGGGCGACGTAGCCGAACAGCAGGGAACGGGCGAAGGGCGAGGGCTCGGGGGTGGTGACCTCGACCAGGCGGACGGCGCGGGACTCCAGATCGCCCATCAGCTCGACCAGGCCGGGGACGTCGAAGACGTCCTGGAGGCACTCCCGGACGGCCTCCAGGACGATCGGGAACGAGCCGTACTCGGAGGCGACTTCGAGCAGTTGGGCGGCGCGCTGGCGCTGCTGCCAGAGCGGGGTGCGACGGCCGGGGTTGCGGCGGGGAAGCAGCAGGGCGCGGCCGGCGCACTCGCGGAAGCGGGAGGCGAACAGGGCGGATCCGCCGACCTGGTCGGTGACCAGCTGCTCGATCTCGCCGGGGTCGAACAGGGCGGCGTCGGCGCCGACCGGGGCCTCGTCCGGACTCCGCTGCTCCGCAGGGCCGCTGAAGTCGAAGTCGAGGGCGAGCAGGTCGGCGTCGGGCAGGCGGAGCACGATGCCGTCGTCGGCGTGCATGACCTGCGGGTCCAGGCCGTGCTTCTCGCGCAGCCGGGCGCCGAGGGCGAGTGCCCAGGGGGCGTGCACCTGGGCGCCGAAGGGGGAGTGGATGACGATCCGCCAGTCGCCGAGCTCGTCCCGGAAGCGCTCGACCACGATGGTGCGGTCGTCCGGGAGGTGGCCGCAGGCGGCGCGCTGTTCGGCGAGGTAGTCGAGCAGGTTGGCGGCGGCCCAGTCGTCCAGGCCAGCCCGTTTGAGCCGCTGGGTGGCCTCCGCGGGCTGGAGGGCGCTCAGCTCGCGGGTGAACGCGCCGAGGGCGCGGCCGAGTTCGAGCGGACGGCCGAGGGTGTCGCCCTTCCAGAAGGGGAGCCGGCCGGGGATGCCGGGGGCAGGGGTGACCAGCACCTTGTCGTGGGTGATCTCCTCGATCCGCCAGGAGGTGGTGCCGAGGGTGAACACGTCGCCGACGCGGGACTCGTAGACCATCTCCTCGTCGAGCTCGCCCACCCGCCGGCCGCCGCCACCCTTCTTGGGGAGCGCCGCGAGCTGCCCCTCCTGTTGCCCGCCGCCTTTCGTCGGCTCCGCTCCGGCGATGAAGACGCCGAACAGGCCGCGGTCGGGGATGGTGCCGCCGGAGGTGACGGCCAGGCGCTGGGCGCCGGGGCGGCCGGTCACCGTGCCGGCCACCCGGTCCCACACCAGGCGGGGGCGCAACTCGGCGAAGGCGTCCGAGGGGTAGCGGCCGGCCAGCATGTCGAGCACCGCGTCGAAGGCGGACTGCGGGAGGGTGGCGAAGGGGGCGGCGCGGCGGACCACGGCGAGCAGTTCGTCCACCGGCCAGGAGTCCAGGGCCGTCATCGCGACCAGCTGCTGGGCGAGCACGTCCAGCGGGTTGCGCGGGATGCGCAGCGCCTCGATCCGGCCGGTCCGCATCCGTTCGGTGACCACGGCGGACTGCACGAGGTCCCCGCGGTACTTGGGGAAGAAGACGCCGGTGGAGACGGCACCGACCTGGTGGCCGGCCCGGCCGACCCGCTGCAGCCCGGAGGCGACCGAGGGCGGGGACTCGACCTGGACGACCAGGTCGACGGCGCCCATGTCGATGCCCAGCTCCAGGCTGGAGGTGGCGACCACGGCGGGCAGCCGGCCGGCCTTCAACTCCTCCTCGACGAGCGAGCGTTGCTCCTTGGAGACGGAGCCGTGGTGGGCCCGGGCGATGACCGGTGGCGCGCCCTTGGCCGCGCCCGAGCCGCCCATCAGCTGGGCCGGGGCGTGGGCCTCGGGGATCGCGGTGCCGGTGGCGCGCTCGTGGGCGATCTCGTTCAGCCGGTTGCACAGCCGTTCGGCCAGGCGGCGGGAGTTGGCGAAGACGATGGTCGAGCGGTGCGCCTCGACCAGGTCGACGATGCGCTCCTCGACGTGCGGCCAGATCGAGGCGCCCCCGGCCTGGCGGCCGGGAGGTGCCCCCAGCCGCTGCGGATCGGTGCCGGCGGCGCCTCCGGCGGCCGGGGCGGCGGGCAGGTCGTCCAGGTCGGGGACGGGGACGACCACCGAGAGGTCGAAGTCCTTGGCCGCGGTGGGCTGGACGACGGCGGCGCCGCGCCGGGGGCTGAGGAAGCGCGCCACCTCCTCGACCGGGCGGACCGTCGCGGACAGGCCGATCCGGCGGGCCGGGCGGTCCAGCAGTTCGTCCAGCCGTTCCAGGCTGAGGGCGAGGTGGGCGCCGCGCTTGGTGCCGGCGACGGCGTGCACCTCGTCCAGGATCACCGTGTCCACGCCGCGCAGGGCCTCCCGGGAGGCGGAGGTGAGCAGCAGGAACAGCGATTCGGGGGTGGTGATCAGGATGTCCGGCGGGTGGGTGGCGAAGCGGCGGCGGTCGGCGGCCGGGGTGTCGCCGGAGCGGATGGCGACCTGGACCTCCGGCTCCGGCAGGCCGAGCCGGACGGCGGCCTGGCGCAGGCCGGCCAGCGGGGCGCGCAGGTTCCGTTCGACGTCCACCGCGAGGGCCTTGAGCGGTGAGACGTAGAGGACCCGGCAGCGGCGTTTGGGCTCGGCCGGGGGCGGGGTGCTGCTGAGCCGGTCGAGGGCGGAGAGGAAGGCGGCCAGCGTCTTGCCGGAGCCGGTGGGGGCGACCACCAGGACGTCCGTGTCCTGCCGGATGGCGCGCCAGGCCTCGGCCTGGGCGGTGGTGGGGGAGGCGAAGGCACCGGTGAACCAGGCCCGGGTGGCCGGGGCGAAGCCGGCCAGGGGGTCGTCGGCGGGCGGGGTGGGGTGCTCGGGCGCCATGCCCCCATGGTGCCGGGTGGGACTGACAAGCGGGACCGGCGGGCGGAGCGGGTGACGGGGAGGGGTGCAAGCCGGGGGGCAGGATCGACATTCCGCTCATATCGTGAGGAACCGGGGCTTGATCCACCGGGAGCCGCCGATCCACCGGGGTCGGCGGCCACCCGTGACCGACCGGACCGGCGAGCGGAGACCGAGCGATGGCGCAGGAGCACCCGTCGGGCAGGCCCGCCCGGCGCCGCCGGTTCCGCGGGCCCGCCCGGGTCCTGCTCGGGATGGCGCTCACGGCGCTGGTGGCGGGCGGCGCCGTTCCGTACGTGTCCGGGCCCGGGCGGGCCTACCTCAGCTACCTGGTGCTGGCCGAGGGGGAGGACGCGGCCGGGGCGGCTCTGGCGGGGACCGCGAGCCGGGCGGCGGGCGGGCAGGTGGTCCAGGAGTACCCGCAGATCGGGGCGGCGCTGGTGTACGCGACCGGTTCGTTCGCCGAGCGGGTGCGGGCCCGGCCCGGGATCGCCGCCGCCGGGGCGACCAGGACGGCGCCGGTGGTCGCGCCGCCACGGGAGGTGGCGGGTGCGGGGGACTTCACGGCGGGCGCCCGGTGGGGCGGGGACGCGGCGGGCGGTGGTCGGGCCGGCCGGGGGAGGGCCGGTGACCGGGCGGACGACGGGACCACGACGGTGCCGGATCCGGGGGAGGGCGGGGCCTGGAACCTCGCGATGCTCGGTGACGCCGCCGCCCGGGCCGGTGACGCCGCCGCCGGGCCGGGGGCCGAGGCCCTGCGCCGGGTGCTGGTCGCGGTGCTGGACTCCGGCGTCGACGACACCCACCCGGACCTGCGCGCCGCCGTCGACCCGAAGGCCTCCGCCTCCTGTGCCGACGGCCGGCCCGACGCCCGTACCGGCGCCTGGCGGCCCGTCCCCGGGGTGGGCGAGAGCGGGCACGGCACCCACGTCGCCGGGATCGTCGGCGCCGCGCGGGACGGCCACGGCGTCACCGGGGTCGCGCCGGGCGTGCGGATCGCCGCCGTCCGGCTGCTGGGGCCGCTCGGGCAGTACTACGCGGAGAACATCGTCTGCGGTCTGCTCTGGGCCGCCGACCACGGTGCGAAGGCGGTCAACAACAGCTACTTCGCCGACCCGTGGAAGTACAACTGCCCCGAGGACCCGGACCAGGCCGCGCTGATCGCCGCCGTCGGCCGGGCCACCGACTACGCCCGGCGCAGGGGTGCGGTGGTGGTGGCCTCGGCGGGCAACGACGGGCAGGACCTCGGCGCCCCGCGGACCGACGACCGCAGCCCCAACGACCGGATCTCGGGGCCGGCCCGCACCCGCTACCTGGGCACCGAGTGCGTGCGCCTGCCCGGCGAGCTGCCCGGGGTGGTGACCGTCACCGCGGTGGGCCGGGACGGGCGCCCGGTCGGCTACTCCAACTACGGGCGCGGACGGGTCTCGCTGGCGGCGCCCGGGGGCGTCCCGGACGGCGGGCCGCAGGGGGCGATCGTCTCCGACTGGCCGGAGGGGCAGTACGCGGCGCTGGCGGGGACCTCGATGGCGGCCGCGCACGTGACCGGGGCGGTGGCGGTGGCGGCGGCGCTGCACCCAGAGCTGGGGTCGGACGGGCTGGCGGCCCTGCTGGCGGCGACGGCGGCGGCCGGGTGCTCTCCCGGGCCGCGCGCGTGCGGGGAGCGGCAGTACTTCGGGGCGGGGCTGCTGGCGCTGCCCCGGTGACGAAGTCCGGGGGCGCCGGGGCGGGGATCGGCCGGCGGCGCCGGGGCGGGCGTGACGGGAGTGGCCGCGGCGCTCCCGGGCCCGGAATACTTGGGGGCATGAGGCTGACGGAGTTCTGGCGACGGATGTACGCGCACTTCGGCGAGGCGTACGCGGAGTCGTTCGCGACCGACCACGTGATGAGCGAGCTGGGCGGGCGGACGGTGCGGCAGGCGCTGGAGGCGGGCTGGGAGGCCAAGGACGTCTGGCGCGTGGTGTGCGACACCCAGGGGATCACCGGCGTGCTGCGCTGACTGCCGGCCTCCGGGCGGCATGGGACAGACTGTTCTGGTGACAAGCAGCGCAGAACGGACGAATGCGGACAGGGCGGTGCCGGAGGCCGACGGCACCGGCGGGGAGCCCGGTGGACGGGCGGGCGGGAGCCCGTGGGGCGGCATGCCGCCCTGGCTGCCGCGGGCGATGGTGCTGTTCCTGGTGCTGGTCGGGGTGTTCCAGCTCGCGGACTGGGCCTTCCGGCAGCTGATCGACCTCTTCGTGATGCTGCTGGTGTCCTTCTTCCTCTCGCTGGCGCTGGAGCCCGCCGTCGACCGGATGGCGGCGCGCGGGGTGCGGCGGGGGATCGGCACCTTCCTGGTGTTCGTGGCGGTCGGGGTCGCCGTGGTGGGCTTCGTCACCGCGCTCGGCACGCTGCTGGTCGACCAGGTGGCGAAGATCGCCGGGGACCTGCCGCACCTGGTCGACAGCCTGATCGGGTGGATCAACCGGACCTTCCACCAGGACCTCTCGCTGGGCGAGTTGCAGAATCGATTGCTCAAGGACTCCGGCGCCATCGAGAGCTACGTCCGGCAGGCGGCCGACAACGTCTGGGGCGTCTCCTCGACCCTGATCGGCGGGCTGTTCCAGGCCTTCACGGTCGGGCTGTTCACCTTCTACTTCACCGCCGAGGGCCCGCGGGTGCGCCGGACGGTCTGTTCGATGCTGCCGCCGGCCAAGCAAGCCGAGGTGCTGCGGGCCTGGGAGATCGCGCTCGCCAAGACCGGCGGCTACCTGTACTCCCGGGCGCTGCTCGCGGTGGTGTCGTCCGCCGCGCACTGGGTGATGTTCGCGCTGCTGGACCTGCCGTACGCGGCGGCGATGGCGGTCTGGGTGGGCGTCGTGTCGCAGTTCGTGCCGACCGTCGGGACGTACCTGGCCGGGGCACTGCCGGTGCTGGTGGCGCTGACGGTGGATCCGGTGGACGCGCTGTGGGTGCTGGGCTTCGTGGTGGTCTACCAGCAGATCGAGAACTACCTGCTCCAGCCGCGGATCACCGCGCGGACGGTGGACGTGCACCCGGCGGTGGCGTTCGGCTCGGTGATCGCCGGGGCGGCGCTGCTCGGGGCGGTGGGCGCGCTGATCGCGATCCCGGCGGCGGCGACGCTCCAGGGCTTCGTGGGGACGTACGTGCGGCGGTACGAGGTGGCCACCGATCCCCGGATCGACCGGGGCGAGCAGCGGCGGGCCCGGCGGGAGCTGCGACGGAAGGCGGCCCGGCGGCTGCGCCGGATGGTGGGCGGGGACGGGGGATGATCCGGGGCGCCGCCCCGGGGTGTCCGCGGGGCGGCGCGGCCGGACGTGCGACGCTTGAATCGAACAGATGTTCTTTGTACTCTCCGGCGAGGAGTTTTCCACAGGCCGAGGCCGGTCGGTCTCGTTTGTCAGTGGGACGCGCTAGCGTCGAGGACGATGAAGCGCACAGCACAGAACCCGAGGGAAAAAGCCATGGCAGGTACGGACCGCGAGAAGGCCCTGGAGACCGCTCTCGCCCAGATCGAGCGGCAGTTCGGCAAGGGCTCGGTGATGCGCCTCGGCGAGAAGGCCAACGAGCCGGTCGAGGTGATCTCCACCGGGTCCACCGCCCTGGACGTCGCCCTCGGGGTCGGCGGCATCCCGCGCGGCCGGGTGATCGAGATCTACGGCCCCGAGTCCTCCGGCAAGACGACCCTGACGCTGCACCTGGCCGCCAACGCCCAGAAGGCCGGCGGCACGGTCGCGTTCGTCGACGCGGAGCACGCGCTCGACCCGGAGTACGCCAAGAAGCTCGGCGTGGACACCGACGCCCTGCTGGTCAGCCAGCCGGACACCGGTGAGCAGGCGCTGGAGATCACCGACATGCTGATCCGCTCCGGCGCGATCGACCTGGTGATCATCGACTCGGTCGCGGCGCTCGTCCCGCGCGCCGAGATCGAGGGCGAGATGGGCGACTCGCACGTCGGTCTCCAGGCCCGGCTGATGAGCCAGGCGCTGCGCAAGATCGCCGGTGCGCTGAACCAGTCGAACACCACCGCGATCTTCATCAACCAGCTGCGCGAGAAGATCGGCGTGATGTTCGGTTCGCCGGAGACGACGACCGGTGGCCGGGCGCTGAAGTTCTACGCCTCGGTCCGCCTCGACATCCGCCGGATCGAGACGCTGAAGGACGGCACCGAGGCGGTCGGCAACCGCACCCGCGTCAAGGTGGTCAAGAACAAGGTCGCCGCGCCGTTCAAGCAGGCCGAGTTCGACATCCTGTACGGCGTCGGCATCAGCCGCGAGGGCGGCCTGATCGACATGGGCGTGGAGCACGGCTTCATCCGCAAGTCGGGCGCCTGGTACACCTACGAGGGCGACCAGCTCGGCCAGGGCAAGGAGAACGCCCGCAACTTCCTGAGGGACAACCCGCAGCTCGCCGACGAGATCGAGCGGAAGATCAAGGGCAAGCTCGGCATCGGCCCCAAGCCGGAGGAGCCGGCCGAGGGCGCCGCGGAGGCCGCCGCCGACGGCGCCGCCAAGCCGATCACCGCCGCCGCCACCAAGACGGCCGCGGCGAAGAAGACGGCGGCTGCCAAGGCCTGAGCCGTTGACGCAGTACGACACGGTGGGCGGCGGCCCGCAGGGCCCGGAGGACGACGACTACGGGCCGCCGGACTGGTTCGCCGCGGTCGCGGAAGAGCCAGACCCCGAGCCGGAGCCCTCGGCCGGGAGGTTCCGAGCCGGTTCGCGCTCACGCGGCGGGCGGCGCGGCGGTCCGTCCGCCAGGAAGTGGACATCCGGCTCCGAGCCGGAGTTCGACCGGGCTCCGGCCCGGGCGGTGCGCGGCGCGGCGCCCGGGACGGAGCCGGCGGAGGCCTCGGTCGAGGCGCTCGGCCTGGTCTCCGCCTCCGAGCTGCCCACCGGCCGCCGTCGGCGGCGCTCGGCCCTGGCGGCTGAGCGGGCCGAACAGGTCGAACAGTGGTCCGAGCCGGCCGAGCAGGTCACGGAGACCACGGCGGCCCGGCTCGGCTCGACGCCGACGGCCGTGGAGGTCGGCTGGGGCGGGGAGACGGACGAGGCGACCGGTCACGGGGGTGCGGTCGCCTCGGCCTCCCGCCGCGGCGCGCGTCGCGGCTCGGCTCGGAGCGGGCGGTCCGCCGGGGAAGCGCCGCAGGAGGAGGGCGCCGGCCGTCCCTCCCGGCGGCAGGCCGAGGAGTCGGCCGATCCGGAGACCCGCGCCCGGGACATCTGCCTGCGGCTGCTGACCGGTGCCGCCAAGACCCGCAAGCAGCTCGCCGACGCCCTGCGCAAGCGGGAGATCCCGGACGACGTCGCCGACGAGGTGCTCACCCGGCTGGAGGAGGTCGGGCTGATCGACGACGCGGCCTTCGCCTCGGCCTGGGTGGAGTCCCGGCACGCCGTCCGGGGGCTGTCCCGGCGGGCGCTGGCCCAGGAGCTGCGCACCAAGGGGGTCGCCGCCGACCTGGTCGAGCAGGCCGTCGCCCAGCTCGACCACGACGACGAGACGGACGCGGCCCGGGCGCTGGTCGAGCGCAAGCTGCGGTCCACCCGGGGGCTGGACGCGCAGGTGCGCACCCGGCGGCTGGTCGGGATGCTCGCCCGGCGCGGCTACTCCGAGGGGCTGGCGTTCCGGGTGGTGCGCACGGCGCTGGAGGAGGAGTCGAGTGAACCGCGGGGTGGGGAGTAGCGGCAGTTCCGCGGGCTTCTCCGAGCGCGACAGGTCGACTCGGGCCGTTTCGCGACCGCTACCCAGCCTCGCCTTCAGCGCCCGGGGCGCCTGCCGCACGGCGGTCCGTGCGGCGACGGGGGAGTGGGACGGCCATGGGGACTTCGGCGGGCTCCGGACCGGGCGGTCTGCCGGCGGCCGGATCGGCCGGACCGCTGTCGCTGGTGCTCGCCGGGCTGGTCATCAGGCGGCTGCGGACGGCCCGGCGATGCGCCTCGGCCGAGGTCGCGCGGACCCGCCGGTGGGCCGGGGAGCGGGCCACCCGACAGCGCTCCGAACTCGCCCGCCCCGAGGAGGCCGTGGCCGATGAACTGCGCAGGCTGCGCCGCCGGCAGGACGAACTCGCCGCTTGTGCGGCCGAGTTGGGTCGGCTCCGGAGCGAGGCCGAGGCGCCGCCGGCCCGCCGGGTGAGGGTGCTGGAGCGGGCCGCCGGGCTCTGCGCCGAGCAGGCCGCGCCGAACTCCGGTGGGAGGCCGAGGAGTCGGCCCGCTGGGAGATGGCGCGGGGAGGTCGAGCGCGAGGCCAGGGCGGAGGTCGACCCCGCACCGTGACGGCCGGGCTGACCAGGCCGCCGACGGCTGCTCGGGCGCTCGGCCGGGCGCGCGCAAGGAGTCGCCGGAGCCGTACGTCCGGCGGCCGGCGCGGCTGGAGGAGATCGGCGCGCCCGCACGACGGGGTGGCCGAGGTGTACGCGCAGCGGGCGGGACGCGAGGTCCGGGTGAGGGTCCGGCCGGACGCGGTGGACCACCTCGGAGCGGAGCTGATCGCCCGTGAGGTCGCCCGCCGGCCTCCACCGAGCTGACGTACCCGGGGCAGATCCGGGCGACGGCGGTCCGGGAGAGCCGTGCCACGGCGGTGGCCGGCTGATCGGCCCTCGGCCCCTGACCTTCGAAGCGTCCTAGGAAGCACCCCGGCGGGGTGAGTCCATCCGTCCGGGCGCGGGCGCGGGCGCGGGTGCAGGCGAGGGCCGGCCGGCCGGGCCGGGGGCCGGGTCGAGGGTGGCCGGGCCGCCGCGGGCCAGGTCGGCGAGCGCGAGCAGCTCCTCGGCCACGGCGCCCTGGGTGACGCCGACCAGGTGGCCGTCCGGGCGGATCAGCAGGACGGTGTGCGGTCCGGCGCCCGGGTAGTCCTCGGTGACCAGGACCTCGGCCGGGACGGGCAGGGCGGCGGCGACCTCGGCGAGGCGGGGCATCAGACCGGCGCCGAGCCAGTGCTCGGAGGACCACACGGCGGTGCCGGGGGCGACCAGCAGCAACAGGAAGGTGGCGCCGAGCCGGGCGTGCAGGTGGTCGGGGGTGCCGTCGTCGGCGAGTACCGGAAGGTCCGGGACGAGCACGCCGGGGGCGGTCGCGGGCAGCAGCTCGCTGAGCGAGGTGGTGCCGCGCGAGCCGCGCTGCACCGGGACCCGGCCCGGGGCGGTGGCGGGCACCGTCGGGTAGGCGGGTGCGCCGCCGAAGCGGCCGGTGCCGAGCTGGCCGTCGGCGAGCAGCGGGGCGTGCTTGCGGAAGCCGCCGACCAGCAGCGAGCGCCGGGTCTGCTGCCAGCCGCGCAGCGGGCGCAGCAGCGGCATGGACTGGTCGACCGCGCGCAGCCGGGCGCCGACGGCCCCGCGCCGCTCGGCCTCGTAGCCGTCCAGCAGCGAGCCGCCGGGCTGGGGGCCCCCGGAGTGGAGGTGCCAGGCGAGGGCGAGCCGCCAGGCCAGGTTGTCGGCGTCGCGCAGCCCGTCCGGGAGGTTCTGCATGCCGAGCGCGCCGTGCAGGTGGGCGGCGTCGCCGGCCAGGAAGCAGCGGCCGACCCGGAAGCGGGCGGCGAGGCGCTGCTGGGCGGTGTGGTCGGCGGCGGCCAGCAGCTCGAAGCGGGGCAGTTCGCCGCACCAGCCGGTGAGGGTGGAGGTGACCCGGGTGAGCAGGGTGTCGCCGGTGACGATGCCGGGCCAGGTGGCGTGCGGGTCGACCGGCTCGGTGGGGGCGGGGCGGCCGGGGGGCAGCCGCCAGTCCAGCCGCCAGACGCCGTCCGGCAGCGGACGGGCGGAGGCCTCGCGGTCGCCCCGCCACGGGGGTTCGCGGTGCAGCCGGGCGCCGTCGAAGGGCAGGTCGACCCGGACGGTGGCGATGGCGTTGCGGTCGACCGCGGGGCGGCCGGGGAAACGGATCTTCAGGAGCTTGCGGACGGTGGATCTCGCGCCGTCGCAGCCCACCAGGTGGCTGCCGCGCCACCAGGTGGTGGAGCCGTCCTGGGTGCCGGTGGTGCGGACGCTGACGCCGTCCCGGTCCTGTTCGAGCTCGACCACCCGGTTGAGCGGGACCAGCCTGATCAGCGGGGAGCCGGTCAGGGCGTCGCGCAGCCCGCGCTGGAGGCGGTGCTGCGGCAGGTGGAAGGTGGGCGAGTCGGTGAGGTCGATCCGCAGCACCTCCTGGCGGCGCCGCCAGATGGCGAAGGAGTCCCACAGGGCGGAGTCCGAGACGGCCCGCGGGTAGCCGATCCGGGTCAGGAAGGCCGCGGTGTCGGCGCCGAGGACGAGGCTGCGCGGGCCCTCGGGACAGAGCCCGGAGCCCTCGTCCAGCACGACGGTCGGCACCTCGTGCCGGGCCAGGGCGAGGGCCAGGGCCAGGCCGACCGGTCCGGCCCCGACCACGATCACCGGGTCCATGAGGGAACCTCCGGGCACGAACCGGCCGATCGTCCGGCGTCAGTTACGGCTGCCGCATATGCCGTGTGGATGCTCCCGGGAGGTGTCACGAAGAGCAATGCAACAGTTCACCTGCGTGCCCGTCAAGCAGAAGCCGAAGTGCGCCGGTTCGCGCCGCGGCGGCCACGTGCTTCGATCCAGCGTGCGAGCGCGGTCAGCAGCAGGCACATCGCGATGTAGAGCGGGCCGATCACCAGCACCACCGGGATGTAGGGGAAGCCCGCGGCGTTGATCGGCTGGCTGGCGATCGCCTTCCCGATGAACAGCAGCTCGTGGTACGTGATGATGAAGCCGAGCGAGGTGTCCTTGAGGGTGACGACCAGTTGGCCGATCATCGTGGGCAGCATCGAGCGGACGGCCTGCGGCACCAGGATCGAGGTCAGCACCTGGGACTTGCGCATGCCCAGCCCGTACGCCGCCTCGGCCTGGCCGCGCGGGACGGCGTTGACGCCGCCGCGGATGATCTCGGCCTGGACAGCCCCGTTGTAGAGGGTGAGGCCGAGCACCAGCGCCCACATCGGCTGCTGGGCGAAGAAGGCGTAGTAGAGGCCGACGATCAGGATCAGCAGCGGCATCGCCCGGAAGAACTGGGTGAAGCCCGTGCAGGCCCAGCGGACCGGCCGGTGGTCGGAGAGCTGGCCGGCCGCCAGCAGGGCGCCCAGGGTGAGCGAGAACAGGGCGGCCAGCCCGAAGGCCTTCAGGGTGGACAGCAGCCCGTCCACGATCTGCTGCTGGACGAAGGTGTACTGGAAGGCGTCCCAGAGGCCCGGGTCGAACTGGCCGTTGTCGTTCAGCGCGCTGAAGACGTACCAGAGGAGGCCGATGATCGCGAGGACGGACAGGACACCGAAGGCGCGGTACCGGGCACGGGCCCTGGGGCCGGGGGCGTCGTAGAGGACGCTGGCCGTGGCCTGGCGCTGGAACAGGCTCATGCGCTCACCTCGCCGTGCTCGGCCCGGGCGTTCGCCCGCCCGCGCCGTTCGATCGTTCGCTCGCCGCTCTCGTTCATCGGGCCACCGCCAGTCGGGTTTCCAGGAAGCGGAAGAAGGTGGCGATCGTCGCGCTGATCAGCAGGTAGGCGCAGGCCACCCAGAAGAAGATGGCGAAGATCGAGTAGCCGCGCTCGGAGAAGGTCTGCTGGGCGCTGTACAGCTCGGTGACGCTGAACGCGCCGGCGATCGCCGAGTTCCTCGGCAGGGCGATGAACACGCTGCTCATCGGGCCCAGGACGGCCCGGCCGGCCTGCGGCAGGACGACCAGGGTGAGGGTCTGACCGAAGGTCATGCCGAGGCTGCGGGCGGCCTCCGCCTGGCCGAGCGGCACGGTGTTGACGCCGGAGCGGATCACCTCGCAGACGAACGAGGCGGTGTACCCGCCGAGCGCCAGCACCGCGAACACCAGGTGGCTGAAGTGCACGCCCAGCGGCGGCAGTCCGAAGGTGACGGCGAAGAACAGCAGGGTCAGCGGGGTGTTGCGGAAGAGCGTCACCCAGCCGGTGCCGAAGGCGCGCAGCACCGGCACCGGGGAGACCCGGAAGGCCGCCAGCAGGGTGCCCAGCAGCAGGGCGAGCAGGGCGCTGAGCGCGCTCACCTCGATCGTCTGTAGGAAGCCGTCGCGGAACAACGCGAAGTTGTCGTCCTCGAACAGGAACCCCATCCGGCGGCCCTCCTCTCAATTCATGGTCGGGAAGTCGACGTGCGGCGGGCGGATCAGTAGCGGTCGAGGGCCGGGACCTCCGGCGCAGCCGAGCCCGAGGCGCCCAGGGTCGCGTCGTACGCCTTCTTCCAGTCGCCGTTGTCCTCGTGGGCCTTGAGGGCGTCGCTGATCGCGTCCCGCAGCGCCTTGTCGTCCTTGTTGAGGCCGACGCCGTAGTTCTCCTTGGTGAACGGCTTGCCGACGACCTTGAGCTTGGGGGCGTACTTGGAGGCGTAGCCCTTGAGGATCGCGTCGTCGGTGGTGACCGCGTCGACCTCGCCGGACAGCAGCTTCTCGACGCAGGCCGAGTAGGTGTCGAACTGCGTGATCTTCGGGTTGTACTGCTGGATGTTCTTGATCGAGGTCGAGCCGGTGGCGGTGCAGACGTTCTTGCCGCTGGTGCTCTCCGGGCCGGTGATCGAGGTGTTGTCGGCCTTCACCAGGAGGTCCTGGCCGGCGATGTAGTACGGGCCGGCGAAGGAGACGGACTTCTTGCGCTCGTCGTTGATGCTGTAGGTGCCGACGTAGAAGTCGATCTGGCCCTTGGCGATGGCCGGCTCGCGCTGCGAGGAGACCAGGGTCTGCCACTTGATCTGCTGCGGGGTGAAGCCGAGGTCGGCGGCGATCATCTTGGCGATCTCGATGTCGAAGCCGCTGCGGTCGCCGCTGGCGACGTCCTCCCAGCCGAGGTTCGGCTGGTCGGCCTTGGCGCCGATGATCAGCTGGCCGCGCTTCTTGGCCTCGGCGAGGACGGCGGAGTCGATCTTGACGTCGGTCTTGACCGCGTAGCTCGGCAGCGCCGGGGCGGAGGCGCCGCCGCTCGCGGCGGTGGCGCCGGGCTTGCCGTCCTTGCCGCAGGCGGCGGTGGCGGTGAGCGCGACGGCACAGAGAGCGATGGCGAGGGTGCGGGAAGTCCTCATGGCGGGTGTTCTCCTGGGGGTGGGCCCCGGCGTCAACCGGGCTCTGGAGTCTGGGAGTCGTGCGCGGGCGGGGCCGGGCGGCGCCGTTGCCGGTGGTGGCCCCGCCGGTCTCGAAGCGTCAGTGGTGGAGGATCTTCGAGAGGAAGTCCTTGGCGCGGTCGGAGCGCGGCGCGGTGAAGAAGGCTTCCGGGGTGTTCTGCTCGACGATCCTGCCGTCGGCCATGAACAGCACGCGGTTGGCGGCGGAGCGGGCGAAGCCCATCTCGTGGGTGACCACGACCATCGTCATGCCGTCGGCGGCCAGCTGGCGCATGACCTCCAGCACCTCGTTGACCATCTCCGGGTCCAGCGCCGAGGTGGGCTCGTCGAAGAGCATCACCTTGGGCTTCATCGCCAGCGCCCGGGCGATCGCCACCCGCTGCTGCTGGCCGCCGGAGAGCTGGGCCGGGTACTTGTCCGCCTGCGCGCCGACGCCGACCCGCTTCAGCAGCTCCCGGGCGGTCCTCTCGGCCTGCGGGCGGGGCACCTTGCGCACCTTCACCTGGCCGATGACCACGTTCTCCAGCACGGTCTTGTGCGCGAACAGGTTGAAGCTCTGGAACACCATGCCGACCTCGGCGCGCAGCTGGGCCAGCTCCTTGCCCTCGGCGGGCAGCGGCCGACCGTCGATCGTGATCGTGCCGGAGTCGATCGTCTCCAGTCGGTTGATGGTCCGGCAGAGCGTGGATTTGCCCGAACCGGACGGGCCGATCAGCACGACCACCTCGCCCTCGGCGATTTCGAGGTCGATGTCCTGCAGCACGTGCAGCGCGCCGTAGTGCTTGTTGACGTTGCTCAGCACGACCAGCGGGGCGGCTGCGGGGGTGGAGTCCTCGACGGGGCTCTCGGTCATCGCGCCTGCTCCCTCTGTCGTCGAATGGTGCCGCCCGGGAAGTCCCAACTTCCTTGGGAGGCAACGGTGGTACGAATCCGGGGGCCGCGGCCGGCGGAGCCGCAGCCCCCGGTGGGCCGACCATAGGAGCCCTGACGGTTCGCCGTCAGCCGATCTGAGCGGAACTTGAGGATCACGAAACGGCCACACGGCGCCCACGCCCCGTTCGCGCCGGCGCCCACGGGGCATGTCACAGCGGAAACCGCTCCGGTCTTCCCCGTCCCCCACGGGTCCGGAGCGCGGTCGAGCCTGGCGCCGGGCCGTTCGCTGGCCCATACTGCGCAGGACCGGCACCTGACCGATCGGTCGGGTGATCACCGGTGATCACGTGGGGGAAGGAGGAGAACAGGATGCGACTGCTGCTCGTCGAGGACGACGAACGCGTGGCCGCCGCGCTGGTCGCGGTGCTGGGCCGGCACGGCTTCCAGGTCCGGCACGCCCGCAGCGGGCACGAGGCGCTGGACGCCCTCGTGCCGGACGGCCACGAGCCGTACCGCGTGGTGCTGCTCGACCTCGGGCTGCCCGACCGCGACGGCTTCGAGGTGTGCAGCCGGATCAGGGCCGGCAGCGGCGTACCGGTGATCATGGTCACCGCCCGCGCCGACGTCCGCTCCCGGATCCACGGCCTCAACCTGGGCGCCGACGACTACGTCACCAAGCCGTACGACATGGGTGAACTGCTCGCCCGCATCCACGCCGTGGCCCGCCGCGGCGCCGCCCCCGCCGCGGCGCCCGCCCTCGCGTCCGACACCGTGCCCCAGCAGCGCGGCCCGCTGGAGTCCCGCGGCATCCGGATCGACCGGGAGCGCCGCCGGGTCAGCGTGGACGGCCGCGACGTGCCGCTCACCCGCAAGGAGTTCGACCTGCTCGCGCTGCTCGCCCAGAGCCCCGGCGTGGTCTACCGGCGCGAGCAGATCTTCAGCGAGGTCTGGCGCAGCGGCTGGGAGGGCAACGGGCGCACCCTGGAGGTGCACATCGGCTCGCTGCGCAACAAGCTGGCACTGCCCGGCCTGGTCGAGGCCGTGCGCGGCGTCGGCTACCGGCTGATCCCGGACTTCCCCGCGGCCGACGAGGCCCCCTCCGCCCCCGCGGAGCGCTGACCGCACGTGCGCACCCGCCTGCTCGGCATCCTGATCGCCCTCATGCTCTGCGTCCTGGCCGCCCTGGGGCTGCCGCTCGCGGCGGCGGTCGCGGCGGCCGAGCAGAGCCGGGTGGTCGTCGACCGGCTCGACGACGCGGCCCGCTTCGCCCAGGACCTTCCCACCTCCGGCGCCGCCGACTCGGCGCGCAAGGGCGACCCGGACCCGGCCCCCGGCGACCCCGGCCGCCGGCACGCGATCGACGCCGAGGTCCGCCGCTACCACGACCTGTACGGCGTGCGGCTGGCCATCTTCCAGCGCGACGGCCTGCCGATCGCCGCCGCCCCCAAGGACTGGCGGGTGCCCGACGAGGGCTGGGGCGCCCAGGCCTTCCAGGAGGCGCTGGACGGACGGCGCAGCCACAACCCGCCGCAGGTCTGGCCGTGGACACCGGACCGGACGATCACCGTCGCCGCCCCGGTGGTGCGCGACGGAGACGTGGTCGCGGTGGTGCTGAGCGAGTCCCCGACCGGGGCGCTGCGCACCCGGGTGCTGCACAAGTGGCTGGTGATCGGCGCGGGCGAGGCCGCCGCGATGATCGTCGCCGTCCTGCTCGCCGTCCGGCTCACCGAATGGGTGCTGCGCCCGGTGCGCACGCTGGACCGGGCCACCCACGACATCGCCACCGGCCAGATGACCGCCCGGGTCGCCCCCGGCGGCGGACCGCCCGAGCTCCAGCGGCTGGCCCGCTCGTTCAACGAGATGGCGGACCACGTGGTGCTCGCCATGGACCAGCAGAAGGCCTTCGTCGCGGACGCCTCGCACCAGCTGCGCAACCCGCTGTCGGCCCTGCTGCTGCGGGTCGAGGTGCTCGGCCTGGAACTGCCCGAGGGCCACGAGGAGGAGCTCAGCGGAGTGCGGGAGGAGGGCGTCCGGCTGGCCCGGGTGCTGGACGACCTGCTCGGACTGGCCACCGCCGAGCACGCCCGCCCCGAACCGCAGCGCACCGACCTCGCCCAGCTCACCCTGGCCCGGGTGGACGCCTGGCGGCCGGTGGCCGAGCAGCGCGGGATCCGGCTGCGCTGGGACGGCCCGGCGCTGGCGGTCGGGATGGCCGACCCGATCGGTTTCGGCTCGGCGCTGGACGCCGTGCTGGACAACGCCCTCAAGTTCGGCCCGGCCGGCAGCGAGGTGCGGCTGCGGGTCGCGGTGCGCCGGGACGAGGTCTCGGTGACCGTCTCCGACGCCGGTCCCGGGCTGACCGAGGACGAGCTGTCCCGGGCCGGGGACCGGTTCTGGCGCAGCGCGCGGCACCAGAACGTGGACGGCTCGGGGCTCGGGCTGTCCATCGCCCGCACCCTGCTGGCCGCCGGCGGCGGCTCGCTCGGCTTCGCGCCGGTCAAGCCGACCGGACTCGCGGTGACCCTGGCGGTGCCGCGGCCGGAGAGCTGACGGGTCGGAACGGCTAGGGCTTCACCGAGCGGTAGTAGCGCGCCGCGCCGGTGTGCAGCGGGAGCGGATCGGTGTAGACGGCGGTGCGCAGGTCGACCAGCTGGGCGGCGTGCACCTGGGCACCGATCTGGTCCCGGCTGTCGATCACCGCGCGGGTCATGCCCTCGACCAGGCCCGGGTCGGCGTCGTCCCGGGTGATCAGCAGGTTGGGCACGGCCACCGTGGCGACGGCGTCCTTGGGCTCGGCGGCCGGATAGGTGCCCTTGGGGATGGTGGCCGCCCGGTAGGCGTCGGTGCCGCCGCCCTCGGCCTTGTGCAGGGCCTCGGCGAGGTCGCTCAGCGGCACGATCCGCATCGGGACGTGCTCGGAGAGGTCGGTGAGCGCGCTGGTGGGCAGGCCGCCGGACCAGAAGAAGGCGTCCAGCCTGTGCTCGCGCAGTTGGTCGGCGGCGTCGCCGATGCCGGCGGAGACCGGCACGATGTCGTGGTCCGGGTCCAGCCCGGCCGCGGCCAGCAGCCGCTTGGTCACCAGGTTCACCCCGGACTGCGGCAGGCCGACGCCGACCCGCAGGCCCCTGAGGTCGGCGGTGCGGCGCACCGGGGAGGAGGCCGGGACGACCAGTTGCAGGTAGTCGTCGTACAGCCGGGCGATCGCCCGCAGCCTGTCCTTGCCCGGGCCCTGGTAGTCGGCGACCGCGTCGGCGGTGGCTATCGCGAAGGTGTCCTGGCCGGCGAGCACCCGGTTGACGTTGTCCACCGAGCCCTCCGAGTTGTCGAGGGCCAGCCGCACCCCCGGCATCGTCCGGGAGACGTGGGCCTGGAGCAGCTGCCCGTACCGGTCGTAGACGCCGCGCTGCACCCCGGTGGCGAAGCGGACCTCGCCGCGCGGGTACCCGGGCGAGCGGCCGGCCGACAGCCACCAGCCGCCCAGCCCGGCGACCAGCAGCACGAGCACCAGCACCGTCCGCCACAGCGGGCTGCGGGCCGCGGTGCGGACGGCGGCGCCGAGACGGGACGGGGTGGTGGGGGTCATGAGGGGATACTGCCAGGCGCTCCGGCCGAACGGGAGGGGCGGCCGGGCCCGGAAGCACCGACGGAGGCCGGGGAAGCGACGGTGAAGTCGGGGGAAGCTCCGGGAAAAGCGCTTCGCGGCTGCCCGTACCCTGGTCTGGTGAGCGGTGAGAGCGGATTGAAGAGCTACAGGGTCGTCACGCACGGCTGTCAGATGAACGTCCACGACTCCGAGCGGCTGTCCGGGCTGCTGGAGGACGCGGGCTACGTCAAGGCCGGGCCCGAGGGCGACCCGGACCTGGTGGTGTTCAACACCTGCGCGGTGCGCGAGAACGCCGACAACAAGCTGTACGGCAACCTCGGCCAGCTCGCGCCGGTCAAGTCCCGTCACCAGGGCATGCAGATCGCCGTCGGCGGCTGCCTGGCGCAGAAGGACCGCGAGACCATCGTC
Organism: Kitasatospora sp. NPDC034533; assembly: GCF_055575155.1. NCBI lineage: Bacteria > Bacillati > Actinomycetota > Actinomycetes > Kitasatosporales > Streptomycetaceae > Kitasatospora > Kitasatospora sp. NPDC034533. The sequence goes on from NZ_JBVITE010000018.1 coordinate 39,174, forward strand.
AAGCGCGCCCCCTGGGTCGACGTGGTCTTCGGCACCCACAACATCGGCCACCTGCCGGCGCTGCTGGAGCGGGCCGCCGTCGAGCGCAAGGCCCAGGTCGAGATCCTGGAGTCGCTGGAGACCTTCCCCTCCACCCTGCCGACCCGCCGCGAGTCCGCGTACGCGGCCTGGGTCGCCATCTCGGTCGGCTGCAACAACACCTGCACCTTCTGCATCGTCCCGGCGCTGCGCGGCAAGGAGGAGGACCGCCGCCCCGGCGACGTCCTCGCCGAGATCGAGGCGCTGGTCGACGAGGGCGTCATCGAGGTGACCCTGCTCGGCCAGAACGTCAACGCCTACGGCTCCGACCTCGGCGACCGCGAGGCCTTCTCCAAGCTGCTGCGCTCCGCCGGCCGGATCGAGGGCCTGGAGCGGATCCGCTTCACCTCGCCGCACCCGCGCGACTTCACCGACGACGTGATCGCGGCGATGGCCGAGACCCCGAACGTGATGCACCAGCTCCACATGCCGCTGCAGTCCGGCTCGGACCGGGTGCTCAAGGCGATGCGCCGCTCCTACCGGCAGGAGCGTTTCCTCGGGATCATCCGGAAGGTCCGCGAGGCGATGCCGGACGCGGCCATCTCCACCGACATCATCGTGGGCTTCCCCGGCGAGACGGAGGAGGACTTCGAGGAGACGATGCACGTCGTCCGCGAGGCCCGCTTCACCAACGCCTTCACCTTCCAGTACTCCAAGCGCCCCGGCACCCCGGCCGCGGAGATGGCGGACCAGGTGCCGAAGGAGGTCGTGCAGGCCCGCTACGACCGGCTGATCGCCCTCCAGGAGGAGATCTCCTGGGACGAGAACAAGAAGCAGGTCGGCCGCACCCTGGAGATCCTGGTCGCCGAGGGCGAGGGCAAGAAGGACGACCGGACCCAGCGGCTGTCCGGGCGCGCCCCCGACAACCGCCTGGTCCACTTCACCAAGCCCGAGGAACCGGTGCGCCCGGGCGACATGGTGACCGTCGAGATCACCTACGCCGCCCCGCACCACCTGCTCGCCGAGGGCCCGGCGCTCTCGGTGCGCCGCACCCGGGCCGGCGACGCCTGGGAGAAGCGCCAGGCGAAGCCCGCCGCCGAGCCGGCCGGCGTCATGCTCGGCCTGCCGAAGATCGGCGCCCCGGCCGAGTTGCCGCTCGCCGCGCCGGCGGGCGGGGCCTGCTGCGGCGACTGACACGCGTGCCGTGACGGCGGCCCGGCGGGAGCACCCCGGCTCCGGCCGGGCCGCCGCGCGTTTTGGCTAGAGTGATCCACATGCTGGTAGCCGCCGCCGTGTGCCCCTGTCCGCCGCTGCTCGTCCCCGAGGTCGCCGCGGGGGCGGCGGCCGAGCTGGACGGCTTGCGGGCCGCCTGCGACGAGGCGCTGGCGGCGCTGGTCGCGGCCGGACCGCAGCTGGTCGTGGTGGTCGGCACCGGGCCGGCGGCCGAGGTGTGGACCGAGGGCGGGGCCGGCTCCTTCCACCGCTACGGGGTGCCGCTGGTCGCCAAGCTGCCCGGCGACCGGGTCGAGGGGCCGGAGCTGGCACCCTCGCTGACCGTCGGCGCCTGGCTGCTGGAGCGTGCCGGGGTGACCCTGCCGACGCACGCCTGCGCGGTGCCCGCCGACGCCCCGACCGACCGGATGCTCGGCCTCGGCCAGGGCCTGGCCGGCCTCGCCGACCGGGTCGCCCTGCTGGTGGTCGGGGACGGCAGCGCCTGCCGCTCGGTGAAGGCGCCGGGCTACCTGGACGAGCGGGCCGAGGACTTCGACGCCGCGCTGGCCGCCGCCCTCGGCGCGGCCGACCTGCCCGCGCTGGCCGCCCTGGACCCGGTGCTCGCCGCCGAGCTCAAGGCCGACGGCCGGGCGCCCTGGCAGGTGCTGGCCGGCGCCGCGCGGGGCGCCGGCCTCACCGGGCGGCTGGGCTACCAGGACGCGCCGTACGGGGTCGGGTACTTCGTGGCGTCCTGGAGCTGAGCCCGCGGCCGGGCCTCAGGCCTGCGGCCCCTGGCCCTCCGGGCCCCCGTCCTCCGGCTTCGGCTTGTGGGCGAAGTCGCCGACGGCGCCCTTGGCCTTGCCGGTGCCCTGCTCGATCTTGTCGCTGTACTTGCCCTTGGTGGCCTTGTCGATCGCGTCGCCGGCCTTGTCCACGGCCTTCTCGATCTGGTCGCTGTGCTTGCCGGCGAACTCGCTGGCCTTGTCCTTGAGCTCCTCGGCCTTGCCCTTGAGGTTGTCCATCAGACCCATGGCGGTCTCACCCTTCCCTGTCGTCCGTCCATCCCCGTCTCCTGCCCAACGTCCGCGCCCGGCAAAGCGTTCGCAAAGCGGGCTCAACTGGGGAAACGGCCGGAAACAGTCCCGGGGACAGTCATATCCTCGCGCAGTCCCGGGCGAGCGGCAGCCCGGTCACCGGCGCGCGGGCGGTTTTGCGAGACTGGAGCGGTGAGCAGCTCCAGCACCCCGCGTGTCGCCCCCTCCCGAGTGGTCTGCGTCGTCGGCGCGACCGCCGCCGGCAAGTCCGACCTGGCCGTCGCCATCGCCCGCAGCCTCGACGGCGAGGTGATCAACACCGACTCGATGCAGCTGTACCGGGGCATGGACATCGGCACCGCGAAGCTCACCATGGCCGAGCGCGGCGGGGTGCCGCACCACCTGCTGGACGTCTGGGACGTCACCGAGGCCGCCAGCGTCGCCGAGTACCAGCGGCTGGCCCGCGCCGAGATCGACAGGCTGCTCGCCGCCGGGCGCACGCCCGTCCTGGTCGGCGGCTCCGGGCTGTACGTCCGGGCGGCGATCGACGAGATGGAGTTCCCGGGCACCGACCCGGCGGTGCGGGCCCGGCTGGAGGCCGAACTGGAGCAGGCCGGCCCGTACGCGCTGCACCGGCGGCTGGCGGAGCTGGACCCGGTCGCCGCCGAGGCGATCCTGACCAGCAACGGGCGGCGGATCGTCCGCGCCCTGGAGGTCATCGAGATCACCGGGCAGCCCTTCACCGCCAACCTGCCGAGCAACACCGCCGTGTACGACGCGGTGCAGCTCGGCGTCGCCGTGCCGCGCCCCGAACTGGACGAGCGGATCACGCTGCGGGTCGACCGGATGTGGGAGGCCGGTCTGCTGGACGAGGTGCGGGCGCTGGAGGAGGCCGGGCTGCGGGAGGGGCGGACGGCCTCCCGGGCGCTCGGCTACCAGCAGGTGCTCGACCACTTCGCCGGCGAGTGCACCGAGGACGAGGCCCGGGCCGAGACCGTACGGGCCACCAAGCGCTTCGCCCGCCGTCAGGAGTCCTGGTTCCGCCGCGACGACCGGATCCACTGGCTCTCCCGACCGGCCGGAACCGACCCGGTCGAGCTGCTGGAACGGTCCCTGGAACTGATCGGACGTCAGGGAGTTCCGGCCGCCTAGCACGGCTTTCGGCCATTCCGGCGGTGCACCTGCGCGCGCAGGCGACCGTGCAGGACCAACCGGCGGTCACGGCCCGATCACGTGATGGCCACGGATCACCCGTCGACCCCGGTCAGGCCCGGAACGCCCCTCTGGACATGCCATCATCGATGCCGTAGGGGTCGGCCGGACGGGCCGACCGTGCCCGGCCGCGAGTCCGCTCGTGTCGAACTGTCAGGGGAGGCCGCGTGTCGACGGGTACCGGCCCCGAATCCGGCCAGGGCGGGAGCGTCACCGCCTCGACCGAGGAGTTCGACGAGTCGACGATGGGCGACCTCCCTGTGCTGACCGGGCTGGAGGCACCGACCTCCTACGCGGTCGCGGCACCCGCCCTGGACACCCGCACCCCGCCCGGCGGCGCGGTGCACGAACGGGAGATCCGCCCGCGGCGCCGGCTGCGCTGGTGGCAGACGCTGCCGATCGCGCTGGTGGGCACCCTCGGCTCGCTGATGTTCGCCTTCCCGCTCGCCTTCGGCTCGGCCGGCGCGCGCGCCACCATGGTCGGGATGCTGGGGCTGCTGCTCACCGCCGCCTCGATGGGCTGGGGCGCGATGGCCGCCCGGCACGCCGGCTACAAGTGGCCGGGACTGCCGCGCCGGGGCTCCGGGCAGCGGGCCGGCTGGAAGGCGATCGCGCTCTACACCCTGGTCGCGGTGGTGGCCTGCGCGCTCGCCGTCTGGCGGGTCGCCTACCTGCGCTGAGCCCGTTCCGGCGGCTCAGTACCATCGGGAGGGTGAGCGCATCCTCTCCCCAGCAGGGCGGCATCCCCTTCTTCAAGGGGCACGGCACCCAGAACGACTTCGTCATCGTCCCGGACCCGGACGGCGCCCTGGAGATCGGTCCCGGGACCGTCGCCGCGCTGTGCGACCGGCGGGCCGGCCTCGGCGGGGACGGGCTGCTGCGCGTGGTGCGGGCCGCCGCCGACCCGGCCGCCGCGGGGATGGCCGACCGGGCCGAGTGGTTCATGGACTACCGCAACTCGGACGGCAGCATCGCCGAGATGTGCGGCAACGGCCTGCGGGTCTTCGCCCGCTTCCTGGTCGAGGCGGGCCTCGCCGAGCCCGGCGAACTGGCCGTCGCCACCCGCGCCGGGGTGCTCACCGCGAGGGTCGCCGAGGCCGCCGAGGACGGCACGCCCGGCGACGTCACCGTCGACATGGGCCGGGCCAGGCTGCCCGGGCCGGACGGCATCGAGGTCGCGGTCGGCGAGCGGAGCTGGCCGGCGCTGAACGTCAACATGGGCAACCCGCACGCGGTGGCCTTCGTGGAGAGCCTGGACCACGCCGGGGACCTGCTCACCGCGCCGCTGACCAGCCCCGCGAGCGCCTACCCGGAGGGCGTCAACGTCGAGTTCGTGGTGGACCGCGGGCCGCGGCACGTCGCGATGCGGGTGCACGAGCGCGGCTCGGGCGAGACCCGCTCCTGCGGCACCGGCGCCTGCGCCGTCGCGGTGGCGGCCATCCGCCGGGACGGCGCCGACCCGGCGGTCACCGGCGAGGCGGTCGCGTACACCGTGGACGTGCTGGGCGGCCGACTGGTCATCACCGAGAACCCGGACGGACGGGTGGAGATGACCGGGCCGGCGGTGATCGTGGCCGAGGGGCGGCTGGACGGGCGCTGGTGGGAGTCGGTGCGCTGAGGCGGGTGGAGCCGGTGCGTTGAGGCCGGTGGAGCCGGTGTACTGAGGCCGGTGGAGCCGGTGCGCCGAGAAGGACGGCCCGGTTTGCCCATTTCGTTCGGTGGCGAATCCCCCTGATCGGGTGATGCCGTCTGCGAAGGGGGCGCAAATCGCCGTGGAACGTGGTGTGCTCTATGGCATGGACCAGCGGGTTGATAGTCCCTTGGAGGGGATGCGACAAGCCGGGCAGCCCGTGACGGGGCAGCCGACGACCGTGCGGCAGGCCGGGGCCAGGAGGCCCCTCGGGGAACTCGGCCGGGCCGCCCTCGGCCGGGCCGGGCGGGCCGCCCTCCTGGCCACCGGCCGGCCGCCCGTGCCGGACGCCCTGGAACCCCTCGTCCAGGTCCACCGCCGGCACCACCCCCAGGCCGACCTCGGCCTGCTCTCCCGGGCGTACCGGCTCGCCGAGGCCAGCCACCGCGGCCAGAAGCGCAAGAGCGGCGAGCCGTACATCACCCACCCGCTGGCCGTCACCATGATCCTGGCCCAACTCGGCGCCGGGACCACGACCCTGGTCGCCTCGCTGCTCCACGACACCGTCGAGGACACGGAGTTGACGCTGGATCAGGTGAGCGCCGGGTTCGGGCCCGAAGTCGCCTACCTGGTCGACGGGGTGACGAAACTGGAGAAGGTCGACTTCGGCGCCGCCGCCGAGGCCGAGACCTTCCGCAAGATGCTGGTCGCCACCGGGGACGACGTCCGGGTGATGGTGATCAAGCTGGCCGACCGGCTGCACAACATGCGCACCATCCGGCACATGAAGCCGGCCAGCCAGGTGCGGATCGCCAAGGTCACCCGGGACGTGCTGATCCCGCTGGCGGAACGGCTCGGCATCCAGGTGCTCAAGGCGGAGCTGGAGGACATCGTCTTCGCCACCCTGCACCCCGAGGAGCACGCCAGGACCCGCGCCCTGATGGCCGGCCACGAGGCCGAGCCGGACACCCTGCTGGAGCCCTTCGCGCGGCAGCTGGCCCGCCAGCTGGCCGAGGCCGGGGTGGCCGCCGAGGTGACGGTGCGGCCCCGGCACTGCGTCTCGCTGCACCGGGTGCTGCTGCGGCGGGCCGCCGTGTCCGGGCCGGACGGCCGGCCGCAGGAGCCGCGGCCGGCCGACTACGGGCGGCTGCTGGTGGTGGTCGAGGAGAACGCCGACTGCTACGCCGTGCTCGGCGAACTGCACACCTGCTGGACGCCGCTGCCCGGGGAGTTCAAGGACTTCGTGGCCGCGCCCAAGTTCAACCTCTACCAGTCGCTGCACACCGCCGTGGCGCTCAACGGCGGCGCGGTGGTCGAGGTGCTGGTCCGCACCCGGCGGATGCACGAGGTGGCCGAGACCGGGGTGGTGGCGCTCGGCGACCCGACCCGGGCGGGCGCCGTCCAGGACACCGACGAACTGGACCGCACCGACCCGGCCCGGCCGGGCTGGCTCAGCCGGCTGCTGGAGTGGCAGCAGGAGACGCCCGACCCGGACGCCTTCTGGTCCGCGCTCACCGCCGACCTCGCCGGGGACCGCGAGATCACCGTGGTGACGGCGAGCGGCGAAACGCTTCAGCTGAGGGCCGGCGCCACCTGCGTGGACGCGGCCTACCTGCTCGGCGAGGAGACCGGCCACCGGTGCATCGGCGTGCGGGTCAACGGGCGGCTCACCGCGCTGTCCACCGTGCTGGAGGACGGTGACCTCATCGAGGTGCTCACCGAGACCTTCCCGGCCGGTGGCGGGCAGCCCTCCGGCCCCGCCCCGGAGTGGCTGGCGCACGCCCGCACCCCCGCCGCCCGGCTGGCCATCGAACGCTGGCTGGCCGACCACCCCGCCCGGCAGCCGGTGGTCCGCACCGGCCCGGCCAGCGGCCAGCCCGCCCCGCCCGGCCGCCCGGCCGCCGAACGGCGGACCGCCCCGGTCGCGGTGGCCGGACGGCCCGGGGCACCGGTCCGGCTGGCGCGCTGCTGCACCCCGGTACCGCCGGACGAGGTGGCGGGCTACCCGATCCGCGGCGGAGCGGCGGTCGCGGTCCACCGCACCGGCTGTCCGGCGGGGGAGCGGATGCGCGCGGACGGGCGGGCCGAGCTGGAGGTCCACTGGCAGCCGGAGGGCGCGCCGGCGGCCGGCTACCGGGTCACCCTGCGGGCCGAGGCACTGAACCGGCCGCGGCTGCTCGCCGACCTCACCGCGGCGATCTCCGGCGCGGGCGTCGGCATCGTCTCGGCCGAGGTCGAGCCGCCGCAGGAGTCCCGGGTCCGGCACACCTACACCGTCGAACTGCCCGATCCGGCCGTGCTGCCGGCGCTGATGCGGGCGATGCTCAAGGTCTCCGGGGTGTACGACGTGAGCCGCCCGCAGGCCCCGGAGCGGCCCTAGGGCGGCGTCCGGCGGGAAATGGGGATGACCGGCGCGCGCCCGGCGTGCGACCATCATGGGGAATTCACGGCCGGTCCACGGCGTTCTCCGGGCACAGGAGCCCGGTCGACAGCCGGGGGCCTGAGGGGTAGCTCACCCCGCCCGGACGGTAACCGGGGCGGCAGCTGGGCAGACTCCGTACGGGACCGCGGAGGCGGCCCCGGAAGGCCATCCGTACCAGCGAGCCAAAGGACAGAATGACCTCCACGTTCGACACCCGCGACCACGCCGACGCTCCGCGCCGCCTCGACGGTCTGCGGGCGGAAGCCCTCATGGACGAGGACCTCGCGGCCATCGACGAGGACCTCGGCCACCACTACGACGGCGACCAGTACGACCGCAGCGAGCGAGCCGCCCTGCGCAGGGTCGCCGGCCTCTCCACCGAACTCGAGGACGTCACCGAGGTCGAGTACCGCCAGCTCCGCCTGGAGCGCGTGGTGCTCGTCGGCGTCTGGACGGACGGCACCCTGGAGGAGGCGGAGAACTCGATGGCCGAGCTCGCCGCGCTCGCCGAGACGGCGGGCTCCCAGGTGCTGGACGGCGTCATCCAGCGCCGCGACAAGCCCGACGCGGCCACCTACATCGGCTCCGGCAAGGCGAAGGAACTGCGCGACATCGTCGCCTCCACCGGCGCCGACACCGTGGTCTGCGACGGTGAGCTCACCCCGGGCCAGCTGATCCACCTGGAGGACGTGGTCAAGGTCAAGGTCGTCGACCGGACGGCCCTGATCCTGGACATCTTCGCCCAGCACGCCAAGTCCCGGGAGGGCAAGGCGCAGGTCTCGCTCGCGCAGATGCAGTACATGCTGCCGCGCCTGCGCGGCTGGGGTCAGTCGCTGTCCCGGCAGATGGGTGGCGGTGGCTCCGGCTCCTCGGGCGGCGGCATGGCCACCCGTGGTCCCGGTGAGACCAAGATCGAGACCGACCGGCGCCGGATCCGCGAGAAGATGGCGAAGCTCCGCAAGGAGATCGCGGACATGAAGAAGGGCCGCGACACCAAGCGCCAGGAGCGCCGGCGCCACCAGGTGCCGTCGGTGGCCATCGCGGGGTACACCAACGCCGGCAAGTCCTCCCTGCTCAACCGGCTCACCGGCGCCGGCGTGCTGGTGGAGAACGCGCTGTTCGCCACCCTGGACCCGACGGTCCGCCGGGCCGAGACCCCGAGCGGGCGGCTGTACACCCTGGCCGACACCGTCGGCTTCGTCCGGCACCTGCCGCACCACCTGGTCGAGGCCTTCCGCTCGACCATGGAGGAGGTCGCCGACGCGGACCTCATCCTGCACGTGGTGGACGGCTCGCACCCGGAGCCGGAGACGCAGCTGGCCGCCGTCCGCGAGGTCATCGTCTCGGTCGACGCGCAGAACGTGCCGGAGATCGTGGTGATCAACAAGGCGGACGCCGCCGATCCGCACGTGCTCCAGCGCCTGCTGCGCCGCGAGCCGCACGCCGTCGTGGTGTCGGCCCGCAGCGGCGCCGGCATCGACGAGCTGCTGAAGCTCATCGACGACGAGCTGCCGAGGCCGGCGGTCGAGGTGCGGGCCCTGGTGCCCTACACCCAGGGCGCGCTGGTCTCCCGGGTGCACGCCGAGGGGGAGCTGCTCGCCACCGAGCACACCGGTGAGGGCACCCTGCTGCACGCCAAGGTGCCGGCCGAGCTGGCCGCCGAGCTGGAGTACTTCGCGGTGGCCCTCCAGGGCTGAGCGCGCACGGAGGGCCCCGGAGCGGCGATGCCGTTCCGGGGCCCTCCGCCGTCCCTACTTGACGTTCTTCGTGAAGTGGTCGAACGCCTGCTTCGCCTGGTCCTGGAGCGAGGGGCCGGCCTGGTAGCCGGCCGGGTTGCGGTCGCCGACCGCGCCGACGCTGATCAGGTTGGGCTTGCCGTCCCTGACGACGAACCAGCCGCCGCCGCTGGAACCGGCCGTCATGGTGCAGCCGAGCACGTACAGCGGCGGGCGGGTCGGGTCGAAGGAGAGCCGCCCCGGTGCGACCGGGGAGTCGCAGTGTTCGAGTTCCAGGCCGTCGAACGGCCGCTCGGCCGGGTAGCCGTAGGCGGCGACCGCGGTGATCCGGTCGCGCGGGGCGTTGAACCAGATCGGGACCGAGCCGCCGACCGCCTCCTCCAGGGAGGTGCCGGAGTCGTCCTCGCCGCGCACCCGGAGGATGCCGTAGTCGTACTGGTCGTGGGCGCCGACGCCGCTCTCCTGGAGCCAGGTCGGCGAGACCAGCGCGCGCACCGCCGTCCACCGGCCGTACGGGGCAGCCTGCTGCTCGGGGTACGGCCTGCCGTGGGCCGCCCGGCCGTCCCGGTTGTAGCCGGGCACGAAGACCAGGTTCCTCAGCCAGCCGCCGCCCCTGCCGTCGTGCAGGCAGTGCGCGGCGGTGAAGACCAGGTTGCTGCGGCCCGGGCTGGCCGGGTCGGAGACCACGGTGGCGGAGCAGGCCGCGTCGCCCTGCGGGGTGGTCATGAAGAGCCGGCCGACCACCGCGCCGGCCGGGCCGTACGGGTGCGGCAGCGGCTGCGCCGGGACGGCGGCGGGCGGGGCGTCCCGCTCGACGCCGGCCGCGGCGGGGGCGGTCAGCGAGTACTCCGGCGTGGGACGGGGCTTGGCGGCGTCCATCCGGGCCGCCGTCCAGTAGCCGGGCGCCGCGCCGCCCGGGAAGCCGCTGTCGGCGACGTAGCGGGCCCAGTCCTCCACCTTCCAGCCGCTCAGGTCGCCCAGGCTGGTGGGCGCGGACGTGGGCAGGGCGGGGGGAGGGGCGGCGGGCCGGGCCGGGCCGTTGGGACCGCACCCGGACGCGCCCAGGGCGAGCACGGCGAGCAGCGCGGCGGCGCCCGCCGTGGCCCGGCTGGTGGTTCTCGGCATGCTGGATCGTCCCCCGTGCTGTGCTGGTGGTTCAATACCGCCCCCGGGCGGCCGCTACTTCTTGGAGATCCAGTCCAGGGCCTGCTTGGCGACCGCCTCCAGGTACGGGCCGCTCAGCGAGGTGTGCTCCTGGGTGCCGATCGAGGTGTTGCTGACCAGGGCGGTCCGCCCGTCCGGCATGGTGGCGAACCAGCCGCCGCCGCTGGAGCCCTGGGTCATGGTGCAGCCGATGGTCAGCATGGTCGGGCGCTTGGCGTCGAAGGAGAGCCGGGTGGGCTTGCCGCCGTCGCACTTGTACAGCTCCTGGCCGTCGAACGGCTTGGCGAGCGGGTAGCCGGTGGCGGTGACCTTGAGCTGGTCGCGCGGCGCGTCGAACCAGACGGGGACGGCCGAGCCGACCGTCTCCTCCAGGGACTTGCCGGTGTCGTTCTGGTTGTGCACGCGCATGATCGCGAAGTCGTACTGGTTGGCGGCGTCGCCGGTGCCGCCGCCCTCGACCATCCACTGCGGCGAGGTGGTGACCTGGTCGGCCCACCAGGTGCCGAGCGGGGCCAGCTCGGACAGCGGCGCCCGCTTGCCGCCGCTGGAGGCGCCCGAGTTGTTGTAGGCCGGGACGAAGACCAGGTCCTTGTAGAAGTTGCCGCCCTTGCCCTCGTGCACGCAGTGGCCGGCCGTCCAGACCAGGTTGCTCCTGCCCGGGTGCTGGGGATCGGCGATCACCGTCGCCGAGCAGTTGCCGCGGCCGCCCTGGGCGGAGAAGAACACCTTGCCGGAGGGCTGCTTGGTGTACGGACGGGGCACCGCCACGGCCTTGACCGCGGGCGGCTCGGGGTCGGTCACGCCGTCGTCGGTGGCCGGCTTGGGCGTGGCGGGCGCCGGCTTGGCGGCGGGCGGGGCCGGGTCGGCGGGCTTGGAGTCGCCCATCTTGTCCGGGTCCCAGAAGTCCTTCACCACGGGGTTGTTGAAGACGTGCTTGGACGCCCACTTGTCCCAGTCCTCGAACTTCCACTTCTTCAGGTCGTCCCAGCTCCTGGGCAGCCCCTCCAGCAGGCTGGTCGGCAGCCCGGACGGGAGGGTGATCCCGCCGATCACGCCGCCCGAGCCCGAGCCCGCGGCCTGGCCGGCCGTCGAGGCGGGCGGCGGCTCGGGGCTGCTCGTGCCGCCCTGCGGCCCGTCCGGCCCGCAGGCGCTCACGGCGAGCAGGGTGCCGGCGGCCAGGGCGGCGGCCAGCGCCGACCGGTGGATCGTTGCCATCTGTGCGTTTCCCCCTGTGCTCGGTGGTTCGGTGCCGGGCGGTGCCCCGGGCCCGGGCGGTGCCGCGGCCGGCGGCTCCGCTCCGGGGTGGTGGGTACCCGTCCGATGCGTGCGGCGACGGTCCGCCGCCCTGGAGTCTTCCATCGCGGACGAGGACGGCGGTGCCCGCCCCCCGGGTTCCGCGGCGGCCGGGAGGTCACCGATCCGTGATCCGGGCCGGGTCGGTCCGAGAGTGCAGCAGGGTGTTCGGCCTCGGAAGCGGACAATCCAAGATCTTCACCCGGACGAGTGAGCGGTCCTTGTGATCACCCGTCACGGATAGGTAACCCTTACCTGACGCGACGGTGCGAGTGCCCGCCGACCCCTCCGCCGCAGTGCGCGTCAGCACCCCCACGCGCCCCAAGGAGCAGCCTTGAGCACCGCCGCCCTCACCGGAGCCCCGCCCGTACCGCCGCGCACTGCGGAACGGTCCGTCGGACACGACCTGCTGCTGGACCCCGACCCGGCCGTCGCCGCGGAACAGGCCGGCCTGGAGGCCCTGCTGCGCTGCTGGACGCGGGAGACCGGAGCCCGGCCCGGGCCGGACGGCCGGCTGCGGATCGCCGTCCTCGGCGGCGCCGCCAGGCTCACCGTCCCCGTCCGCTACTGGTCGCCGGGCGGCTGGCACCGCTTCGGGCCCGCCACCCTCGCGGCCGGCGAGGGCACCGCCGACGCCCCGGTGGACGCCGTCACCACCGCCGCGCTGCTCGCCGCCGCGGCCGCCGAACGGCCCGACCCCGGGCAGGTCGCCGACCTCGCCGCCCGGGTCGCCGACTCGGTCGTGCGCACCGCCGAGATCCTCGCCCACCGCCGCACCGGCGCCGTCCCCGGCGGACCGGAGCGCTCGCACTTCCTCGCCGCCGAACAGTCCCTGCTGCTCGGCCACCCGCTGCACCCCACCCCGAAGAGCCGCGACGGCCTCGGCCCGGCCCAGAGCGCCGCCTACTCGCCCGAGCTGCACGGCTCCTTCCAGCTCCACTGGTTCGCGGTGGACCGCGCGCTGCTCGCGGCCGGCTCCGCCGTCGCGGAGAGCGCCGAGCGGATCACCGCCGGCCTCCTCGACGGCGGCCCGGCGCTGCCGCCCGGCACCGCCGCGCTGCCGCTGCACCCCTGGCAGGCCCGCGAACTCGCCCACCGCCCGGCCGTGTCCGCGCTGCTCGCGGACGGGCTGCTGCACGACCTCGGCCAGGCCGGCGAGCCCTGGTACCCCACCTCCTCGGTGCGCACCGTCTACCGGCCCGGCACCCCGTGGATGCTCAAGCTCTCGCTCGGCCTGCGGATCACCAACTCCCGCCGGGAGAACCTGCGCAAGGAACTGCACCGGGGCCTGGAGATGCACCGGCTGCTGGAGAGCGGGCTGGCCGCCGAGTGGCGGGCCGCCCACCCCGGCTTCGACATCGTCCGCGACCCGGCCTGGATCGGCGTCGACCACCCCGGCCTCGGCGACCCGGGCGGCCTGGACACCGTGCTGCGCGCCCAGCCCTTCGCCCCCGCCGAGCGCGCGCTGTGCGTCGCCGGGCTGGTCGCCGAACAGCCGCTGGGCACCGGCGACACCGTGCCCTCCCGGCTCGGCGACCTGCTGCGGGCGCTGGCCGCGCGCTGCGGCCGACCGGTGCGGACCGTGGCGGCCGAATGGTTCCTGCGGTACCTGGAGGCGGTCGTGCTGCCCATCCTCTGGCTGGACGGCCGGGGCGGCATCGCCCTGGAGGCGCACCAGCAGAACAGCATCGTCCACCTGGACGCCGAGGGCTGGCCGTGCGGCGGCCGCTACCGCGACAACCAGGGCTACTACTACCGGGAGAGCGCCGCCGAACGGCTCACCGCCCGGTTGCCCGGGCTCGGCGCGGACAGCGACACCTTCCTCCCCGACGAGGTGATCGACCACCACTTCGCCTACTACCTCGGCATCAACCACGTGTTCGGCCTGATCGGCGCCTTCGGCTCCCAGCGGCTCGCCGACGAGACCGTGCTGCTGGCCGCGCTGCGCCGCTTCCTGACCGGCCCGCGGGCCACCGCCACCCGCTCGGCGCTGCCCGCGCTGCTGCTCGACGCGCCCACGCTGCCCTGCAAGGCCAACCTGCTGACCCGGATCAACGGCATGGACGAACTGGTCGGCCCGGTCGCCAGCCAGTCCGTCTACGTGGACATCCCCAATCCGCTGGCGGGCGCCTGATGCCGCACGACCTGCCCGGGTGGGGCGCCGTCCCCACCCCGGCCGGCGAGTTCCGGCTCGGCCCGGTCCGGCTGCCCGCCGACCTGGAGCTGGTCGCCGGGTGGATGAACGACCCCGAGGTCGACGAGTTCTGGCGGCTCGCCGGTCCGCCGGAGGTCACCGAACGGCACCTCCGGGCCCAACTGGACGGCGACGGCCGCAGCACCCCCTGCCTCGGCCTGCTCGACGGCGAGCCGATGAGCTACTGGGAGGTCTACCGCGCCGACCTCGACCCGCTCGCCGCCCACTACCCGGCCCGGCCGTACGACACCGGGGTGCACCTGCTGCTCGGTCCCGCCGCCCGCCGCGGCCGGGGCCTCGGCGCCCTGCTCCTGGCCGCGCTCGCAGAATTGATTCTCCGCCGTGTTCCGCGCTGCGAACGGGTGGTGGCCGAGCCCGACGTCCGCAACCGGCGGTCCGTCCGGGCCTTCGAACGGGCCGGGTTCCGGGCCACCGCCGAACTCGACCTGCCCGACAAGCGCGCCGCCCTCATGGTCCGCGACCGAGCCCCGGGGCCTGTCGTGCGACAGGCCCAACTCCCCGCCTAGGACACCCCTGTGGACACCTCGACAACCACCGCGTACGACCTGCTCGGCGTCGGCATCGGCCCGTTCAACCTCTCGCTCGCCGCACTCGCCGAGCCGGTGCCCGGCCTGCGCACGCTCTTCTGCGACCAGCGCCCGGAGTTCCGCTGGCACCCCGGCATGCTGGTGGAGGGGGCCCGGATGCAGGTGCCCTTCCTCGCCGACCTCGTCTCCCTGGTCGACCCGACCAACCCGTGGTCCTTCCTCAACTACCTGCGCGAGCAGGACCGGCTGTTCCCCTTCTACTTCGCCGAGCGCTTCCAGCTGCCGCGCCGCGAGTACGACCACTACTGCCGCTGGGCCGCCGAACGGCTGGCCAACTGCCGTTTCGGCACCGAGGTCACCGCCCTGCACTGGGACGCGCCCTGGTACCGGGCCGAGCTGACCGACACCGCGACCGGGCGGCGCTCCTCCGTGCGGGCCCGCAACCTCGTCCTCGGCGTCGGCACCCGGCCGGTGCTGCCCGAGGCCTTCGGCGCGCTGGCCGGCCACCCGCGCGCCTTCCACTCCGCCGAGTACCTGGACCGCCGCGCCGACCTGGACGGCGCCCGGGACATCACCGTGGTCGGCAGCGGGCAGTCCGGCGCCGAGGTCTTCCTCGACCTGCTGCGGCGCCACGAGGACGACCGGGTCCGGCTGCGCTGGCTCACCCGGACCAGGGCGCTCGCCCCCATGGAGTACTCCAAGCTCGGCCTGGAGCACTTCACCCCCGACTACACCCGCTACTTCCACGGTCTGCCCGCCCCCGTCCGGGACGCGCTGGTCGCCGCCCAGTGGCAGCTGCACAAGGCCGCCAGCGCCGAGACCCTCGCCGAGATCCACGACCACCTCTACGAGCGCACCATCGGCCGCCCGATCGACACCGCCCCGGTCGAGATCACCCCCGGCACCACCGTCACCGACGCCCGGCCGGGCCCCTGCGGCGGCCTCGAACTGCACTGCCGGCACGACGACTCCGGCGCCGAGCACCTGCTGCGCACCGACGCCGTGGTGCTCGCCACCGGCTACCGGGCGGCCCGCCCGGCCGCGCTCGAACCGCTCGCCGCGCTGATCGACTGGGACGAGTCCGGGCGCTACCGGGTCGACCTGGACCACCGGGTCGCCACCCGGCCCGAACTCGCCGGCGGGCTGTACGTCCAGAACGCCGAACTGCACACCCACGGCGTCGGCACCCCGGACCTCGGGCTCGGCGCCCACCGGGCCGCCGTGATCCTCAACGCCGTCACCGGGCGCACCGTCCACCGGCTGCCCGGCCGCACCGCCTGGACCGGCTTCGCACCGCCCGCCCCCGCGACGCCGCCCCAGACCCCCGTCGTCCCCCGCCCACAGGAGTTGACCCGTGCCGCAACCGTCGGCCGCTGAACCGCCGCTCCACCTGCCCCCGCACCTCACCGCCGGGCACTGGCGGCGGGCCGGCCGCGCCCTGCTGGCCAAGATGCTCGGCGAGTTCGCCTACGAGGAACTGCTGCGGCCCGTCCCCGGCGACGAGCCCGGCGAGTACCGGCTGGAGCTGCCCGAGGTGGAGTACCGTTTCACCGCCCGGCGCGGCGCCTACGACAGCTGGCAGGTCGACCCGGAGTCCGTCCGCTGCACCCGCCCGGACGGACTGGACCCGCTGCGCTTCCTCCCGTACGCCCGGCAGACCCTCGGCATGAGCGGTGAGACCACCGGCCACCTGATCCGCGAGCTCTCCGCCACCCTGACCGCCGACGCCCGCCAGCTCGCCACCGCGCTCACCGCCGCCGAACTCGCCCGGCTCGACCACGCCGCGCTCGAAGGCCGGCAGACCGGCCACCCCTGGATCGTCCCCAACAAGGGCCGGATCGGGTTCTCCGGGATCGACGCCGCCCGCTGGGCCCCGGAGGCCCGCAGCCCGCGCCCGCTGCCCTGGATCGCGGTGCACCGGCGGCTCGCCGAGTACCGCGGCGTGCCCGGTCTGGAGCGGCCCGAGCAGCTGTACGCCCGCGAACTGGACGACGTCGACGCGCTGCGCGCCGCGCTCGGCCCGGACGCCGAGGACTACCTGCTGCTGCCCGTCCACCCCTGGCAGTGGGAGCAGACGATCCTGCCGCTGTTCGCCCCCTGGATCGCCTCCGGGGAGATCGTCCCGCTGCCCTCGGACGGCGACCCACGGCTGCCCCAGCAGTCCATCCGCTCCTTCTTCAACACCGCCCACCCCGAGCGCTGCACCGTCAAGCTGCCGCTGTCCATCCTCAACACCCTGGTCTGGCGCGGCCTGCCGGTCGAGCGCACGCTGGCCGCGCCCGCCGTCACCGCCTGGCTGCTCGGGCTGCGCGACGCCGACCCGTACCTGCGCGACGAGTGCCGGGTGATCCTGCTCGGGGAGATCGCCTCCGTCACCGTCGACCACCCGCTCTACCGCGAGCTGCCCGAGGCGCCGTACCAGTACAAGGAACTGCTCGGCGCGATCTGGCGCCAGCCGCTCGGCCCCTTCCTGGACGGCGACGAGCGCGCCCGCACCCTGGCCGCGCTGCTGCAGACCGGCTCCGACGGGCGGGCGCTCGCCGCCGAGCTGATCGCCCGCTCCGGCCTCCTCCCCGGGGACTGGACCGCCCGGCTGTTCGCCGCGATGCTGCCGCCGCTGCTGCACTTCCTCTACCGCTACGGGCTGGTCTTCTCCCCGCACGGGGAGAACGCGATCGTGGTCTTCGACTCCTCCGACGTGCCGGTGCGGCTCGCGGTCAAGGACTTCGTGGACGACGTCAACCTCAGCGCGCAGGACCTGCCCGAACTGCGCGGCCTGCCCGGCGAGGTGGCCGAGGTGCTGCTGCGGGAGAGCCCGCAGGGGCTCTGCCAGTTCATCCACTCCGGGCTGTTCATCGGCGTCTTCCGCTACCTCGCCCCGCTGCTGGAGGAGCAGACCGGGCTGCCGGAGGCCGAGTTCTGGGCCCTGCTGCGCGCCGAGGTGCTCCGCTACCAGGAGCGCTTCCCCGAGCTGGGCGAGCGCTTCGAGCTGTTCGACCTGTTCCGCCCCCGGATCGACCGGCTCTGCCTCAACCGCAACCGGCTCCTGCTGGACGGCTACCAGGACCGCCCACACCGACCGCACGCCGCCCGGTACGGGACGGTGCCGAACGCGCTGGTCGCCGTGGACGTGCGGATGCCCGCGCAGCGGGACCGGATTGTCACCCCCGCCCCGTAGGCTGGGAGGGTCATGACGAACGACTCCGAATCCCAGCCCGCGGCGGACCTCGGCGACGAGGCCGAGGAAGCCGTCGCCGTTCCGCGCTCGCGGATCCCCGAACTGCTGCACGCGGCGGTCGCGGCCGTCGGCGGCGTGGAACGCCCCGGTCAGGTCCGGATGGCCGAGGCCGTCGCCGACGCCGTCGACCACGGCGAGCACCTGCTCGTCCAGGCCGGCACCGGCACCGGGAAGTCCCTGGCCTATCTGGTGCCCGCGCTCGCCCACGGGGACCGCGTGGTGGTCGCCACCGCCACCCTGGCGCTCCAACGCCAGCTGGTGGAGCGGGACTTGCCGCGCACGGTCGAAGCGCTGCACCCGGTGCTGCGCCGCCGTCCGTTGTTCGCGATGCTCAAGGGCCGCTCCAACTACCTGTGCCTGCACCGGGCCAACGAGGGCACCCCGAGCGAGGAGGGCGAGGGCCTGTTCGACCCGGTGGACGCGCTCGGCGGGCCCACCGGGAAGCTCGGCCAGGACGTGCTGCGGCTGCGGGACTGGGCCGACGAGACCGACACCGGGGACCGCGACGACCTCAGCCCGGGCGTCTCCGACAAGGCCTGGGCCCAGCTGTCGGTCACCTCCAAGGAGTGCCTGGGCGCCACCCGCTGCGCGTACGGGCAGGAGTGCTTCGCGGAGAAGGCCCGGGAGCGGGCCAAGCTGGCGGACATCGTGGTCACCAACCACGCGATGCTCGCGATCGACGCGATCGAGGGCGCGCCGGTGCTGCCCGAGCACGGGCTGCTGATCGTGGACGAGGCGCACGAGCTGGTCAACCGGGTCACCGGCGCGGCCACCGCCGAGCTGACCGTCGGCGCCGTCAACCGGGCGGTCAAGCGGGCCGCGCGGCTGGCCAACGAGAAGGCGGTGGACGCGCTCCAGGCCGCGGCCGAGAACTACCACGGCCTGATGGAGACGGCCCAGCCCGGTCGGGTCGAGGAGCTGCCCGAGTACCTGGCGTACGCGGTCACGGCGATCCGGGACGCCTCCCGCCAGGTGATCACCTCGCTCGGCGAGACCAGGGACAAGGGGCTCAGCGACGAGGACGCCGTCCGCAAGCAGGCGATGGCCGCGGCCGAGACGCTGCACGAGACAGCCGACCGGCTGCTCCAGGACTCCGAGTACGACGTGGTCTGGATCGAGCGCAGCGACCGCTACGGGCTGGGCACCGCCTCGCTGCGGGTCGCCCCGCTGAGCGTCTCCGGGCTGCTGCGCGAGGGGCTGTACAAGGAACGCTCGGTCGTCCTGACCTCGGCCACGCTCAAGCTCGGCGGGGACTTCAACGGCGTCGCCGCCTCGGTCGGCCTGCCCTCCGAGACGAGGCTGCCGGACGTCCGCACCGCCGGGGACAACCCCGAGCCGGGGTTCGGGGAGGACGCCGTCCCGCACTGGCGCGGGATCGACGTCGGCTCGCCGTTCAAGTACCCCAAGCAGGGCATCCTGTACGTCGCCAAGCACCTGGCCGACCCGGGGCGCGATCCCGAACGGCCGGACATGCTGGACGAGTTGGCCGAGCTGATCGGCGCGGCCGGCGGGCGGACGCTGGGGCTGTTCTCCTCGATGCGCGGTGCCCAGACGGCCGCCGAGGCGATGCGCGAGCGGCTGGACCACCGGATCCTGCTCCAGGGCGAGGACACCCTGGGCGAGTTGATCCGGGAGTTCGCCTCGGACGCGACGACCTGCCTGTTCGGCACGCTCTCGCTCTGGCAGGGCGTGGACGTGCCCGGCTCGGCCTGCCAGCTGGTCGTGATGGACCGCATCCCGTTCCCCCGGCCCGACGACCCGCTGATGAGCGCCCGCCAGAAGGACGTCGAACAGCGCGGCGGGAACGGCTTCATGGCCGTGGCGGCGACGCACGCGGCGCTGCTGATGGCCCAGGGCGCGGGCCGGCTGGTGCGCGCGGCCGACGACCGGGGCGTGGTCGCGGTGCTGGACCCGCGGGTGGAGACCAAGCGGTACGGGAGCTTCTTCCGCTCCTCGATGCCGGAGTTCTGGTACACCACGGACCGCAACCAGGTGCGCCGCTCGCTGGCGGCGATCGACGCCTCGGCGGCGCCGGTGCGGCCGGTGGTCCAGCGGGGCTGAGGGGTCTGAGGGCCGCACGGCCCTGGCCCCGCCCCGGGCCCAAGCCCGGCGCCCGGCCCGGAAGACGCCGGAGGGGCTCCCCGCGGTCGCGGTGGAGCCCCTCTCCGGTGTGTGGTCCGCCGAGTGCCCGGAGGCAGCGCGGGGCCGTACTGAATGCTCAGCGGCCGCGCGGGACCGCGCCGTGATCAGGGGCGGCGCGGGACCCGCCTCGATCAGAGGCGGCGCAGGACCGCGACGACCTTGCCCAGGATGGTCGCGTTGTCGCCGTTGATGGGCTCGTACGCCGGGTTGTGCGGCATCAGCCAGATCCGGCCGTCCTCGCGCTTGAGCCGCTTCACGGTGGCCTCGCCGTCGATCATCGCGGCCACGATGTCGCCGTTCTCGGCGACCGGCTGGCGGCGCACGGTGACCCAGTCGCCGTCGCAGATGGCCGCCTCGATCATCGAGTCGCCGCGCACCGTCAGCGCGAACAGCTCGCCCTCGCCGACCAGCTGGCGGGGCAGCGGGAAGACGTCCTCCACCGTCTGCTCGGCCAGGATCGGCCCGCCGGCGGCGATCCGGCCGACCAGCGGGACGTAGGAGGTGGACGGCCGGCCGGCCGTCTCGGCGGTGTTCGGACGGGCCACCTCGACGCCGCGGACCTCGTAGGCGCGCGGGCGGTGCGGATCCCGGCGCAGGAAGCCCTTGCGCTCCAGGGCCATCAGCTGGTGGGCGACCGAGGAGGTGCTGGACAGGCCGACGGCCTGGCCGATCTCGCGCATGGACGGCGGGTAGCCGCGGCGCTGGACGGAATCCCGGATGACCTCGATCACCCGGCGCTGGCGCTCGGTGAGACCGGCCTCGTCGGTGCGGATGCCGGGGGGGCGGCCGGGCATCGCGCGGGCGGGCGAGGGGTGGGTGTCGTCCAGCGCGGGGGAGTGTTCGATCGGCTGGTCGGGGACCCGGGCCGCGCCGGAAAGGGCCGCGCCGGAGAGACGGTGGTCTTCGCTACGGTCCATGCTGATGTCCACACCCTGCTGATTCGTGGTGCGCTGCCCCACCTTGAACTGGGAGTGTTCCTGCACCGGGATGGTGTTGCTTTCGATCGTGTTCACGGCGGCCCCTCTCGACGGCTGTCCTCTCCCTTTTCCAGCCCAACGCGCCTCCTATCGAAAGGTTGCGCCAAACACACGTTCGAGTGAATTATTCGGGAGTTGACTGACTCGATCAAGGCTTTGTTGTACATCGAGTAAATGTTCGAGGAGAACTCGACCCGGGCAGTCTAATCGGCGTCGACACGCCAGGGCGCTCACCTCCCCCATGGGCCTAGATGTAGTGGCTACAGTCCTCTCCGTGCCCAGTACTAGTGGTAGCCCCCCATGATCGGCTTGCCCAGGGCGGGGGCGCATCGCATAGACTCGACAGGTCCGAACGTTCTGCCAGGGAGGGATCCCGAGGTGCACTGCCCCTTCTGCCGGCACTCCGACAGCCGTGTTGTCGACAGCCGGACCACCGAGGACGGCAGCTGCATCCGCCGTCGTCGGCAGTGCCCGGACTGCGGCCGCCGCTTCACCACGGTGGAGACGGCCGCGCTGATGGTCATCAAGCGCAGCGGCGTCACCGAGCCGTTCTCCCGGCAGAAGGTCATCACCGGCGTCCGCAAGGCCTGCCAGGGCCGCCCGGTCACCGAGGACGCGCTGGCCCAGCTCGGCCAGCGGGTCGAGGAGTGCGTCCGCGCCAGCGGCAACGCCGAGCTGACCACCCACGACGTGGGGCTGGCCATACTCGGCCCGCTCAAGGAGCTCGACGTGGTCGCGTACCTGCGCTTCGCCAGCGTGTACCAGGCCTACGACGGACTGGAAGACTTCGAGGCCGCCATCGCGGAGCTCCGCGCCGAGCGGCCCCGCACCCCGGAGGCGGACGACACCTGCGTGTCCGTCTCCGCCGCCGCGCCCTAGGAGGCGCCGGGCCCCACACGGGCCCTCTCCCGCACCACCACGGCCCCGCGGGGCCCGCGCGTGCCCGAAAGCGGGGCACAGAACACTACCAACCGTGCGCAAGCGGGCGGGGTCTCCGCCTGCCCGCACACCGGAAGAACGAACCAGCAGTGCCCGGACTTTTCGGGGCGCTTCGGGCGTTTGCCCAGGAGGAGGAAAAGTGACAGACACCACGAGCGGTTCCGCACGCGGGTCGAAGTCCGAGAAGGCCGCGGCCAAGGGCGCCAAGGCCCCGAAGGGCGGTCTCCGGATGGAGCGCATCTACACCACTCCTGGCGTGCACCCGTACGACGAGGTCCGCTGGGAGCGGCGCGACGTCGTCATGACCAACTGGCGTGACGGCTCGATCAACTTCGAGCAGCGCGGCGTCGAGTTCCCCGACTTCTGGTCGGTGAACGCGGTCAACATCGTCACGTCCAAGTACTTCCGCGGCGCCGTCGGCACCCCGCAGCGCGAGTGGAGCCTGAAGCAGATCATCGACCGCGTGGTGCTCACCTACCGCGCCGCCGGCGAGAAGCACGGCTACTTCGCCACCAAGGACGACGCCGAGATCTTCGAGCACGAGCTGACCCACGCCCTCCTCCACCAGGTGTTCAGCTTCAACTCGCCGGTCTGGTTCAACGTCGGCACCAAGCAGCCCCAGCAGGTGAGCGCCTGCTTCATCCTGTCCGTCGACGACTCCATGGAGTCGATCCTCGACTGGTACAAGGAAGAGGGCATGATCTTCAAGGGCGGCTCCGGCGCCGGCCTCAACCTCTCCCGGATCCGCTCCTCCAAGGAACTGCTCTCCTCCGGCGGCAACGCCTCCGGCCCGGTCTCCTTCATGCGCGGCGCCGACGCCTCGGCCGGCACCATCAAGTCCGGTGGCGCCACCCGCCGCGCGGCCAAGATGGTCGTGCTCGACGTCGACCACCCGGACGTCGAGGCCTTCATCGAGACCAAGGTGAAGGAGGAGGAGAAGATCCGCGCCCTGCGCGACGCGGGCTTCGACATGGACCTCGGCGGGGACGACATCACCTCCGTCCAGTACCAGAACGCCAACAACTCGGTCCGCGTCAACGACGAATTCATGACCGCCGTCGAGAACGGCACCGAATTCGGCCTGCGCGCCCGGATGACCGGCGAGGTCATCGAGACCGTCGACGCCAAGAAGCTGTTCCGCAAGATGGCCGAGGCCGCCTGGGCCTGCGCCGACCCCGGAATCCAGTACGACACCACCATCAACCACTGGCACACCTGCCCGGAGTCCGGCCGCATCAACGCGTCCAACCCCTGCTCCGAGTACATGCACCTGGACAACTCCAGCTGCAACCTCGCCTCGCTGAACCTGATGAAGTTCCTGCGCGACGACGACTCCTTCGACGCCGAGGCCTTCGCCAAGGTCGTCGAGCTGGTCATCACCGCGATGGACATCTCCATCTGCTTCGCCGACTTCCCGACCGAGAAGATCGGCGAGACCACCCGCGCGTTCCGCCAGCTCGGCATCGGCTACGCCAACCTCGGCGCCCTGCTGATGGCCACCGGCCACGCCTACGACAGCGAGGGCGGCCGCGCCCTGGCCGGCGCCATCACCTCGCTGATGACCGGCACCGCCTACCGCCGCGGCGCCGAACTCGCCGGCGTGGTGGGCCCGTACGACGGCTACGCCCGCAACGCGACCGCGCACCGCCAGGTCATGAAGCAGCACGCGGACGCCTCGCTGGACGCCGTCTCGGTGGACGACCTGGACGCCCCGGTCTGGCTGGCCGCGAACAAGACCTGGCAGGACGTGCTGCGCATCGGCGCGCAGAACGGTTTCCGCAACGCCCAGGCCTCGGTGCTCGCCCCGACCGGCACCATCGGCCTGATGATGGACTGCGACACCACCGGCGTCGAGCCCGACCTGGCCCTGGTCAAGTTCAAGAAGCTCGTCGGCGGCGGCTCGATGCAGATCGTCAACGGCACCGTCCCGCGCGCCCTCAAGCGCCTCGGCTACCAGGACGAGCAGATCGAGGCGATCGTCGCCCACATCGCCGAGCACGGCAACGTGGTGGACGCCCCGGGCCTCAAGGCCGAGCACTACGAGGTGTTCGACTGCGCGATGGGCGAGCGCTCCATCTCGCCGATGGGCCACGTCCGGATGATGGCCGCGATCCAGCCCTGGATCTCCGGTGCCATCTCCAAGACGGTGAACATGCCGGCCGCCGCGACCGTCGAGGACGTCGAGGAGATCTACTTCGAGGCGTGGAAGATGGGCGTCAAGGCGCTCGCCATCTACCGCGAGAACTCGAAGGTCGGCCAGCCGCTCTCGGCCAAGAAGAAGGACGGCGAGGAGAAGGCCGAGGAGGCCCCGGCCGCCGCGGTCGAGAAGGTGGTCGAGTACCGCCCGGTCCGCAAGCGCCTGCCCAAGGGCCGTCCGGGCATCACCACCTCCTTCACGGTCGGTGGCGCCGAGGGCTACATGACCGCCAACTCCTACCCGGACGACGGTCTGGGCGAGGTCTTCCTGAAGATGTCCAAGCAGGGCTCGACCCTCGCGGGCATGATGGACGCCTTCTCCATCGCCGTCTCGGTCGGCCTCCAGTACGGCGTGCCGCTGGAGACGTACGTCTCGAAGTTCACCAACATGCGCTTCGAGCCGGCCGGTCTGACCGACGACCCTGACGTGCGGATGGCCCAGTCGATCGTCGACTACATCTTCCGCCGCCTGGCGCTCGACTTCCTGCCCTTCGAGACCCGCTCGGCGCTCGGCATCCACTCCGTCGAGGAGCGCCAGCGCCACCTGGAGACGGGCTCGTACGAGCCGCTGGAGGCCGAGGAGCTCGACACCGAGTCGCTCGCCCAGTCCGCCCCGGTGGCCGCCGCCAAGCCGCCCGTGATCCCGGCCCCGGCCGCCGAGGCGCCCAAGGCGGCCCCGAAGCAGGCCCACAACTCCACGGAGCTGATGGAGATCCAGCTCGGCCTCAACGCCGACGCCCCGCTCTGCTTCTCCTGCGGCACCAAGATGCGCCGCGCCGGCAGCTGCTACCTCTGCGAGGGCTGCGGCTCCACCAGCGGTTGCAGCTGACCGCGCCCGACCCCGGCGGTCGCCTCCTGAGGTGACCACCCGAAGCGGGGCGAGGACCTTCCCGGTCCTCGCCCCGCTTCTTCTCGTTCCGGGGGATGCCGATGTCACGTCCGGGGGTGGTGTCCGGTCCTCGGGGGTGACGGTTCCTGACGAGAGGAGTGGTGCGGTGACGGGCACGGTGCTGGTGACCGGGGCGACGGGGACGCTCGGGCGGGAGGTGGTGCGGCTGCTGGTGGAGCGCGGGGCGGCGGTGCGGGGGTTGAGCCGGCGGGCGCGCGGCGGCGACGACGGGGTCGAGTGGGTGGTGGGGGACCTGGTGAGCGGCGCCGGGATCGCGGCCGCGCTGGCAGGGGTCGAGGTGGTGGTGGACTGCGCGACCACGCAGCGGAAGGCGGACGTGGCCGGGGTCCGGACCCTGGTGGCACGGGCCCGCGAGGCCGGGGTGCGGCACCTGGTGTACGTGTCGATCGTCGGGATCGACCGGGTGCCGCTCGCCTACTACCGGACGAAGCTCGCCTGCGAGCAGGTGGTGCGGGAGTCGGGGCTGGGCTGGACGGTGCTGCGGGCGACGCAGTTCCACGACCTGGTGCTGAGGGTCTTCGACGCCTGCGTGAAGCTCCCGGTGTTCCCGGTGCTGAGCGGGGCGGCGTTCCAGCCGGTGGACGTGCGGGAGGTGGCCGAGGCGCTCGCGGACCTGGTGTGGGAGGGGCCCGCGGGGTTCGCGCCGGAGGTCGGCGGCCCGCGGGTGCGCCCGTACCGGGAGCTGGCCGAGGCCTATCTGCGGGCGGCGGGCAAGCGCCGGCCGCTGCTGCCGCTGCGCCTGCCGGGAGCGACCGCCCGGGGCCTGCGGGCGGGCGGGAACCTCACGCCGGAGCGGGCGGTGGGCCGGGGGACCTTCGAGGAGGCGCTGGAACGACGGTTCGGCGGTCGCTGAGGCCGTCCCGGTTGTCAACCAGGGTTGACATCCGGCGGGATGTCAACCAGAGTTGACGGCATGAGCGAGAGCGGAGAACTCGCGGCTGCGGCGAGCAGCCGCGACCCCGCCGTGGGGCTCCGGGCGGTCCGCGCGCTGCGCGATCTGGCGGACCGGCTGGAGGGCCTTCAGGTGGGCAACGCCCGGTCCAAGGGCTGGTCGTGGCAGGACATCGCGGTCTGTCTCGGGGTCACCAGGCAGGCCGTCCACAAGAAGTACGCACGACGCGGAGCCGGCAAGAACGAGGACGGAGGCTGAGCGGTGTTCGAGCGTTTCACCCAGGAGGCGCGGCGGACCCTGGTCGCGGCCCAGCAGGAGGCGCGGGAACTGCGGCACGGGCACATCGGGACCGAGCACCTCCTGCTCGGTGTCCTCGCCCGGCCGGAGGACCCGGTCGCCGCCGTGCTGGTCGACGCCGGGCTGGACCGGGAGACGGCGCGCCGGGCGGTGCGGAGCCGGCTGGGCGACGGCGACCAGGCGCAGGCCCTGGCCTCGATCGGGGTCGACCTGGGCGCGGTGCGCGAGGCGGTGGAGTCGGTCTTCGGCGAGGGCGCGCTGGACGCCCCGCCCGAGGAGGAGCCGAAGCGCCGGGGCTGGTTCCGCTCCGGTGGCGGCAGGAGCGGGCACCTCCCGTTCACGGCCCGGGCGAAGAAGGCGCTGGAGCTGTCGCTGCGCGAGTCCCTGCGGCTGAAGTCGGGGGAGATCGCGGTGGGCCACCTGCTGCTCGGGGTGCTGCGCGAGGGGGAGGGGCTCGGGGCGCGGGTGATCCTCGACCACGGGCTGGACCCGGACGCCGTGCGGCGGTCGGTCGAGGAGGAGCTGGTCCGGACGCCCGGGGGGTGAACCATGGCACTCGCGGGTGCGACGGGCGGGTCGCCGAGTCGTGTGGGTGACGTGGAAGAAGGGGATCGCCCGTCAACTGTCCGCTTGAGGGCAATGTCTGAATCGATATGATCGACCGATAGCGTGAACCGATGAACCGCCCGGAACGTTTCGCGACGTCGCCGGGCGGTCTCGTATGCGCCCGACCGGCTGTCGGCGGCGACCGCCGTCGGCCGGCAGCCGCGCCGCCGCCCGCCGACGTTGCCGAGGACCGCCCCGATGAGAGAAGCCACCAGCCCCGACGGCCGATCGCGTCGACGGCCCGCGCCGCGCACCGTCGTCCTGACCGCGGCCGCCGTCCTGCTGGCGCTGGTCGCCGCGCCGGTCGGCATCACCCGGGCACTCGGTGCGCACCAGCCGCTGACCGCCCTCGCGGTCGGCGCCGTCACGGTGCTCTGGCTGATCGCCGTCGGCCTCGCGGCGGGCGGCGTCGAGCGCACCCGCCGCCTCACCGGGGAACTGGCCGCGCAGCACGAGGAGACCCGGGCCGCACTGGTCGCCGCCGGTACCGCCCGGCAGGCCGAGACGGCCGCCGCCGACCGCGCCGCCGCCGCGCTCGCCGACCGGGACTTCGCCCGCGCCGAGCAGGCCAGGGCCGAGACGGACGTCGCCGCCGCGCACGCCGAGCTGTCCCGGCTGCGGGGCGAACTCGAAGCCCAGCGGGCCGAGGCGCGGCAGGAGCGGGCCCGGGCCGAGGCGGAACGTGCCGAACTGGACCGGATCACCGAGGGACTGCTGCCCGAGGTGGTGAAGAAGCTGCGGGCCGGCGCGGCCGTGGACAGTGCCCTGGCCGCCCACCGCAAGCACCCCCAGTACGCGCTGCTGCGCGCCGTCGGCGAGGAGATCGGCCGGGGCGAGCGGCTGCGGGCCGCCGCGCTCGCGGTCTGCGCGACCGCCGCCGGGCGGGTGCAGGCACTGGCCACGAGCATGCACGCCGAGCTGCGCGAGATGCAGCACCGGCACGACGAGGACGTCCTCGGGGACCTGCTGAGCCTGGACCACTCGACCGCCCAGGCGGGACGGATGGCCGACAGCATCGCGGTGCTCACCGGCGCCCGCTCGGGCCGCCGCTGGGCCAAGCCGATCGCGGTGGAGTCGGTGCTGCGCGGCGCGCTCGGCCGGATCGGCGCCTACCAGCGGGTGCGGCTGCACAACGCCAGCACCGCCGCGGTCGCCGGGTACGCGGCCGAGGGCGTGATGCACGCGCTGGCCGAGCTGCTGGACAACGCCACCAACTTCTCCGCCCCGCCGGCCGAGGTGCACGTCTACGTCGAGGAGGTGCCCGCCGGGCTGGCGGTCACCGTCGAGGACAGCGGGCTGGGCCTGAGCGACAGCTGGCTGCGCCGGGCCGAGCGGGCCGTCTCCGCCGAGCCGCTGGACCTCACCACGCTCTCGGCCGGTACCCGGCTGGGCCTGGCGGTGGTCGGTGTGCTGGCGCGCAAGCACGGTCTGCAGATCTCCTTCCGGCCGTCGGCGCGCGGCGGCACCGGGGTGGTGATGCTGATCCCGCAGCAGCTGGTCACGCATCCGGTGCCGACCCCGGCGCCGAACTCGGGCCAGGCGTCCGGCCCGGCGACCGTTCAGGCGTCCGTGCCGGGGCAGGCGCCGCGTGCGGAGGCCGCGCGCCCCGCGCTCACCCCGGCGGGCTCCGTCCCCGCGCTGCGGTCCCCGGCGCCCGGGAGAGCGCTCCCCGCACAGCCGGCGCCCTCCCGGGCGCCGGGTGCCACCGTGCCCGCCCTGCCGGCCGCGCCCGCCCCGATGACCGACAGCGGCCTGCCGCAGCGGCGCCGAGGGCAGACCCTGGCGGCCACCACCGCCCCCGCGACGGCCCGGGCCGAGAAGCCCGTACGCACCGACGCGGCGACCGCGGCCTCCCGGTTCGGCGCGTTCCGCCGGGCCGCCGCCCGTCCCGCGACGGCCGAGCAGCCCGCTGCCGAGCGGCCTCCCGCCGGGGGGCCGGCCGCGGACGCCGACCCCCTGCCCGACGCTTCCCCCGTCACCGAGAAGGACACCCCATGAGCAGTGCCACCGACCGTGACCTCGACTGGCTGTTGGAGAACCTGCTGGCGGCGACCCCCGGCACCCGGCACGCCCTGGTCCTCTCCGCCGACGGCCTCAAGCTCTGCCACACCGCCGGGCTGAGCACCGACCAGGCCGACCAGCTGGCCGCCATCGCCTCCGGGCTGCAGAGCCTGGCGCACGGCGCCTCGATCGAGTTCGGCGACGGCAGCGGCGGCGTGCGGCAGTCGATGACCGAGTTCCACGGCGGCATCCTGTGCATCGTGGCGGCCGGCGAGGGCGCCCACCTGGCGGTGGTGACGGACGAGGAGGCGGACGTCGGCGTGGTCGGCCACAACATGCACGGCCTGATCGAGCAGATCGGGGTCCACCTCAGCGCGCCCGCCCGGGGTGCGGAAGGCGAGGCCGCTCCAGAGAGCGCGGGCATATGAACGCCGGGCCGGTGCTGCCGGGCCGCGACGACGACCCGGACCGCCTCTACACCATCACCCGAGGTCGCAGCCGGGCGCCGGAGAACGCCTTCGACCTGGTCACTCTGATCGTCGCCGAGCGGCAGCCGACGCCCGGGATGCAGTCGGAACACGCCCGGATCCTGCGGATGTGCGAGGCGCCGACCGCCGTGGTGGAGGTGGCGGCGGAGCTGTCGCTGCCGGTCTCGGTGGTGAAGATCCTGCTCGGCGACCTGCTGGAGTCCGGGGCGGTCACCGCCCGGCACCCCCGGTTCGCGCCGAACAAGGCCCGGCTGCCCGACCTCGACACGCTGAAGCAGGTGCTGCATGGCCTCGAACGGCTCTGACGTGCCGGCCGCCGGTCGGGCTCCCGCCGTCGGCGACGCCCGGTCGGTCGGTGGGGCCCCGGCCGTCGGCGCTGCCCGGCCCGCCGGCCCGCGCACCCCGCTGAGGGCGACCGCCGACAACGCCCTGAAGATCGTCGTGGTCGGCGGCTTCGGGGTGGGCAAGACCACCCTGGTCGGTTCGGTCAGCGAGATCCGCCCGCTGAACACCGAGGAGGTGATGACCAAGGCGGGCGAGGGCGTCGACCCGGCCGGCGCCTGGGGCAAGCGCTCCACCACGGTCGCCTTCGACTTCGGCCGGATCACCCTCTCCGAGCGCCAGGTGCTGTACCTGTTCGGCGCGCCCGGGCAGGAGCGCTTCTGGTTCCTCTGGGACCGGCTGTTCAGCGGCGCCCTGGGCGCGGTCGTCCTGGTGGACACCCGGCGGCTGGAGGACTCCTGGTACGCGATCGACCGGCTGGAGCACCACGGGACGCCGTTCATCGTGGCCCGCAACAACTTCGGCGAGCCGAGCCACACCCTGGAGCAGGTCCGCGAGGCCCTGGACCTGCCGGCCGAGGTGCCGCTGGTGGACTGCGACGCCCGCGACCGCGAGTCCGGCAAGCGGGTGCTGATCGCCCTGGTCCACCACCTGGCCGCGCTGTCCGGGGCTGCCCTTCCCGAAGGGGCCGCCCTTCCCGAAGGGGCCGCCCTGCCCGAAGGGGCCGCCCTTCCCGAAGGGGCCGCCCTTCCCGAAGGGGCCGCCCTGCCCGACGGGGCCGACCGGCCCTACGGGCCCGATCCGGACGGCGAGGCCGCCCTGCCCCACGGGCCCCACCCGGAAGGGGCCCGTACCGCGATCCACGAGGAGAGCACCCCGTGACCGAGCCCTCCGCCACCCCACCCCCGGGCTGCCCGGCGCACGCCGGCGCCACGCCGCTGTACGGACCGCGCTTCCAGACCGACCCGGCCCAGCTCTACCGCGAACTGCGCGCCGCGCACGGCCCGGTGGCCCCGGTCGAGCTGGCCGGAGGCGTCCCGGCCTGGCTGGTCATCGGCTACCGCGAGCTCCAGCAGGTGACCGGTCAGCCGCAGCTGTTCGGCCGTGACTCCAGCCGCTGGCACGCCTGGGCGACGCTGCCCGCCGACTGGCCGCTGAAGCCGATGGTGGCGCCCGCCCCCTCGATCCTCTACGCCGAGGGCGAGGAGCACGTGCGGCGCTCGCGCGCGGTCACCGACGCGCTGGCCGGGATCGATCCGTACGAACTGCGCAAGCACGCCGAGGAGATCGCCGACCGGCTGATCGACGGGTTCGCCGGGCGCGGCGAGGCAGACCTGGTCGCCGAGTACGCGCACCGGATGCCGCTGCTGGTGCTGTGCCGGGTGCTCGGCCTGGACGAGGAGCAGGCGCCGCAGTTGATCGCGGCGCTGCTGGCCATGCTGGACGGCGGCCCGAACGCGCCGAGCGGTGCCCAGCGGCTGCTGGAGCTGATGCTCGCGCTGGTCGAGGAGAAGGCCGAGCACCCGGGTGCCGACGTCGCCTCGCGGATGCTGGAGCACCCGGCCGGGCTGACCCACGACGAGGTGATGCGCGACCTGCGGGTGCTGCTGATCGCCGGGCACCAGCCGACCTCGTACTGGATCTCCAACACGCTGCGGCTGATGCTCACCGACGAGCGGTTCGCGGCCTCGCTGGCCGGTGGTCGGCGCAGCATCAGCCAGGCGCTGAACGAGGCGCTCTGGGAGGACACCCCGACCCAGATCTTCGCCGGCCGCTGGGCGGTCCGCGACACCCGGCTGGGCGGCCAGCGGATCGCCGAGGGGGACATGCTCCTGCTCGGGCTCGCCGGGGCCAACGCCGATCCGTCGGTCCGGCAGGCCGACGGCCGTCCGGCCGAGGGGAACCGGGCGCACATGAGCTACTCGTACGGCGAGCACGGCTGCCCGTTCCCGGCCCAGGAGACGGCCGAGGTGATCGCCACCACCGCGATCGAGGTGCTGCTCGACCGGCTGCCGGACCTGCGGTTGGCGGTGGCCGAGCACGCGCTGGTGTGGCGGCCGTCGGCCTGGGTGCGCGGGCTGGTGGCGCTGCCGGTCGCCTTCACCCCGGGCCACCCGGCCTGATCCGCCGCACCCCCCGGCCCCCCGCACCCCCGCGACCGTTCGCGGTGTCCCACCAACGCCCGCAGTACGAAGGAGAGTTGCCGATGACCGCTGCCCCGGCCCGATTCGTCCTCGACCCGCAGGCCGCCGACAACGCGGCCGAGGGCGCGCTGCTGCGGGCCGCCGGCCCGGTGGTGCCGGTCGAGCTGCCCGGCGGGGTCGCCGCCTGGGCGGTGACCCGGCACGCGGCCGCCCGGGACCTGCTGACGGACCCCCGGCTGGTGAAGGACGCCGCGCACTGGGCGGCCTACCAGCGCGGAGAGGTGCCGAAGACCTGGCCGCTGATCGGCCTGGCGGTGCCCGGCCCGAGCATGGTGACCACGGACGGCGCCGAGCACCGGAGGCTGCGCGCGCTGGTCGCGCAGGCCTTCACCCCGCGCCGGGTGGAGCTGCTGCGCCCGCGCGTCGAGGAGATCACCCACGCGCTGCTGGACTCCCTGGCGGTGGGCGGGCCGGTGGTGGACCTCAAGACGGCCTTCGCCTTCCCGCTGCCGATGACGGTGATCTGCTCGCTGCTGGGCGTGCCGGAGTCGGAGCACGACCTGCTGCGCGATCTGTACGAGCGGTTCTTCGGCACCAAGCCGGACCCGGAGGGCATCCAGGCGACCGTCGCCGGGCTGAACGCCTTCGTCAACGGCCTGGTGGCGCAACGCCGTTCGGCGCCGGGGGAGGACCTGGCGAGCGCGCTGCTGGCGGCCGACACCGAGGGCGGGGCGCTGACCGACGCGGAGGCGGCGGCCACCCTGCGGGTGATCATCGCGGCCGGGCACGAGACCACGGTGAACCTGATCGGCAACGCGGTGCGGGCGCTGCTCGCCCACCCGGACCAGCTGGAACTGGTGCGCTCCGGACAGGTCTCCTGGGACGCGGTGGTGGAGGAGTCGCTCCGCTGGACGCCGCCGACCAGCAACTTCCTGTTCCGCTTCGCCGCCGAGCCGGTTCCGGTCGGCGAGGTGATGATCCCGGCCGGCGAGGCGGTGCTGGTCTCGTACAACGCGATCGGCCGGGACCCGCTCCAGCACGGGGTGACGGCCGAGGTCTTCGACATCACCCGGGACCCGACCCGGCACCTGTCCTTCGGCCACGGCCCGCACGTCTGCCCGGGCTCCCCGCTGGCCCGGCTGGAGGCGGGGGTGGCGCTGCCCGCGCTGTTCGAGCGCTTCCCGGGGCTGTCGCTCGCGGTGCCGGACGCCGAGCTGCGCCCGAGCCCCTCGCTGGTGGTGAACAGCCTGCTGGAGCTGCCGGTCCGGCTGTACTGACCCGACGTCAAGTGTGCGGTCCCGTCCGGGCTTCCGGTCGGGGCCTTCGGTCCTCGGTCCCCGGCGGCGGTGGTCCGGGTGGCACCCGGTCGTGGGTCACGCTCGTGGGTCACGGTCGGGACACCGGTCGGTGAAGGTCGAACGCGGACCTTGGCGCGGCGCGGCGGCTGCGTTAACGTCGTCGATCAGTCCGGCCCCCGTCCGGTCCGGCCGCAGCCCGGCCCCCGTCCGTCCGTGGGCCCGTTCCGCGATCCCCTGTAGCTCCCGTAGGCCCGTCTCCGGTACAGCGCGATGTCGTTCAATCCACCTTCGGCAGTACGCCCTGGCGAGGAGAACCGCATTGACCCTCAACCCGTCCGCGCCGCGTCCGAGTTCCCGCCGTCGTCTGGCCGCCGTGCCCGCCCTGGTGGCGGCGCTGGCCCTGACCGCGGCCTGCTCCAACAGTTCCGGCGGTTCGGGTGGCGGCGGAGGAGGCGGATCGGCCGAGTCGCTGCCCGGTGACTGTGCCAAGTACCAGCCGTACGCCGGGCATTCGGGCACCACGGTGACGATGTTCGCCTCGATCCTGAGCCCGGAGTCGGACAACCTGGAGAAGTCCTGGGCCGAGTTCAGCAAGTGCACCGGGATCAGGATCAGTTACGAGGGGTCGAACGACTTCGAGTCCCAGCTGCCGGTCCGGGTCTCCGGCGGCAACGCCCCGGACTTCGCGATCATCCCGCAGCCGGGCCTGCTGGCGCAGATGGTGAAGAGCGGCAAGGTGGTGAAGCCGCCCGCCCAGACCGTCGCCAACCAGGACAAGTGGAGCCCGATCTGGAAGACCTACGGCTCGGTCAACGGCACCTACTACGCGGCCCCGATGAGCGCCAACATGAAGTCCCTGGTCTGGTACTCGCCGAAGGCCTTCACGGCCGCCGGCTACGAGGTGCCCAAGACCTGGGCCGACCTGATGGCGCTCAGCGACCGGATCGCCAAGGCGGGCGGCGCCAAGCCGTGGTGCGGCGGCATCGCCTCCGGGACGGCCACCGGCTGGCCGGCCACCGACTGGCTGGAGGAGGTGGTGCTGGGCTCGTACGGCGGCGAGGTGTACGACCAGTGGGTCGACCACCGGGTCAAGTTCTCCGACCAGAAGAT
The DNA here is from genome assembly GCF_055575155.1 of Kitasatospora sp. NPDC034533. Lineage (NCBI taxonomy): Bacteria > Bacillati > Actinomycetota > Actinomycetes > Kitasatosporales > Streptomycetaceae > Kitasatospora > Kitasatospora sp. NPDC034533. The sequence goes on from NZ_JBVITE010000018.1 coordinate 73,157, forward strand.
CACCACCGCGATGAAGACGGTCGCCGACTGGATGCAGAACCCGGACTGGGTCAACGCGGGCTTCGGTGACGTGAAGTCGATCGCCACCACCACCTTCCAGGACGCGGGCACGCCGATCCTGAGCGGCAAGTGCCTGATGCTCCAGCAGGCGTCGTTCTACGAGGCGCAGTGGCCCAAGGGCACCAGGATCGGCCCGGACGGGGACGTCTTCGCCTTCCACCTGCCCGCGGTCAACCCGTCCGTCGCCAACCCGGTCGAGGGCGGCGGCGAGTTCCTGGCGGCCTTCTCCGGCCGGCCGGAGGTGCAGGCGGTGCAGAACTACCTCTCCAGCTCGGACTGGGCGAGCAGCCGGGTGAAGACCGCGAGCGGCTGGGTCTCGGCCAACCAGGGCGTGGACAAGAGCCTCTACACCGACCCGATCGACAAGCTGTCGGCGGAGGCGCTGACCGACCCCGCGGCCACCTTCCGCTTCGACGGCTCCGACCTGATGCCGGCCGCCGTGGGCGCCGGGCAGGAGTGGAAGTCGCTGACCGCCTGGTTCGCCGAGGGGCAGTCGATCCAGAAGACCGCCGCCGACATCGACGCCGCCTGGCCGCAGTAGCCGGGCCGGCCTCCGGCGGTGGGCGGGGCTGCTTCCGGCGGTGGGCGGAGCGGGTCCCGGCGGTGGGCGGGACCGTTCCCGGCGGGAGCCGGGCCCGCCCCACACGGGAGCCGGACGCGCTTGTGTGACAGCCGGCCCGCTTCCGGAGGCCGGACCCACCGAGGACCACCTGTCGAGGGCGGTGCGGGGCCACCCACCCGCACCGCCCGCCCCCTTCCCCTCCACACCCGAAGGGACGCGCAGCCATGTCCGTACCCGGATTCCCGACGCCCGTGGCCGAGCTGGCCGCCAGGGGACTGGCCGCCAGGGGGGCGTCCCCCGAGGGGCTGGTCACCGAGAGACTGGCGGCCGGCGCCTGGAGCGACGCGGCGGTCAAGTTCGGCAACACCTTCGGTGCCGTCGCGGGCTTCCTCGGCATCCTGCTGGTGGTCTTCCTGGTCGCCGGCCGGGCCCGGGGCCGCCTGGCCCGGCCGCTCGCGGTCACGGTGTTCCTCGGCCCCGCGGTGCTGCTGCTGGCCGTCGGCCTGGTCGTGCCGCTGCTCCGCACGGTCTACCTCAGCTTCCAGAGCGACGACGGCAGCCGGTTCGTCGGAGGTGAGAACTTCGGCTGGGCCTTCACCTCCGACTCGGTGCGGGAGGTGCTGATCACCACGCTGCTCTGGCTGCTGGCCGTACCGCTGGCGGCGACCGGGCTGGGGCTGGTGCTGGCGCTCCTGGTGGACCGGATGCGCGGGCAGTCGGTGTACAAGTCGCTGATCTTCATGCCGATGGCGATCTCGCTGGTCGGCGCCTCGATCATCTTCAAGTTCGTCTACGAGTCGCGCGGGCCGGGCCAGCCGCAGATCGGGCTGCTCAGCCAGCTCGCCGTCGCCGTGGGTTGGGACGATCCGCCGAACTGGCTGCTCTCGCAGCCGCTGAACACCTTCCTGCTGATGGCGGTGATGGTCTGGGTGCAGACCGGCTTCGCGATGGTGGTGCTGTCGGCGGCGATCAAGGCGATCCCGGACGAGGTCGTGGAGGCGGCCCGGCTGGACGGCGCGACCGGGGTGCGGCTGTTCTGGTACGTCACCGTGCCGATGATCCGCACCACGGTGATGGTCGTGCTGACCACCGTCCTGCTCATCACCCTGAAGGCCTTCGACATCGTCCGCACCATGACCGGTGGCAACTTCGGCACCCAGGTGCTGGCCAACGAGATGTACTCGCAGTCCTTCGTGCAGTTCAACGACGGGCGGGGCAGCGCCCTCGCGGTGCTGCTCTTCCTCGCGGTGCTGCCGCTGGTGGCCTACAACATCGTCCAGCTGCGGAAGGAGCGTGAGGTCCGGTGACCGGCACGGGCGGTCGGGAAGGGGCACGGGGTCGGGAAGGGACGCGGGCGCGGGAAGGGGCGGGGGACCGGGCGGGTGCGCGGGGGCGGGAGAGTGCGGTGAGCCGTCGGCATCGGAGGCCGGGCGGCCGGGAGGGGGCGGTGCGGAAGGCCTTCAGCAGCCCGCTGGCCTCGGTGTTCGTGATCGCGATGACGGTGCTCTGGACGATCCCGACGCTCGGCCTGCTGGTGACCTCGCTGCGGCCCAAGCAGGACGTGACCAGCAGCGGCTGGTGGAACGCCTTCCTGCACCCGGACTTCGGCCTCGGCAACTACCACGCGGTGCTGTTCGAGGGCGGCCCCGGCGTCTCCACCGGCCTGATGCCCTTCCTGGTCAACTCGCTGGCGATCAGCATCCCGGCGACGGTCTTCCCGCTGGTGCTGGCGGCGATGGCGGCGTACGCGCTGGCCTGGGTGCGCTTCCGGGGGAGTGACGCGGTGTTCTTCACCGTGTTCGCGCTCCAGGTGGTGCCGCTCCAGATGGCGCTGATCCCGCTGCTGCGGCTGTTCTCGGGCGGTGCGCACCTGGGCCCGCTGACGCTGATCCCGGCGTTGGACCTGAAGGGCAGCTACGCCACGGTCTGGCTGGCGCACACCATGTTCGCGCTGCCGCTGGCGGTGTTCCTGCTGCACAACTTCATCGCCCAGCTGCCGCGGGACCTGATGGAGGCCGCGGTGGTGGACGGCGCCTCGCACTTCAAGATCTTCCGGTCGATCGTGCTGCCGCTGTGCACCCCGGCACTGGCCTCGTTCGCGATCTTCCAGTTCCTGTGGGTCTGGAACGACCTGCTGGTGGCACTGACCTTCGCGGGCGGCACACCGGAGGTGGCTCCGATGACGGTACGGCTGGCACAGCTGTCCGGCTCGCTCGGCGGGCGGTGGGAGCTGCTCACGGCCGGGGCGTTCCTGTCGATCGTCGTGCCGCTGATCGTCTTCTTCAGTCTCCAGCGGTACTTCGTCCGGGGGCTGCTGGCCGGATCGGTGAAGGGGTAGCCCCGGGGAGTCCTTGGTGGTCACAGGATTCTGAACGCGTTCAGTCCTGACTTTTGAACTTGTTCAGAATGGTCTACAGTCGGCAGCGGCCGGGCGCCGAGCGCGCCCGTCGGCGGACCGTCCCGTGGCGGGTTCCGCATGCCCGTCGACCACTGAGGGGGACTCATGTCAGGCTCGTCCGTGCCTGCCCCGTCCGCGCCTGTCCCGTCCGATCCGCCGGGTTCGTCCGCGCCGAGCGGCCCGTCAGGGGAGGGCGGCCCGTCCGGGGCGGGTGGCCCGGACGGCGCGTCCGACCCGTTCGGCTCGTTCGACCCGTACGGTCCGTACGCGCGGCCCGAGGCGGTCCCGCACCGGACGCCCGGCCCGCCCGCCCCCTCGGCCGCCGACTGGCTGCACCGCAGCGACCCCGAGCGCCGGGCGGCGGCCACCCCGAGGGTCCTCCTGGCGGCCCTGGCCACCGGCGTGCTGACGGCCTGGCTGCTGTACGACGGCCTGGGCCCCAACCTGCTGCTGCTCGGCGCCGTCACCGCGGTCGGGGCCGGGATCGCCGCCCGGTCGGCCGGCCGGCGGATCCGGCCCTGGACGGCGGTGTGGAGCCTGCTCGCGCTCGCCCTGCTCGCCGTCCCGGCGGTGTGGGACGCCGGGCGGCCCGCCGCGCTGGCCGTCGTCGGCGCGCTGGCACTGGCCTCGCTGGCCCTGCACGGCGGCCGTCGCTGGCCGGGTGTGCTGCTCGCGCTGCCCGGCATCCTGTGGCAGCTGGTGCCCTCGGTGGTCTGGGTCTGGGAGACCATGGAACGGCGGACGCCGCCCGGCCGGGGCCGGATCGTCCCGGTGCTCAAGGCGCTCGCGGTCGCCGCCGCCCTGCTGACCGTCTTCGGTCTGCTGTTCGCCAGCGCCGACGCCGCCATGGCGGACCTGCTGGGCAACCTCGGCCCGAACCTCGATCTCGACCGGGTCCCGGCCCGCGTCCTGCTGTTCGCGCTCGGGGCGCTCACCACGTTGGGCTTCGCGTACATCGCGGCCGGCCCGCGCCGCTGGGACCGTACGGTGGTCCGGCCGGGCCGGGAGCGGCGCCGACTGGAGTGGGCGCTGCCGCTGATCGCGCTCGACCTGCTGTTCGGCGCCTTCGCGGTGGTCCAGGCCGTCGTGGTGCTCGGCGGCGCGGACGCGGTGCTGCGCAACACCGGGATGAGCCGCTCCGCGTACGCCCGGCAGGGCTTCTGGCAGCTGACCGTGATCACCGTGCTGACCCTGGTCGTGGTGGCCGTCGCCAAGCGGTGGGCCCCGCGCACCACGCCGGCCGACCGCCGCGTGGCACGGATCCTGCTGGGGCTGCTCTGCCTGCTGGCGCTGGTCGTGGTCGCTTCGGCGCTCGGCCGGATGTGGTTCTACGTGGACGCCTCCGGGCTCACCCGGCTGCGGCTGTGGGTCCTGGTGGTCGAGGTCTGGCTGGGCGTGGTCTTCCTGCTGCTGATCACCGCCGGGCTGACCCGCGGCGCCGGCTGGCTGCCCCGCGCCGTCGTGCTCAGCGGCATGCTGACCGTCGCGGTGTACGGGCTGATGGGCCCGGACGCGATCGTCGCCGAGCAGAACGTCGCCCGCTACGAGCGGGCCCTGCGGGCCGACCCGCACGCCGTGGCCATCGACCTGCGCAACGTCCGCGGGCTCTCGGCGGACGCGGTGCCCGCCCTGGACCGGCTCCCCGGCCCGCAGCGGACCTGCGCGCTCCAGCTGATCCGGCAGGACCTGGAACAGGCGGAGAAGCCCTGGTACGCGGCCGGGGCCTCGGTCGCCCGGGCGCGGCGGATCCTGGCCGAACGGCCCTTGGAGGAACGCGTGGTGGGCGGGCGCGGCGCGTGCGAACAGGCGGGGCTGGGGCGCGACCGCTGGTGACGGGTGTGGTGAGCGGCCGGACCGCGATCGCGCGGTGGCCGGAAAGCGATCGGGCCGGGCGGGAGCTGTGTGCTCCCGCCCGGCCCGGCTGACGCCCTCGCGCGCTGATGGCCGTGCGCGCTGACGTTCGCGTGAGGTGGCGTCCCTGTCCGGCGGCGTCAGTGCATCGCGACGGCGGAGGAGCCGCTCGGCAGGTCGCTGGCCTTGGCCTTGATCACGAAGACCGCGACCAGCAGGGCGACCGCCGCGAGCGCGGCGCCCACGATGAAGCCGTGCGAGATCCCCTGGGTGAGCACGGTGTTGGCGGCGTCCGTGCCCGTCGGGAACTCGTGGTGCTGCTGGAAGTAGGCGAGCTGCTCGGGCTTCGCGGTCTCCAGGAACTTCGGCAGCTGCGCGGTGGCCTCGGCCGTGGCGTAGTGCGCGAAGACCGTGGTCAGGATCGACAGCCCGAGTGAACCGCCGATCTGCTGCATCGAGTTGAGCAGACCGGAGGCGGCGCCGGTCTCCTCGGCCGGGACGCCCGCGACGGCGATCAGCATCACCGGGACGAAGATCAGGCCCATGCCGAAGCCGAACACCACCGTGGGGCCGAGCACCCCGTCCAGGTAGCCGCTGTCCTTGCTCATCTGGGTCAGCCAGGTGAGACCGACGGTGACCAGCAGCGCGCCGCCCGCCATGAACGGCTTCGGGCCGTACTTGGCCTGGAGGTTGGAGGCGATCTGCGCGGCGACGACGATCGAGACGCTGATCGGGAGGAAGGAGACGCCGGCCTTCAGCGGGCTGTAGCCGAGCGGGCCCTGCACGAACAGCACGACGTAGAAGAAGATGCCGAACATGGCCGCGGCCAGGCAGAGCATCATCACCAGGCCGCCGGTGCGGTTGCGATCGGCGAACAGGTGCATCGGGGTGATCGGCTGGTCGGTGCGCCTCTCGACCACGAGGAAGGCGGCGAGCAGGATCGCGCCGGCCGCGAAGGAGCCGAGCGTGATGCCGTCCGACCAGCCGTCCGAGGCGGCCCGGATGAACCCGTAGACCAGGCCGACCAGGCCGACCGTGGAGGTGAACGCTCCGGGCAGGTCGAAGCGGCCGGGGTGGCGCTCGGACTCGGCGATGTAGCGCGGCGCGGCGATCGCGATCAGGATCGCGATCGGCACGTTGACGAAGAACACCCAGCGCCAGTTCAGGTACTCGGTGAGCAGACCGCCGGCCAGCAGGCCGATCGCGGCACCCGAGCCGGCCACCGCCGAGAACACACCGAACGCCCGGTTGCGTTCCGGGCCTTCGTCGAAGTTGGTGGCGATCAGGGCGAACGCCGTCGGGGAACAGATCGCGCCACCGATGCCCTGGAGCGCGCGGGCGGCCAGCAGCAGCCCGCTGTCCTGCGCGAAGCCGCCGAGCAGCGAGGCCAGGCCGAACAGCAGGGTGCCGAAGATGAACACCCGCCGGCGGCCGAGGATGTCACCCGCGCGACCGCCGAGCAGTAGCAGCCCGCCGAAGGTCAGCGTGTAGGCGTTGATCACCCACGACAGGTCGGTGGTCGAGAAGTTCAGGGCGTCCCTGATGTGCGGGAGTGCGATGTTCACGATGGTGGCGTCGAGGACCACCATGAGCTGGGTGGCCGCGATGACGGTCAGGGTGATGCCCTTGCCCCGCCCCTGGCTCGTCCGCGGTGGTGGGTTCTTGCTGAGCGTGTCGGAGATAGCCACGAATGTGCCCCCTGCTGGCTATGTGCTCGGTGGTGCGGGGCCGCGGGATTCGTCGGCCCGGGCATGGCGCTGCGCCCTTGCGCAGGCCTGGAAGGAACGGGATCGTTCACTAATCCGGACGATATCCTGGCCGGGATTGTGAACGCAAGCGTTCCTTAAGGGTGGTGGCGATGGAGCGGTTGGTGCGGCGCCTGGTGGCGGACCGGTTTGGTCGGTCGCCGGCCGGTTCGATCGTGGGGCAGGGGCAGGGGCAGGGGCAGGGGCTGATGGTGGGTTCGGCGTCGCACTCGGCGCCGGACTCGGTGGAGAGCCCCATGCCGGACCTGCCAGGGCGCGGGCGGGGGCAGAGGCAGGGGTCGGAGGAGGTGGCTGCGCTGCCTGAGGGGACGGTTCCCGGGGAGGCGGGGGTGGGGGCGGAGCCGGGTGAGGAGGCCGCCCTGTGCCCGGTGCGGGCCGCCCGCCAGGTCCTGACGCGGCCGGCGCGGCGTCGGGGGAAGGAGTTGGAGAGCGCGATCTTCGAAGCCGCGCTCGACCAGCTCACCTCCGGCGGATACGCGCGGCTCACCATGGAGGGGGTCGCCAGCGCGGCGCGAACCGGAAAGGCCGCGCTCTACCGGCGCTGGGCCTCCAAGGACGAGCTCGTCCTCGACGCCCTGGACGCCACGCTTCCGGACCCTTACGCCACCCCCGACCTCGGGTCCGCCCGCGATGAACTCCGCCGGCTCATCGAGGGGTTCACCGGGGCGATGGCCTCACGGGCGGGCACCGCGCTCAATGCGATCATGGGTGAGATCGACCACGAGCGGGCCGAGGTCTTCAAGGGCTTCATCGCCGACCGGGTCATCGAGCCGACCGCGCGGACCATCCTGGAGATCCTGCGGCGCGGCGCCGAACGCGGCGACGTCCGGCCCGGCGCGGCCACCCCGCTGGTGGCGGACGTCATCCCGGCGATGATGCTCTACCAGGTCAAGATCCGCGGGCTGGAGAACCTGGGTCCGGACTTCGCCGGCAGGCTGGTGGACGAGGTGCTGGAGCCGATGATCCGGGCGCGCGGGGACGGCTGAGGCGGACCCGGGGACGCCCTTTTCGGGGTGCCGGACCGGTGTGTCGGATGGCGCCGGACCGGTGTGTTGGCTTGGGGCGCGGGTTCGGAGCAGGGTTCGAGGCGGGGGTCCGAGGCGCTGGCCTCGGGTGGGGGAAGCCGGCTCCGGGCGTGTTCGGCAGCCTCGGGCCCGCCCGGAGCCGGGCCGACCGCCGCTTGCCCGGGGAGGCGGACACGGCGGCCGTGGGGCGGGCTTAGGCTGGAGGCTGTCCAGCTGAACGGAATTCGCCATGCCCATCGTCCCGCCGACCCACTCCGTCGAACGCTCGCTCCGCCGGGCCGGCGCCAAGATCGTCGTCGGTCTCGACGAAGTGGGGCGCGGCGCCTGGGCCGGACCGGTCACCGTCGGCGCGGCCGTCACGGGCCTTCGCAGGGCGCCGGAGGGGCTGACCGACTCCAAGCTGCTCACCGAACTGCGCCGCCGCGCGCTCGCCCCGGTCCTCGCCGACTGGGTCACCGCGTACGCGCTCGGGCAGGCCTCGGCGCAGGAGTGCGACGAGCTCGGCATGACGGCGGCGCTGCGGCTGGCGGCGGTCCGCGCGCTGGAGGCGCTGCCGGTCCAACCCGACGCGGTCATCCTCGACGGCAAGCACGACTACCTGGGCGGCCCGTGGCGGGTGCGCACGGTGATCAAGGGCGACCAGTCCTGCATCTGCGTCTCCGCCGCCTCGGTGCTCGCCAAGGTCCACCGTGACGGCCTGATGGCCGAACTGGGCGAGGGGTGCCCGGAGTACGGCTTCGCCGACAACGCCGGCTATCCGTCCCCGGTGCACCGAGCGGCGCTGGAGGAGTACGGCCCCACCGGGCACCACCGGCTCTCCTGGGCGTACATGGACGGACTGTCGAAGTGGAGTCATCTCAAGCGCGTTCGGGAGGGCGCGGGGGGCGCCCAGGGGTCCGCCGACGAACAGTTGGCGCTCGGTTTCTGACGGTCCGTCTGGAATTGCCCCGGCAGGGGGTGGGAGTGGACCGGCGCCCAATGGGTGGGGTACCCGTGCGCACCCCCACCGGCATTTGATAGATATCCGGGTATGCCTGTCTTCCCCGAGGAGCCGGAGATTCACGAGAGCCTCCCGGGCCCCGGCGTTCCCTTCCCCCGCGAGTCGGACGCACAAGCCCCCGCCACCGCACCCACCACCACCGCCGCCGCCCCGGCTCCGGTGCCCGGCCCCCGCTCGGCGTCCCCGCGCCCGGCCCCGCCGCGCGCCGCCCGCCCGGGGCCGCCGCGACTGATCCCCAAGCCCGGGCCGGCACCGCGCCGCCCGGCCTCCGCCGCGCCGCAGGTGGAGGTCCAGCGGATCGCCGCCACCCCGGCGCAGGCGGTGGAGCGCGCCGATGACGCGGTCGACCTGCTGTTGGAGTCCGGCCGCAACCCGGGCGACATCCTGGTGCTGACGGTCGGCGAGGCACACCCCTGGCAGCAGCACGAACTCTCCTTCGGTGAGGAGCGCTACTGGGCGCAGCTCACCGAGGGTGGGGACGTGTTCTACGCGGACGCCGCACTGACCCGTCCGGTCAGCCGCCAGGTGGTCGTCCTGGTGGTCAACGGCGGACCGTCCGCCCGGGCCGCCGAGGCGTACACCAAGGCGCTCGGCCACGCGACCGCGCTGCTGGTGGTCTGCGGTGACGCCGGGCCCGCTGCCGCGGGCTCCGCCGGAGCCGCGGCGGCCCGCCCGGTCAAGGCCTGATCACAGCCGTCCAGTTCGGGCCCGGTGCCGCCGTACGGTGCCGGGCCCGAGGTCCGTCCTGCGGCGGTCGGCGGTTGTTAGTCGGCGGTTGTTGGTCGGCGGGCGGTCGACAGCGGTCGGTCCGGTCGGTGGTCGGTCCGGCCGGGGGTTGGCTGGTCGGCGACGGCTGACGGCCGTGACGGTCGCGCTCCGGCTGGGCCGGCGCGTTCGGAGGCCTGGCAGTCCGGCAGGACCGACGTTGCCGTGGACTCAGCGCGTGCCGGTGCGGCGGGTCGGTTCGGCCGCTGCGACCCGTGCCGGCCCCCATGGGGGCTCGGACTGCGGGGAGCGCGCCGAGTCCTCGCCGGACGTGGCCTGCTCGGCCGCCGGTTGGCGGGTGCGCTGGCCGCGCGGGGCGTCGAGCGCGGAGCGCGGCGGCAGTTCCGTCACGGTGTGCACCGGCCCCTCCGCCCAGGAGCCCGCGTGCGGCTTGCGTCCGCCCCGACCGTCCCCGAGGACCTGCCAGCCCGCCGGGGTGAGTCCGATGTACGCGCCGCAGCGCAGTCCGTGCAGTACGGACGCGTCCCGCAGGGCCCACATCCAGGCGCCGTCCTGCTCCGTCCAGCCCGGTGCGCCGTCGCGGCAGCGCAGCAGCACGGCCGTCCGAGTCGGCTCGGGCAGTCGCAGGTCGTGCGGGATGATCCGGCGCAGGTGCGCCAGCAGGGCGTTGCGGTGCTGCCACCCGTCGGTGTGGTGCGGCCACGGGGTGAACGAGGCCGAGGCGGCGACGTGGTGGAGCGCGTCCAGCACGGTGACCACGACGGTGCCGGGCTGGGGCAGGTGGCGCTGGTGCAGCTCCAGGACGAACTCGCGGGGTTCGCGCAGCAACGGGATCCCCGAGGCGGCCCAGGTCTCCAGGTCCAGCACCCGTCTGGGTTCGGGACTCCCGGAGAAGGGATTCTGACCTCGGTCGATGCCGTTGATCACGATCCTCCTTCCTGGCCCGTGGGCAGGCGGGTGCCTGGGTGCGCCGAAGGACGGGTCCAGCGGACCGGGTTTCGGGTACCTCCCAATTCTCGGGGCATCGGGGGTGGGGCGGCAATGATGAAATTACGAACGCCACCCGATAGCCCATGGTCTGTCGGATATGTTCCACAGCGGCGCGAACGGCGGCGAGTCGCCTCAGGGCCTTGATCCACAACGCCCTGAGGGCAGGGTGAACCGTCATCGACATGAGGGGCGCTCCTTTCCCGAGCCGTTCGACCGGTGTGATGGAAATCGCTTCGCCTGATCCTTTCCGTTAGGCCGTTCGGGTGAAGCGAACGGCTCCCGTGGCGGCTTTCCGCCGCTCCGTCACCCCTGCACGGCCAGCACCAGCGGCAGTACCGCGCTCGCTCCCGCCCGGCGCAGCAGTCGCGCGGCCACGGTCACCGTCCATCCGGAGTCGACGAGGTCGTCCACCAGCAGCACCGGCCCGCCGGCGGCCGCGACCGCCCGTTCCAGCTCCGGGGGCAGGACCAGCGCGCCGGCCAGGGAGTGCAGGCGCTGGGCGCTGTTGCTGCGGGCGCCGTGCGGCGGCAGGCCGCCGGCGTACTCGATGCGGCCGAGCAGTGGCAGCCGGCCGATCTCGGCGATCCGCGCGCCGAGGCTGCCGACCAGCTGGGGCCTGGTCGAGGAGGCCATGGCCACCACGCCGACGGGCCGTTCCAGCCGGGTGCCTTCCGCCGTGGCGGGACCGGCCCAACCACCCGGACCGCGGGCCCAGTCGGCGAGCACCGCCACCAGCGCGTCCACCGCTTCGCCGGGCACCGGCACGTCCGGTGCCTGGTCGGCGAGCAGGGCGCGCAGCCGGTTGCCCCAGCCGATGTCCGACAGCCGGCCCAGCGCCCGGCCCGTCTCCGCCTGCTCGTCCGCAGGGATCCGCCCCTTGAGCGGCACCCCGAGCGCGTCCATCCCGGTGGGCCAGAGCCGACGCGGCTCGAAGCTCAGGCCCGGGCGGCCGAGCGCGGCCCGGGCGGCGGCCAGCGCCTCGGCGGAGACGTCCGGGGTGTGCAGCGGCCCCGCGCAGTTGTCGCACCGGCCGCACGGCGCGGCCTGCTCGTCGTCCAGCTGCCGGCGCAGGAACTCCATCCGGCAGCCGGTGCCCGCCGCATACTCGCGCATCGCCCGCTGTTCCGCCTCCCGGGAGGCGGCGACCTTGGCGTAGCGGGCGGTGTCGTACTCCCAGCTCTGCCCGGTGGCCGTCCAGCCACCCTTGACCCGGCGGACGGCGCCGTCCACGTCGAGCACCTTGAGCATGGTCTCCAGCCGGGCCCGGCGCAGGTCCACCCGGGGTTCCAGGGCAGCGGTGGAGAGCGGCCGCCCGGCCTCGGCCAACGCGTCGATGGTGCGGCGCACCTGTTCCTCCGGCGGGAAGGCCAGCGAGGCGAAGTAGCGCCAGATCGCCTCGTCCTCGCGCCCGGGCAGCAGCAGCACCTCGGCCCGGTCCACGCCTCGCCCGGCCCGGCCGACCTGCTGGTAGTAGGCGATCGGCGAGCTGGGCGAGCCGAGGTGCACCACGAAGCCGAGGTCGGGCTTGTCGAAGCCCATGCCGAGCGCGGAGGTGGCGACCAGCGCCTTGACCCGGTTGGCCAGCAGGTCGGCCTCGGCGGTGCGGCGCTCGGCGTCCTCGGTGCGGCCGGAGTAGGAGGCCACCGGGAAGCCGCGCTCGCGCAGGAAGGCGGTCACCTCCTCGGCGGCGGCCACCGTCAGGGTGTAGACGATGCCCGAGCCGGGGAGCCGGTCGAGGTGGTCGGCCAGCCAGGCGAGGCGGTGGGCAGGGTCGGGCAGGGAGAGCACGCCCAGGGTGAGGCTCTCCCGGTCGAGCGGGCCGCGCAGCACCAGGGCGTGCTCGTCGGTGGCGCCGGTGCCCAGCTGCTCGGCGACGTCCGCGGTGACCCGGGCGTTGGCCGTGGCGGTGGTGGCCAGCACGGGGACGCCGGGCGGCAGGTCCGCGAGCATGGTGCGCAGTCGGCGGTAGTCGGGGCGGAAGTCGTGCCCCCAGTCCGAGATGCAGTGGGCCTCGTCGACCACCAGCAGGCCGGTGGAGGCGGCGAGCTCGGGCAGCACCTGGTCGCGGAAGTCCGGATTGTTCAGTCGCTCGGGGCTGACCAGCAGGATGTCGACCTTCCCGGCGGCGACCTCCTCCTGGACCCCAGCCCACTCGTCGGTGTTGGCCGAGTTGATGGTGCGGGCGTGGATGCCGGCCCGGCCCGCCGACTCGACCTGGTTGCGCATCAGGGCGAGCAGCGGCGACACGATCACCGTCGGCCCGGCACCGCGGGCCCGGAGCAGGGCGGTGGCGATGAAGTAGACCGCGGACTTGCCCCAGCCGGTGCGCTGGACGACGAGGGCGCGGCGGCGGTCGACCACGAGGGCCTCGATCGCCGTCCACTGGTCCTCGCGCAGGGTGGCTCCGGGGCCGGCGAGCTCGCGCAGGACGGCCTCGGCCCGCGCCCGGACCTCGGCGCGGTCGGCGGTGGCGGTGGTGTGGGTGTCGGGCTGCTGCATGGCGTCCATGTAACCCCCTCCCTCCGACAAGCGGCGAATGCGGGGGAGCGGAGGCGGGGGAAGGCGGGGTGTATTTCATTCGCCGGTCCACTGAACGGAAGTCAAATTCCACTCGCGAGAGCGAGTTTCGCGTACTCCGAACGAGTGAAGAGAAATTCGGGGGCCGGGTTATCCACAGGAAAAAAGAAGTTTCCGCGCCGCTCGCGGATCGGGTCCAGTCTTACGGCCATGAACGCGATGAACAACGAACACGTCATTCTGTCCCTCGGTCCGGCCTCCGATCACCGGCCGGTCGTCATGCGCGGTCCGGCCGACATGGCCGAGCTGCTCCCCTATTTCCTCGGCTTCTACCCCGACGACAGCATCGTCGCGGTGGGGCTGCACGGCCCCGGCCTGCACCAGGGCGGGGTGATCCGGGCGGACCTGCCGCAGTCGCCCGCGCAGTGGCCGGCCGCCGCGGAGGAGACGGCGGCCCTGCTGCTGGCCCTGTCCGAGCGGCACGGCGCCCGGCCGCTCCAGGTGCTCCTCTACCTCTGCCGGGATTCCGGCGCGCCCCACGCCCCACCGGTGGTGGACGGGCTGCAGCCGCTGGCGCAGGCCCTCCGGGCGGCCTTCGGGCGCCGGGGCGTGGCCGTCAAGGAGTCGCTGTGCGTCTCGGACGGCCGCTGGTGGTCCTTCCTCTGCCGCGGCGACGGGTGCTGCGATCCTGCGGGCAATCCGGTGCGGCGCGGTCCCGATCCCGGTCCGGCGGGCGCCGCCGCGACGGTGGCCGGCCTGGTGCCGCGCGGCAGCCGGAAGGCGATCATCGGCGGGCTGGAGCCGGTCGGCCCGCCGCAGGACGCCGCCCAGCGCGAGGCGCTCGCCCGGGCCGAGTCCCTGGACGCCCCCTCCCGGGAACAGCGCATCGGCCTGCTCGACCAGGCCGTCGCCGAGTTCAGGGCCGGCGCCAGGGAGCTCGACGCGGACCGGACGGCCCAACTGCTGCTCGCCCTGCGAGACCGCCTGGTGAGGGACCGCGGCGTCGAGTACGCCCGGCCCGCCGAGCTGGCCCCGGCCGAGCGGCTCTGGCGCTTCCTCGCCCGGCGGGCCGTGCCGCCGTACGAGGGCTGCGCGGTGGCCCCGCTCACCCTGCTGGCCTGGACGTCCTGGGTCGCCGGGGACACGGCGACGGCCCGGGTCGTGCTCGGCCACGTCCTGCGGCTCGCCCCGGGGTACCTGCTGGCCGAACTGCTCTACGAGTCGCTCAACGACGGCATGACACCGCAGGGCCTGCTGGCCGCGGTCGAGGCCCAACGACGGCGGCGCGAGGGGCCCGGGATCACGCCGGCACCGGAGGGCGGGCCGCCGTCCACCACGGGCGGAGCGCCCGGTGCCGAGGAGCCGCCCGCCGGAGGAGTGCCGTCCCCGGGCGAGGCGGCCCCCGGCCCCGCCGTCGCAACCGGCCCCGGGGCCGACGGGGCCTCGGGGGAGCGGCCCGGACGGTCCTCCGGAGGACGGCGGCACCGGCGGGGCGGCCGCCGGAAGGGCTCGTACACCAAGACGGCGCCGACCGAGCACGGGCCGGGCGCCCCGGGCGGCTCCGAAGGCCCGGAGCCGGGCGGCGGCACCGGCGGGGCCGTCGCCCTGCTGCGGGTACCCGGGCGGGCCGCGGTGCCCGGGCACACCCCGGCGGCCGGGGAGCGGTCCGCCCGGGGCCTGCGGCTCGGCCGGGTGGCGGGCGCGCACGCCGCCGCCCGTACCGGGCTCCATCGCTGCCGGGGCGTTCGGCGGGCGACGAGAGGAGGCCACCGTGCGCACTGAGCCGCCGCGCGCCGCCGTACCGGCCCGTCGTCCGCTACGCCTCGCCGTGCGCCATTTTGATCAGGCGGTCCAGCACCTTTCCGCCGCTCACCCGAAGGCCGTCGTGCTCCCACTCGTTGGTGATCCAGGTCCGCAGGCCGCGCACCGCGCGGGCGGTCTCCAGCGAGTCGGCGGTGTCCACGTACATGTCGTCGTGGTACACGGCCGCGACGACCGGCACGGTGTTGGCGGCCAGCCGCGCCCGGTCGTACAGGTCGGGCCAGTCGGTGCGGGCGGCGAGCAGTTCCGCGGTCTCCTTCAGCGGGCGCAGCGCCGGGTCGGTGTCGAACATCCAGGGGTAGATCATCTCCCCCGTGAACAGCACCGGAGCGCCGGACTCCAGTGCTGCCCGGGCGTCGAACTGCGGGAACTCCTTGCGGACCCGCTCGGCGGCCCAGGCGGTGCCGCCCTGGTCCACCGACCGCTGGCCGTAGATCGACTCGTGCAGCACCGCGTAGAGCGGGCCGCTCGCGAAGGAGAGCTGGGCCTGGGCACCGGCCAGGAAGGTGTCGGAGAGTTCGGGCCCGGCCGTGCCCTCCACCCAGGCCTCCTCCAGCAGGTAGTGGAGCGTGCCGGAGCCGCTGCCGCCGCCGAGCAGCATGCCCAGGGCCTGGAACGCCTCGACGGTGAGCCGGCCGCCGTCCGGCAGGGTCGCCGGGGAGTCGGCGAGGTGGGCGGCGATCCGGCGCACCGCCTCGACGTCCTGCGGGAACCGGGCGTAGTGGCCCTCGTTCTTGCCGACCACGCGCGGGTAGGCGGCGCGGTAGACGTCGTCGGCCGAGCTGCCGAGCCCGGCGAGGCCGCCAGTGATGAAGGCCTCGGTCAGGCCCTCGGGCGCGATGGAGAGGTAGGTGAGGGTGCAGAAGCCGCCGAAGCTCTGGCCGAGCACGCTCCAGCGGCGGTCGGCGCCGAGCAGCCGCTCACGGATCAGCTCGGCGTCCCGGACGATCGAGTCCGCGCGGAAGTGGGCCAGGTAGTCCGCCTGCTCCTGCGGGCCGCCGCGCCGGGCGAGGGTCTGCCGGGTCGCGGGGGTGGACCGCCCGGTCCCGCGCTGGTCGAGCAGGAGCACCCGGTAGTCGTCCAGGGCGCGGTCCAGCCAGGCGTCCCGGCCCAGCGGCCTGGCGGCCTTGCCGCCGGGCCCGCCCTGGAGGAAGACCAGCCAGGGCAGGTCGTCCCGCTCGCGGCCGGCGGCCACCACCTCTCGGGCGTACACCTCGATCTGCTCGCCCTGAGGGGCGGAGTGGTCGAGCGGCAGCTCGAAGACGTGGTCGGTCGTGACAATCCCGGGCAGCCGGCTGATGGTGGACATGCAACTCCTCGGTCTCTGCTGGTCACAGCGGTGGCGTCGCGGTTCACGGGGTCACCGGGTGCGGGGGCCGCGACCCCCGCACCGTATCCTGGCGGCGGTCGAGCACCGGTTCGACGGCATGGTCCGTCGATCGGACAGCCGACACCGGCCGGCGCTGGGCCCGAGTCGGTTCCGCGACGGCCCGGACGGCAGGTCCCCTGCCCTGGACGGTGGATGGTGACGCGCCCGCAGTGAGGCCCCGGTGACGTTCCGGCGGAAGCGGCAGGACCGCCCGGCGGAGCCGCCCGACCAGCGGCGCAGCAGCGGTGCGTGACCTGGTGCTGGTGCGCGGCGTTGACTTCGGGGGCCATCGCCCGGCTCGGGCGGACCGAACTCCGGGCGGTGCGGAAAGGCCGCCCGGGCGCCGGCGGCGGTCCGCGACGGCTGCGGCCGTCTGCGGCACCACGTACGGTCACCCCTGCGGGGGCGGACGGTCCGGCGAGCGCGGCCAGGGGGAAGGGCGTCACCGGTAGGCCGGGGCGCCGGACCTGACGGCACGCCCGACGCGGTGGCGGTCCCCGGAACGAAGGCGCGGCGCGCCGGTACCGGCCCGGTACCGAGCACCGCATGGCACGACCCGCCACCGGGTACGGCCAGGCACGGCACACCCGCCGACGGGGCACCCCGCCGGCCCGGCACCATCAGCACGCGATCGAGCATGCTCGCGGCCCACCGGCCTGACCCGGCCACCGGACCGCCGAGGGGAGGAGAGTCCGGTGACCGCCATGAGGCCACCACAGGCCATGCCGGCCGAGAGCGTGGTCGGCGCGCCGCCCAGACTGGTGGGCCGTCCCGACCAGGGCCCGGCCGCCGGTCCGGCGGGCGCACCCGTCGGCCAGGGCCGGCCCGCAGCCCCGCCGCGCCCGCAGCCGCCCGCCGTCCACCACGCGGTCATCTGTGTCAACGCCCCGGCGATGGCCGCCTCCGGCCCCGACGGCCAGTTGCGCGGCCACGGTCTGAACGGCTTCTTCCGCAACGGCGTCCGGGTGCTCGCCCGCATGGAGCTGCGGCTGGGCGGCATGGAGCCGCTGCCGCTCCAGGGCGGCCTGACCAGCACCGCCCAGGCCCGCTTCCTCGGTGCCGTCCGCCTCCCCGGAGACCTCGACCCCGACCCGGCGCTCACCGTCGAGCGGCTGCGCCACGCGGACGGCGTGGAGACGGTGGTCGTGCGCAACACCGGTCCGCGGCCCGCCCGGCTGCCGCTGGAGATAGCCCTCGGCACCGACCTCGGCCCGGTCGCCGAGATCGCCGCCGGATACCGCCAGCCCGACCTGCCGGGCCAGGTGCAGTCCGCCGGGCTGCGCTGGGCGGGGCCGGTGCACAGCGCGGTGGTCAGCGCCCAGCCCTCCCCGCACGCCGTCCTGGCCGGTGCCGGAGTGCTCCGCTGGGACCTGGAGGTCCAGCCCGGCGCCCGCTGGTCGGTCGAACTGCACACCGAGCTGGAGAGCGCCGCCACCGGCCCGCGTCCGCCGGGCGGACGCGGCACCGGTGTCCCGCTGCCCTGGTCCGAGCCCGAGGTCCGCAGCGACGACGCCCGGGCCGCCCTGCTGGTCTCCCGCTCGCTGGACGCCCTCGGCGGGCTGCTGTTCGCCGACCCGGACCGCCCGATCGACCTCTATCCGGCCTCCGGCGCGCCCTGGCGCTTCGGCCTCGCCCCGGCCGACGCGCTCTGGGCCGCCCGGCTGACCCTGCCGCTCGGCACCCGGCTGGCGGCCGGCACCCTCCGGGCACTGGCCCGCCGTCAGCAGCCGGCCGCCCCGGGCCGTACCGAGGGCCTGCTGCCCGGCGCCCTGCGCCACGGGGGTCCCGAGCTACCGCCCACCTGCACCGCCACCGAGGCGACCTTGCTGTTCGTCACGGTGCTGGCCGAGGCCTGGCGCTGGGGCCTGCCCCGGGCGGAGGCGACCGAACTGCTCCCGGCCGCGGAGCGGGCACTGGCCGCCCTGCGCGAGGGCCTGGTGGACGGCTTCGTGACCGACCTCAGCCGCCCGGCCGAGGAGCGCTCCGCCCACCCGGTCGCCGCCCGCGCCGAGGTCCAGGCGCAGGCCCACCGCGCCGCCCTGCACGGGGCCGAGCTGCTGGAGGCCTTCGGACGGCCGGGCGCCGAGGAGTGGCGTGACTGGGCCGCCGGGCTGCGCGGGCGCTTCCGCGAGCGGTTCTGGATCGACGACCTGTCCGGCGGCCGCCCCGCGGCCGGGCTGGCGCCGGGCGGACAGCCGCTGCCCGCCGTGGCCTCCTCCCTGGTGCACCTGCTGGACACCGGGCTGGCCGTCGACGGTGGCCGCCACGAGAGCCTGCTCGACCGCGAGCAGACCAGGCTGCTCGCCCAGCGCCTGGTCGCACCGGAGCTCGACAGCGGCTGGGGCCTGCGCACCCTGAGCGCCAAGTCCCCCCGCTTCAACCCGCTCGGCCACCGCGGCGGCGCGGTGCGGGTCCACGAGACGGCGTTGGCGGTCGCCGGACTGGCCGAGGCCGGCCACGAGAACGAGGCCGGCACCCTGCTGGAGGGCCTGCTCGCCGCGGGTGCCCACTTCGAGGGGCGGCTGCCGGAGATGTACGCGGGGGAGCAGCGCACCCCCGGTTGCCCGCCGGTGCCGCACCCGGCCGCCTGCCGCCCGGCGGCGGTCTCCGCGGCCGGTGCCGTGCACGCGGTGTTCTCCCTCGCCGGGGTCCGGCCCGACGCCCCGGGCGGCCGGGTTCTGGTTCGCCCGGCCAGCACCGCGCCGCTCGGCGAGCTGGAGCTGACCGGCCTGCGGGTGGCGGGCGAGCCCTTCTCCGTCCGGGTGAGCCGGATCGGCGTGGCGATGGTGGAGGAGGCGTCCACGGACCTGCAACTCGTCGCCCGCTGAGCCCGCCGCCGCGCATCCGGCCCAGGTGCCGGTGACACCCAGTCACCGGCACCTGGTCACCGCACCTGGTCACCGGTGCCCGGCCGCCAGTGCCCGGCCGCCAGTGCCCGGCTACCGGCGCCGTGCTCACCCCTGCGCGAACCTTGCCCGAACCGGTTTCGGTGGGGCACCGACCTTGTACGGTCCATGTACGGGCCTGTGCTTATCGTCAGAGAGACGACTATGATCGTGACCATGTCGCGTTACGATCCGTCGGCCTTTCCGCCCTTCGCTGTCACGGTTGACCTGGTGGTGCTGACGGTGCGCGACCACTCGCTCTGTGCCCTGCTGGTCAGACGAGGAGAGCCACCGTTCCAGGGGTACTGGGCACTGCCCGGCGGCTTCGTCCGCCCGGACGAGGGCCTGGCCGAGGCCGCCTCCCGCGAACTGGCCGAGGAGACCGGTCTGCGCGCCCACACCACCCCCGGTCACGACGTGGTCGGCCCCGGCGCGGCCGGCGCGCACCTGGAGCAGCTCGCCACCTACGGCCACCCGCAGCGGGACCCGCGGATGCGGGTGGTCAGTGTCGCCTACCTGGTGCTCGCCCCGGACCTGCCGACGCCCCGCGCCGGTGGCGACGCCAGCGGAGCGCGCTGGGCCCCGGTCGGCGAACTCCTCGGCGAGAACCCGGCCGACGGCGTCCCGCTCGCCTTCGACCACGGCCTGATCCTGGCCGACGGTGTCGAGCGCGCCCGCTCCAAGATCGAGTACTCCTCCCTCGCCACCGCCTTCTGCCCGCCCGAGTTCACCGTCGGTGAGCTGCGCCGGGTCTACGAGGCGGTCTGGGGAGTGGTGCTGGACCCGCGGAACTTCCACCGCAAGGTCACCGGCACCCCAGGTTTCCTGCTGCCCTCCGGTGGCACGACGACTCGTCAGGGGGGCCGCCCAGCCCAGCTGTTCACCGCCGGCGGCGCGACCGTCCTCAACCCGCCCATGCTCCGCCCGGAGTCCTGAGCCACCGCGAGGCCCGTCGGCTCCCGCAGGCCCTCCGCCGTGCCGCGCCGCTCCGCCGTCGGGCACCGGGCCTGCGCTCGCCCCGGTTGCGGCCCAGGCCCGTCGAGCTGGCCGCGACTCCGACCCGACCCGCCCGGCCCCGGCTCGGCCCACCCCGGTGACCGGGCAGCCGAACGCCCTGGCCTGGCTGCGGACAGGGGGACGGCGGCGCAGAGTGTCGGTGGACGCTCCGACCACAGGGCCGGAGGCCCGGACCGGCCCCAGGGAGCCCGCGATGGCCATTCAGGACTGCGCCGCCCGGCGAACTCTCGTCGAGAGGCTGGCGGCGGACTACCAGAGCCTCGACGAGATCACCACCGGTACGGAGAAGGAGCTGGCGGCATTGGAGGCCGAGGCGGCGGCGCCGGAGACGATCGCCGCCGTGCGGGAACGGTTGGCCGAGGAACGGGAACGACTGGGAGAGACCGCCCTCCAGGGCCGGGCCGCCGTCGACGAGTTCCGCGCGGCGTGCGGCGGCGAGCGACTCCCGGTGCCGCCTTGGCCCCCGCAGTAGCGATCGCGCCCGCCCCTCCATCGGATCCGGCCCGGCACCCGTCGGCAGCATCCCGCACGAAGCCCTTCCGCCCGGCCCCGTCCGACCCTGGCGCCCGTATCCCTCCGCCCGATGGCACCGACACCGGCACCGGCACCGGGCGACCTCGCAGCTCGGCCGAAGCCCCCGCACCGGACCGGCCACCCGTGAATCGCAGGATCGGATTGTCCCCTGATCGGGTGAGGTGGGCAGTCGGCGGGCCCGTGCCGTTCCCGTAATGCCCGGAATAGCCGTCGCCGCCCCCTAATGTGCTGGCGCGGAGCCGCGCGGGTGCGCGCCCGCCCGTCAGGGGGCGCTCCGCGTCGAGCAGGTCGGCCGAGGGCATGGGAGCAGCCAGCGATGATCCAGATCACCGGACTGACCAAGGTCTATCGCAAGGACGCTCCGCCGGCCGTGCTCGATCTGACCTTCGACGCCCGGCCCGGAACGGTGACCGCGCTGCTCGGCGCGGAGGGGGCGGGGAAGTCCACCGCGCTGCGGCTGATGCTCGAACTCGAACGCGGCCAGGGCGTCACGCTCTTCGACGGCCGCCCCTACCGCAGGATCCGCCACCCCGAGCGCGAGGTGGGTGTGCTGCTGCCCCGCCCCGTGCAGGGCGCTGCCGCGGTGGCCGGGCACCCGGGCCGCACGGCGCGAAGCCATCTGCGGATGCTCGCCGCGGCCGTCGGAGTCCCGGTCCGGCGGGCCGACGAGCTGCTGGAGCAGATCCGGCTGGCCGGCGTCTCCGGGCAGCGACTGCGCACCTTCTCGCCGGGCATGCACCGCCGCCTGGCCCTGGCCGTCGCCCTGCTCGGCGATCCCGGCACGCTGCTGCTGGACGGCCCTGCGGAGGGACTGTCGCCGCGCAACGTCGAGTGGTTCCACGCCTTCCTGCGCTCCTTCGGCGCCGCCGGGGGGACGGTCCTGGTGACCACCCGTACCCCGCAGGAGGCCTCGCAGCTCGCCGACCGGGTGGTCACCCTGGACCGCGGCCGCATGGTGGCCGACCAGTCGGTCGAGGAGTTCCGGCGGACCAGGCTCAGCCCCGAAGTGGCCGTCCGGGGGCCGCAGATGGCGCGGCTGGCGGACCTGCTGGTCAGCCAGGGAGCCGAGGTCCGCCGGGACGGCAGCGTGGGGCTCTCCGTGGCCGGCATCGACCGCACCGAGATCGGTGAACTCGCCTACCGTCACGGGATCCTGCTGCACGAGCTGGCCGACCGGGTGGTCGAGCAGCCGGTGCCGCGCGTGGCCCTGCCGGTCGGCTCGGGCCGCTCCGGCAGCCTCCACCCGGCGTCCGAGGCCGACCCGGGTCCGGGCCTGGCTCCGGAGCAGGAGCCGGAGACGCCGTCAGCCGTCGATCGGGCCCCCGACCCGGCCGTCGATCCCGTCCCCGTCGATCCCGCCCCCGCCGAGGCCGTGACGACCCCGGCCGAGCCGCCGACGGTCCCCGCCCCGGCCGAACCGGTCACTCCGCCATCGCCCCCGCACCCACCGACGCCCGCTCCCACACCTGCCCCTGCCTCCGCTCCCGCCCTCGCTCCCGCGACTGCCCCCACCCCCGCCACCGAGGGTGCCCTCGCCGCGAATCGTCCGGCGCCCCGCCGTTCCCAGGACGGCGGCTCCCTGCCCCTGCGGGCCCTGCCCGCCGTGCCCCTCACGGACTCCCTCGACACCGCCTCCCTCCACGCAGCGGGCCTCCCCGTGCTCGGCGCGCCCGCGCGTCGGCCCGCACCCGCCGCCCGTCGGCCCGAGCGGAGCCCGCAGAACGGTTCAGGCAGCGGCGAACCAGCCCCCACCGTGGCCGTCGACCGGCTCTTCCGGGACGATCCGCTCCCGGCCGAGGCGTCCGTGCGGAGCCGCGCTCAGGGCCGCCGGATCGGCACCGAAGACCTGCTCACCGACGACACCGTCCGCCTCCGCCGCGCCCCGAGCACGCCCGCTGCCCTGCCCCCTGCCGCCCAGCCCGCCTCCTCGGTCGCCCTGTCACCCGCGCCCCCCGCCACCCAGCCCGCCCAGCCCGCCACCCAGCCCCCCGCGTCCCCCGCCGTTCCTGCCACCCCCGACGACCACCGGAGCGAGTGAACCGTGCGTGTCCTGGCCTACGAGCTGCGCCGCCTGTGCGGCCTGCCCTCCACCTGGCTGCTGCTCGCCGCCGTGCTGCTCGGCGACGCCGTCGTGGCCGCCGTCCTGGCGAGCCGGATCCCCCCGGACGGCCCGCTGGCCGGCGCCGTCGGGGTGCGGCTGCTGACCGCCGCCGTCCCGCTGGCCCCCCTGCCGTTCGCCGCCCTCGGCGCCGGAGTGCTGGGCGCGCTCGCGTACGGGCACGAGGTGCGCCACCCGGGCCTGCCGGCCTCGCAGGTGTCGTACCCGCGCCGGGTGCGGCTGCTGCTGGCCAAGCTGCTGGTGACCGGTCCGGCGGCGGCGCTGCTGGCACTGGCCACCGTGCTGCTCGACACGGTCGCGGTGCACCTCGCACTGCCGGACGGCGTCACCGTGGCCGCCTGGACGGACCCCGACGCGCTGTCGGACCGGGTCGCCGGGGCGCTGGCCGACGCGGGGCTGTCCGGGTTGTCCGACCTGCCGGGCGTGTTCGCCCCGCTGGGGCTGGCGGCCGGCCACGGGGTGCCCGCGGCGCTGCTGGCCTTCGTGCTGCTGACCGTGGCGGCGGGCTGGACCGGGGTGCTCACCGCCTCGCTGACCCGCAGCGCCGCGGCCGGGGTGCTGCTGCTGTGCGCGATGCCGCCGCTGCTGGAGTCCGGAGTCGCCCTGCTGCTGCGCCACACCGGCAGGCCGTGGCCGAGCCGGGTGGTGGACCTGCTGCCGTTCCAGCCAGGGATCGAGTGGTCCTACGGCCAGGTCTACGGCGGGGCGCACGAGGCGGTGGCCGAGACCGCGGCGCTGGGCGATCCGGTACTGCTCGCCGCGGTCGCGACACCCGCCGTGGGCCTGCTGCTCGCGGCCCTGCTGGTCCAGGCCCGCCGCCGCGCCCTGTAGAGCGCCCCGCCGCCCGCACCCGTGCGGCCCACGCCCCGTCCCCGCCGCCCGTGCCCCGCCGGGGCGCACCGGCCCGTCACGTCCAACACCCCCCGGAACGGCGCCCGGGAAGGCCCGCCGCCCATTCGATGACGCCTCCTGGCACGGCCCCGCCCCGCCTCACCAAGATCGGCCAGCAGTGACCGCAATGCGCGTTTCTTCCTGATAAGAAGTCAATTATCCAGTCACGGCCGATCACCCTTTCGTGTGCTTTTCACGAGAATTCTCAAGCCACGCCAGCCGATCGCCGACAAAGGAGGCGTGAGTACCCTTGCGCACCCCACCATGACCCCCGCCCGTTCCGCCGAAGGGCCCATCCACGGCCCCGGCGACCTGGACCGCTTCTCGTACGCCGACCGGCCGACCCCGCCGGCGCCCCGCTGGGAGGGCGCCGAGTCCGACATCTCCCGCGTCGGCCGCAAGACCACCAGCAGCCGCGGCCGCGGTCTGCACGGCCAGCTGGTCCAGCAGCTGGGCCAGATGATCGTCTCCGGCGACCTCGGTGCCGACCGCCCGCTGGTGCCCGAGGAGATCGGCCAGCGGTTCGAGGTCTCCCGGACCGTCGTCCGCGAGTCGCTGCGCGTCCTGGAGGCCAAGGGTCTGGTCAGCGCCCGGCCCAACGTCGGCACCCGGGTCCGCCCGGTCGGCGACTGGAACCTGCTGGACCCGGACATCATCGAGTGGCGTGCCTTCGGCCCGCAGCGGGACGAGCAGCGCCGGGAGCTGTTCGAGCTCCGCTGGGCGATCGACCCGCTGGCCGCCCGGCTCGCCGCCGGTCACGGCCGGGAGGACGTCCAGCAGCGCCTGGCCGAGCTGGTCGAGATCATGGGCCACGCCGCCTCCCAGGCCGACCTCTCCACGTACACCCGGGCCGACGCCGAGCTGCACGGCCTGGTCCTCCAGATGGCCGGCAACCGGATGCTGGAGCACCTGTCCGGGATCGTCGCCTGTGCCCTCCAGGTGTCGGGCGGTCCGGCGATCTCCTGCGAGCGGCCCTCGGAGTCCTCGGTCGGCCTGCACGCCCGGCTGGTGGACGCGCTGGGCGCCGGCGACGGCACCGCGGCAGAGGCCGCGATGCGGGCGCTGCTCACGGTCCATCCCGAGATCGAGCCGTCCGTCCCCGCGCCCCGGGAGCACTGAACGGGCTGTTCAGACGAGCGGAGGCGCCTTACCGTGGCGGCCCGCTCCGCCAGGCCCTCCGGCCGCACCGCGCGGCGCAGCCGGAGGGCCTCCGCATGCTGCCGCGACGCGGCCCCGGGCGGCCGGAGCCGTAACGGCCTGGCCCGGAAGAGCCTGGCCCGCAAAGGCCCGGTAGGCCCGGTAGACCCGCTCGGGGTGGAAACGGGTTCCGGAGTCGGCACGACCGGGCCGATCGCCGTGGCGGCGCACCGGGCCGCACCGGCCGCGAGCATTGCTTGCTCATGACAAATAAACTGATTCGGGGGTGAGCGATGATGGAAGCGGCCCCGGGCCGCGGGCGCCAGGTGGTGTGACCCGCGACACGAAGGCCATGCGTAACACTTGACGAGTAGCAGCGATGTGTCCTGAGCGGAAGCAGCTCCGGAATACTCCAACATGTCAGAATGCTGTGTTGGTCCGCGGCGCTGCTGCCGTCCTGCAAACCCAGTCCTCAAGCCCGAGTCGGTCGGAATCGACACCGCGCGCCCGACGCGCGATCTCCTTCCCCGCCCGCTCGGGCGGCCGGTACGGGTTCGAGTCCACTCATCGTCCGAGAGGTTGTTCGTGTCGGCCAGCACATCCCGTTCGCTTCCCCCCGAGATCGCCGAGTCCGCGGCTCTGCTGGCGCTCATCGAGCGGGGCAAGGCCCAGGGGCAGATCGCCGGTGACGACGTGCGCCAGGCGTTCGAGGCGGACCAGATCCCGGTCACCAAGTGGAAGAACGTCATGCGCAGCCTCAATCAGGTGCTGATTGAGGAGGGTGTGGACCTCATGGTCAGCGCGGCCGAACCGGCCGGCGCCAAGCGCAAGAGCGTTGCGGCCAAGAGCCCCACCAAGCGCACCGCCACCAAGGCTGTCACCACCCGGACCCCGGCCGCGCCGTCGGCCCCGACCAAGCCGCCCGTGCGGATCGCCCCCGGCGCCCCCGTCGCGGCTCCGGCCGTCGCGGCCGCCGCGGCCCCGGCCCCCACCGTCTCCGCCGAGATCACCGTCGACGAGACGGCCACCGCCGCCTCCGAGCCGAAGGCGGCTCCCACGAAGAAGGCCGTGGCCAAGAAGGCCGCGGCGAAGAAGACCGCCGCTCCGGCCAAGAAGGCCGCCGCCAAGAAGACCGCCGCCAAGTCCGCCAAGGGCGGCGAGGAGGAGCTGCTCGGCGAGGAGGAGCTGCTCGAGGACGTCGCACTGCCCGGCGACAAGGCCGAGTCCGAGGCCGCCGGCCCGGAGGAGGAGTCGGAGGGATTCGTCCTCTCCGATGACGACGAGGACGACGCGCCGGCCCAGCAGGTCGCCGTCGCCGGTGCCACCGCCGACCCGGTCAAGGACTACCTGAAGCAGATCGGCAAGGTCCCGCTGCTCAACGCCGAGCAGGAGGTCGAGCTCGCCAAGCGCATCGAGGCCGGCCTGTTCGCCGAGGACAAGCTCTCGGCGGCCGACAAGCTCGCCCCGAAGCTCAAGCGCGAGCTGGAGATCATCGCCGAGGACGGCCGCCGGGCCAAGAACCACCTGCTGGAGGCCAACCTCCGTCTGGTGGTCTCGCTGGCCAAGCGCTACACCGGTCGCGGCATGCTCTTCCTGGACCTGATCCAGGAGGGCAACCTCGGTCTGATCCGCGCGGTCGAGAAGTTCGACTACACCAAGGGCTACAAGTTCTCGACCTACGCCACCTGGTGGATCCGCCAGGCGATCACCCGCGCCATGGCCGACCAGGCCCGCACCATCCGCATCCCGGTGCACATGGTCGAGGTCATCAACAAGCTGGCCCGTGTCCAGCGCCAGATGCTCCAGGACCTGGGCCGCGAGCCCACCCCGGAGGAGCTGGCCAAGGAACTCGACATGACCCCCGAGAAGGTCATCGAGGTCCAGAAGTACGGCCGTGAGCCGATCTCGCTGCACACCCCGCTGGGCGAGGACGGCGACAGCGAGTTCGGTGACCTGATCGAGGACTCCGAGGCGGTCGTCCCGGCCGACGCGGTCTCCTTCACCCTGCTCCAGGAGCAGCTGCACTCGGTGCTGGACACCCTGTCCGAGCGCGAGGCGGGCGTGGTCTCGATGCGCTTCGGTCTGACCGACGGGCAGCCGAAGACGCTCGACGAGATCGGCAAGGTGTACGGGGTCACCCGTGAGCGCATCCGCCAGATCGAGTCGAAGACCATGTCGAAGCTGCGCCACCCGTCGCGCTCCCAGGTGCTGCGCGACTACCTGGACTGATCGACGGCAGTCGTTCCACCCGAAGGCCCGGAGCCGCACGGCTCCGGGCCTTCGTGGCTCTCCGGCCCGGGTGTGTCATCGTCCGGGTGGCGGTTGTCCCTCGTCCGGGTGGCGGTGCGGCGGGAAGCGGTCGCACCGTGTAGTCGGTCACCTACGCTGTGCCGGTTGCCTGCTTCCGAGCCCCCTGGAGTCACGGTGCCGACCGAGCCGGACCGCACTGACCTGCCGACGTCCAACCCGTTCCCAGCGGCCCGCGCCGACCCGGCCGGCCTGGCCGACCCGGCCGATCCGGACAGCCTGACCGATTCGGCCGACCCCGCCGGTGCCCGGGCGGGCCGCCGTCGGAGGGCCGCCGTGCTGGCGCTGCTCGCCGCCGTGCCCGTCCCGCTGGTCGCGCTCGGCGGCGCGGCGCCGGCCGAGGCGCAGCGCCGGGTGGTCGGCGGCACCGCGGCCAGCACCGCGGACCACCCGTGGATCGTGGCGCTGGCCAGCCGCCAGCAGTTCGGCAGCGGCCGGTCCGGCCAGTTCTGCGGGGGCGCGCTGGTCACCCCGACCAAGGTGGTGACGGCCGCGCACTGCTTCTACGACGAGGCCAGGGGCCGGGTCGACCGGCCGGGTCTCAAGGTGATCGTCGGCCGGGACGACATGCGCGGCACGGCCGGCCGCGAGGTGGCGGTGCGGTCGGTCTGGATCCACCCCGACTACTCCTTCTCCGCCAACATGAACGACGTGGCGGTGCTCACCCTCGCCGAGTCGCAGGGCGCCAGGCCGGTGATCGGGCTGGTCGGCCAGGGGGAGACGGCGCCGTACGCGGCCGGGACCACGGCACACGTCTTCGGCTGGGGCGACACCACCGGGCGGGGCGACTACTCGCCGACGCTGCGCGGGGTGGACGTGCCGATCGTGCCGGACCGGACCTGCGCGCAGGCCTACCCGGGCGGGCCGGACGGCCGGTTCGACGCCCGGGGCATGGTCTGCGCGGGCGAGGAGAGGGGCGGCAAGGACGCCTGCCAGGGCGACAGCGGCGGCCCCATGATCGTGGAGGGCCGGCTGGTCGGCCTGGTGTCCTGGGGGACGGGTTGCGCGGAGGCGGCCCACCCGGGGGTCTACACCAGGGTGTCCTCGGTCGCGGACGCGGTGCGTTCGGTGCTGTGAGCGTCGCGGTGGGTGAACTCCCGGTCACCTCGTGACGTTCGACCCTGACGCCGCGTCGGACAAGGGCCCGCCGCGCCGGGCCGGGCCGGGGAGGGGGCCCGGAGTACAGCAGAGCCGGGCGACCGACCCCGGAGGGTCAGTCGCCCGGCTCACCGGTCGCGCGCTGTGCGCGGCCGGACACAGCTCGACGCCGACTGCTTGTGGTGGCGCAGCGCCCGGTATCAGCGCTCGTCGTCTGCGGCCGTGGCGCTGGTCGTGGTGGTGAGACGACCGCTCTCGTCCTGTATCTCCACGGCGATCTTCTTGAGCTCGGGCTCGAACTTCCGGCCGTGGTGGGCGCAGAAGAGCAGCTCTCCGCCGCTCGCGAGTACGACGCGCAGGTAGGCCTGGGCGCCGCAGCGGTCGCAGCGGTCAGCCGCGGTGAGCGGGCTCGCAGGGGTCAGAACAGTAGTCACGTCGCCTCTTCTCTAGCTCGACGAGCTGTCGTACCAGGGTCAACATCCAACCAGGCCGAAAACGTTCCCGCTCGTGGCTTTTCTTCTCTGAGGATTCTGCTGTGTCGATGAGGACGTGCCCCGGGCGCCGGTGGTTCATGCGTGCCGGATTCCGGGATCCGCCCCTCGCTCGAACGCCCGATCGGGATCGGGTCCGAGGTCCGCGTAGCATAATCCTCTGCCGGGTTGGAGCATAAGCCCCGCCCCGGGCCCCGGTAGCCTGCATAACGGCAGTTCCGGAGCCTGCGCCGGGTCCCACGATCCGCCAGGACCGGTGGTACCGGGAGGAGATGGCGCCCCCGGGGCCCGCGGCCGGGTGCGGTGCTTGTTCGCGCAGCGCGTACAAGCTGCGCGGAGCCCGCCTGTCGTGCTGTGCACCCGGCGCAGGGGTTCGGGCACGCAGGGCGACGGATGTCGGTGCGGCGTGCTGCACTGGCGCTTGGTCCGGATGCGTACGGATGTGACCGATGAGACAGAACTTCACCGAGGAGTGTGCCGCGTGAGTGCCGAAACGACCGTGCCGTCCGCGCTGCTGGCCGGCGACGACGGTTCCAACTACACCGCGCGGCACCTGCTCGTCCTGGAGGGCCTGGAGGCGGTCCGCAAGCGCCCCGGCATGTACATCGGCTCGACCGACAGCCGCGGCCTGATGCACTGCCTCTGGGAGATCATCGACAACTCCGTCGACGAGGCGCTGGGCGGCTACTGCGACCGCATCGACGTCGTGCTCCACCCCGACTCCTCGGTCGAGGTCCGGGACAACGGGCGCGGCATCCCGGTCGACGTCGAGCCCAAGACGGGGCTGTCCGGCGTCGAGGTCGTGATGACCAAGCTGCACGCCGGCGGCAAGTTCGGCGGCGGTTCCTATGCGGCCTCCGGCGGTCTGCACGGCGTCGGCGCCTCGGTCGTCAACGCGCTCTCCGCCCGCCTCGACGTCGAGGTCGACCGCGGCGGCCACACCCACGCGATCAGCTTCCGTCGCGGCACCCCCGGCATCTTCACCGAGACCAGCCCGGACGCCCCCTTCGAGCCCGGCAACGGCCTGACCAGGACCCGCAAGGTGCCGAAGACCCGCACCGGCACCCGGATCCGCTACTGGGCCGACCGGCAGATCTTCCTCAAGGACGCCAAGCTCTCCCTGGAGACGCTGCACAGCCGCGCCCGGCAGACGGCCTTCCTCGTCCCCGGCCTGACCATCGTGGTCCGTGACGAGCGGCTCATCGAGAGCGAGCAGATCGAGGAGTCGGTCTTCCACTACGACGGCGGAATCGCCGAGTTCTGCGAGTTCCTGGCCCCCGACAAGCCGGTCTGCGACGTGCTGCGGCTGCGCGGCGAGGGCACCTTCAAGGAGACGGTGCCGGTCCTGGACGAACTCGGCCACATGACGCCCACCGAGGTCACCCGCCATCTCGGCGTGGACATCGCGCTGCGCTGGGGCGCCGGTTACGACACCACCCTGCGCTCCTTCGTCAACATCATCGCCACCCCCAAGGGCGGCACCCACGTCACCGGCTTCGAGCGCTCGCTGGCCAAGACGGTCAACGAGGCGCTGCGCGCGAGCAAGCTGCTGCGCGTCGCCGAGGACGACATCACCAAGGACGACGCCACCGAGGGCCTCACCGCGGTGGTCACCGTCCGGCTCGCCGAGCCGCAGTTCGAGGGCCAGACCAAGGAGGTGCTCGGCACCTCGGCGGCCAACCGGATCGTCGCCGCCGTCGTCGCCAAGGAGCTCAAGGCCTTCCTCACCTCGGCCAAGAAGGACCAGAAGCTCCAGGCCCGGGCCGTCCTGGAGAAGGTCGTCGCGGCCGCCCGCACCCGGGTCGCCGCCCGCCAGCACAAGGAGGCCCAGCGCCGCAAGACCGCGCTGGAGACCAGTTCGCTGCCCGCCAAGCTGGCCGACTGCCGCAGCGACGACGTCGAGCGCAGCGAACTGTTCATCGTCGAGGGTGACTCCGCGCTCGGCACCGCCAAGCTCGCCCGCAACTCCGAGTTCCAGGCACTGCTGCCGATCCGCGGCAAGATCCTCAACGTGCAGAAGGCCTCGGTGAGCGACATGCTCAAGAACGCCGAGTGCGCCGCGATCATCCAGGTGATAGGGGCCGGCTCCGGCCGCACCTTCGACATCGACCAGGCCCGCTACGGCCGGGTCATCTTCATGGCCGACGCCGACGTCGACGGCTCGCACATCCGCACCCTCCTGCTGACCCTCTTCCACCGCTACATGCGGCCGATGGTCGAGCAGGGCCGGGTCTTCGCCGCCGTGCCGCCGCTGCACCGGATCGAGCTCACCAACCCCAAGCGCGGCCAGGAGAAGTACCACTACACCTACTCCGACGCCGAACTCCGCTCCACGCTGCTGGAGTTCCAGCGCAAGGGGCTGCGCTGGAAGGACCCGGTGCAGCGCTACAAGGGCCTGGGCGAGATGGACGCGGACCAGCTGGCCGAGACCACCATGGACCCGCGCCACCGCACGCTGCGCCGGATCAACCTGGGCGACCTGGAGCAGGCCGAGCGGATCTTCGACCTGCTGATGGGCAACGACGTCGCCCCGCGCAAGGAGTTCATCGTGGACTCGGCGGCCACCCTGGACCGCTCGCGCATCGACGCCTGACGAACGCGTCGCACCGGGCCCTCCACCCACGGGTGGAGGGCCCGGTGCGTTCGGGATCCACCCGCGGTCCACCCCGGCTCCGATCAGCGGGAACCGTCCCGTCCGTAGCGTCGGAGAGGTCAGCGAAGCCTCCCTCCGGGACGGAGAAGTCCGATGATCGCCCTCACCAACGTCCTCGTGATCGCCGCGGTGGTGATCGTGGTGGTCCAGCGCCAGATGCGGGCCCAACGCCTGGACACCGGGCGCCGCTTCTGGCTGCTGCCGCTGATCCTGGGCGCCCTCGCGCTGCGGGACCCCCGGCTCGTCGACCACCAGCACACCGCCCTCTCGGCGACCCTGCTGGTCGCCGGACTGGTCGCGGTGCTCGGCATGGGCTCGGTCTGGGGCTGGACCGTGCGGCTCTGGCGGGCCGCGGACGGCTCGGTCATGGCCAAGGGCACCAAGGCCACCGTGGCCGCCTGGATCGGGATGATCGCCATCCGGCTCGGCCTGTACGGGATCGGCACGGCCCTGCACGTCCACCAGGCCGGCAGTTCCCTGATGCTCGGCATGGCGGTCCTGCTGCTGGTCCGCTCGCTCGTGGTGAACTGGAGGGCCCGGACGCTGGAGCCCGCGCCGCCGGCCGCCGTACTGCACTGACCCGGTGCGCGCCGCACGACCCCGCGCGGCGCGCACCGGCCGATCCGCCGCCGAGAGCACCCGAGGAGGCACCCGTGGCCGGGTGGTACTGGACCCGCTGGCCGTCCCGCGAAGGGCTGGACCGCGAGGCCGAGAACCGGCCGCAGCGGATCCTCGCGGTGCTCGGGCGCGTCGTGCTGGTCGCCACCGTCACCTGGGGGACCCTCTCCGGCGGCAGGTTCTCCGGCTGGGCGGCGGTGGTCGCGACGGCCGCACTGGTCGCCGCGTTCGGGCTCTGCGCCGCCTTCCTGCGGACCAGCCGGGAGCAGCGCCCGCTGCCCGCCTACCTGCTGGCCGGCGCGGTGCTCGGCGCCGCCTGGCTGGCCGACGCCGGCCGGGCCACCATGCTCTCCGACGTGCTCTGGTACGGCCTGGCGGTGATGGCGCTGATCCGGCTGCCGCCCGCGCCCGGGCTGATCACGGCGGCGGCCGCGCTGGGCTCGTACGCGGTGGTCACCACGTCGAGCCGGCTCAGCATCGCCGCCACCATCGGCGGGATCGCCCTGCTCGGCTGCCTGCTGCGGCTGGACGTCGAGGCGCGCGGCACCTCCCGCCGGCTGCTCGCCCAGGAGCGGGCGGCCCGGGCGGCCGAGGCGGAGAGCGCGGCGCTCGCCGAACGGGCCAGGATCGCCCGGGAGATCCACGACGTGCTCGCCCACAGCCTCTCCGCACAGCTCGTCCACCTGGAGGCGGCCCGGCTGATGCTGGACGCCGGGACCGACCGCGACCGGATCCGCGAACGGGTCGTCGCGGCCCGGCGGATGGCGCAGGACGGGCTGGCCGAGACCCGGCAGGCGCTGTCCGCGCTGCGCGGGGAACTCACCCCGGTCGGGGAGTTCCTGGTCGAGCTGGCGGGGCGCGAGCGCGCGGGCCTCACCGTCACCGGATCGCCCCGGCCGATCGCCGCCGAGGCCGCCCTCGCGGTGCGGCGCACCGCGCAGGAGGCGGTGACCAACGTGCGCAAGCACGCGCCCGGTGCCCGGTGCACCGTCGAACTGCGCTACCTGGAGGGAGCGGTGGAGCTGGAGGTGCGCAACACCCGGCCGACGCGGCAGGAGCCGTCGCAGGAGCTGACCGCCAGCGGCAGCGGGTACGGTCTGCTGGGAATGCGCGAACGCGCGGAACTGCTCGGCGGCACCCTGCTGGCGGGCCCGGAGGACGGAGGGTGGCGCGTGCTGCTGCGGGTGCCGGCATGACGGTTCCGGGGGTGACCAGGGTCCTGGTGGCGGACGACCAGACGGTGGTGCGCGAGGGCATCGTGATGCTGCTGGGACTGCTGCCCGGCATCGAGGTGGTCGGTGCGGCCGGGGACGGGGAGGAGGCCGTCGACCTGACGGAGCGCCATCACCCGGACGTGGTACTGATGGATCTGCGGATGCCGCGCTGCGACGGCGTCGAGGCGACCCGGCGGATCCGCGCGGCGCACCCCGAGACCGAGGTCGTGGTGCTCACCACCTACGCCGACGACGACTCGCTGTTCCCGGCGCTCCGGGCCGGGGCCCGCGGCTACCTCACCAAGGACGCCGGCGCCGAGGAGATCGCCAGGGCCATCGCGAACGTCCGGTCGGGCGCGGCCGGGCTCTCGCCGCAGGTCCAACTCCGGCTCCTGGAAAGGCTTTCGGAGCACGGTGCCCGCTCCGATCCGGCCTCCGGGCGGCCCGCCGCCCGGCCTGGGGAGCTGCCCGACGGGCTGACCGTCCGGGAGGCCGAGGTGCTGGCGCTGATCGCCGAGGGGCTGTCCAACACCGAGATCGCCCAACGGCTGTTCGTCAGCCAGGCCACCGTGAAGACCCACATCAACAACCTGTTCGCCAAGACCGCGGTGCGGGACCGGGCACAGGCGGTCGCATACGCGTTCCGACACGGAATCACCGGTACGCAGCAGTAGTCGGATGGGTGTCTGTCGGATGATCGATCACCTCATCGAGTGAACGTATCTGCGATGGTCAGGGGCGGTTCCCGGGGGCCGCCATCATGGTTCGGGTCAGTACAACCGGCCGTCCCAGGAGCAGCAGTGCCACAGCAGCAGACGAGCAGTCCCGGATCGGGACAGCAATTCGACTGGTGGGCCGCTCCGGCCGCCGGCAGCCCCGTTGAGCCCGCCGAGCCATCGGCTGCGCACCGCCGCACGGCGGTACCGGCGCAGTCGGGCCCCGGCCGTACGGACCACGTCCGCACGGCCCAGTCGGCAGAGGCGGTCGACGAGCCCGTGGCCGTCGGCGCGCCGGTCCACGGGCCCGCCGACGAGCCGTTCGCCCAGAGCGCCCCCGTCGACCCCGCGGCCCCGGCCGCACCGCACGCCGCCCTCGTGCCGCTCGACGACGAGCCGTTCGCCGACAGCACGGAGGTGTACCGGACCGTCCAGGCCAGCGCGACGTTCCGGCAGATCCGCCGCAGCTACCGGACGTTCGTCTTCCCGATCACCGGTGGCTTCCTCGCCTGGTACCTGCTGTACGTCGCCGCCCAGGCCGGAGCCCCCGACCTGATGCGCCGCGAGGTGGCCGGCCCGCTCAACGTGGCCTGGCTGCTCGGGCTGTCGCAGTTCGCCTCGACCTTCCTGCTCGCCTGGCTCTACGCCCGCAACGCCCGGACCAAGCGCGACCGCGCGGCCCTGGGCCTGCGCTGGGACACCCAGGACCAACTGCGATGACGACCCTGATGCCCACCATGCCCACCATGCCCACCGACGCGGCGAAGGCCGCGGTGCGGACCGTGGCGGCGAACGCCACCCCCGCCGTCGCCCCCACCGGCGACCACCACTCGCTCGCCATCGCGTTGTTCGCCGTCGTCGTCCTGGTCACCCTGGGGGTCACCCTCTGGGTCGGCCGCCAGGGCAACGCCGCCGAGGACTTCTTCGCCGGCGGACGCGACTTCACCCCGCTGCAGAACGGCTTCGCGCTCTCCGGGGACTACCTCTCCGCCGCCTCCTTCCTGGGCGTCGCCGGCCTGATCGCGCTGTACGGCTACGACGGCGTGCTCTACAGCATCGGCTTCCTGGTCGCCTGGCTCGTGGTGCTGATGCTGGTCGCCGAACTCGTCCGCAACGCCGGCCGGTACACCCTCGCCGACGTGCTGGCGCTGCGGCTGCGCCGCCGCAAGGTGCGCGCCGCGGCCGGCGGCGCCAGCGTCGTGGTCACCCTGCTCTACCTGGTCGCCCAGATGGTCGGCGCCGGTTCGCTGGTCGCCCTGCTGCTCGGCACCGGCAGCCCGCACGCCCGCACCTGGACCATCATCGCGGTCGGCGCCCTGATGATCGTCTACGTCACCATCGGCGGGATGCGGGCCACCACCTGGATCCAGATCATCAAGGCCTTCCTGCTGACCGGTGGTTCGGTGCTTCTCACGGTGCTGCTGGTGGTCCGCTTCCACGGCGACCTCGGCGAGCTGATGCGCCAGGCCGCCGCGCACAGCGGCGCCGGGCACCGCTACCTGGAGCCCGGGCTCAAGTACGGCGGCAGCCTCACCAGCCGGCTGGACTTCGTCAGCCTCGGCCTCGGCCTGGTGCTCGGCACCGCCGGCCTGCCGCACATCCTGTCCCGCTTCTACACCGTGCCCACCGCGCGGGCCGCCCGCCGCTCCACGATGTGGGCGATCGGGCTGGTCGGCAGCTTCTACCTGATGGCGATCGTGCTCGGCCTCGGCGCCACCGCGCTGATCGGCTCGGCCGAGGTGCACCACGCCAACTCGGCCGGGAACACCGCCGTTCCGCTGCTCGCCCTGGTGCTCGGCGGTGGCAACGGCAGCACCGGCGGGGTGGTGCTCTTCGCGCTGATCTCGGCGATCGCCTTCGCCACCATCCTCGCCGTGGTCGCCGGGCTTACCCTGGCCTCCTCCGCGGCCTTCGCCCACGACATCTGGGCCGGTGCCTGGCGCGCCCGGCCGTCGCGCGAGCTGGAGAAGCAGGCCCGCGGGCGGCGCCGTCGGGGCGAGACCGTTCCGGCCGCCCGGTCCTCGAAGGAGTCGGTGTCCGAGGTCAGCGAGCAGCAGGAGGTGGTGGTCGCCCGGATCGCCGCCGCCGGGATCGGTGCCGCGGCGATCGTGATCAGCCTCTTCGCCCAGCAGCTGAACGTGGCCTTCCTGGTCGGTCTGGCCTTCGCCGTCGCCGCCTCCTCCAACCTGCCGGTGCTGCTGTACAGCCTGTTCTGGTCGCGGTTCACCGCCCGCGGCGCGGTCTGGGCGGTGTACGGCGGGCTGGTCCCGGCGATCGTGCTGGTGATCTTCTCCCCGGTGGTCTCCGGCTCCGCCGAGGCGCTCTTCCCGGGCCTGGACTTCCACTGGTTCCCGCTGGAGAACCCGGGCATCGTCTCCATCCCGCTCGGCTTCCTGGCCGGGTGGATCGGGACGGTCACGTCGTCCGAGCCCACCGACCCGGACCGGTTCGCCGAGCTGGAGGTGCGCGCCCTCACCGGTGCGGGCGCGGCCTGAGCCGTCGCGCCCCGGGGAACCCCGGCGGGCCTGGGGCCGCCGGGGTTCCCCCATGTCGTGGTCCGGGCGCCGTCGTTCGACGGGCGTTGTTCTTCCACGGATGTCGGCTACCGGCGGTGTAGTCGACCGTCGGGTGTCGGCTACCGGCCGGGGCGCGGCGCCCGGACGCGCGCCGGGTCGCCGCTCACAGGCCGCGGACCGACAGGACGTCCATCCGCGACGGCGTTCCCGCCGCCTTGCCGCAGCTCTCCGGACGCGGCGGTTCGCTGACCGTCTCGATCACGTCCACCTCCCAGGACCGGCCGTCCCGGTGCAGCACCCCCACCAGCCAGCGGCCCTCGCCGTCCGGCCGCTGGGTGAGCGTCAGCACGTCGGCCGCGGTCTCGCCGGTGGCCAGCCGCACCGCGTGCTCGGCCGCCTGGCCCGGACGGTCCCAGCCCGAGCAGCCCCGCGACCACTCCGGCACCATGTGTCCGGCAGCCGTCGCCGCCAGCACCTCCTTGGCGGTCTCCGAGGTCAGCCGCCCGTACGCGTAGCCGTACGGCAGCACCAGCATCGTGGGGGAGAAGCGGTGTCCGCCCAGGTGGGTGACCTCCCACACCTCGCTGTGCCCGGCCGCCGCCAGCTCCGCCGCGAGCGGACGGCCCAGCAGCGCGCAGCAGCGGTCCCGCCGCCCGTTGGTGCACACCAGGGCCACCGGGCCGCCGACGTGCTCCGTCCCGAATCCGGTGTGGTCGCCGGCGCCCAGCGCCGCGAAGTCCAGCTCCAGCAGCTCCGCCGGATCCGCCACCTCCGCCCGGCGCACCCAGCCGCGGCCCGGCACCGTGTGCGCCACCAGCACCTCGTGGCGGGCGGTCGGCAGGCAGTCCGTGTGCCGTCCGGGCCGCCGGATCAGCGCCACCCGCACGCCCGTCCCGGCCGCGGCGGCCTCCAGGGCCCGCCCGATCGCCGCGTCCAGATGGCTCTCACCCAGCGCTTTCGCGCCCCAGGGCCCGTTCTGCTCCACCAGCAGCCAGGTGCTCGCCACCGCCGCCGTGGCGGCCAGTGGCTCCGAAAGTTCACGCGACACGGTCGCACAGGTGCTCACTCGGGCAAGGCTACCCTCACCTCACCGCCCTCCCCCCGATCACCCGAAGGCGTCCCACACCCGCCGGGCCACCTCCTCCTCTACCTCCTCTACCTCCTCGTCCACCTCGTCGGTGGTGTCGTCGTGCCGGACCCGCTCACTCCGCTTCCGCAGGCGCTTGATCACCACCTTGCGGGCGACGTCGGCGTTCAACAGGGTGACCCCGTAGAGCGTTTCGGCCCGGCGCGCCGCCTCGGGCACCTCGGGCACGGCCGCGAGCTGCCCGTCCGAGACGGGGGGCGTCGCGGGGAGCTCCTTGACCGCGGGGTCCCTCCTCCCAGCCGACGGCGTTCAGGAAGGGCGCGGGCAGCAGGCGGTGGACGGGCTCGGTGCTCCAGGGGCCACGACGCGGGTTCGGTGAACCCAGCCCCTTGGTGGGCAGAGTTCGGGCCACGAACGGGAATTGGGGACAGCTGCTCCGCTTCCAGGTTGGGTGGGCACGAAGGAGCGGAGGGGCGCCGGAGGACGTCCGGTGCCCCTCCGCTCAGGCGAGGGCGGGGTGAGGGCGGGAGCCGTTACGCCGGGCCGGCGACCACCGCGATCGGGGTGGTGACCGGGGTGCCCGAGCCGTCGCGGCGCGGGTCGCGCTCGGGCAGGTCGACCGGGGCGCCCTTGGCCGTGGCGGCCCGGGCCGGCGCCGCGCCGGCCCAGGCGAAGGCCAGGCCGTCCTCGCCGCGCAGGAAGCGCTGGCAGCGCACACCTCCGGTGGCGCGGCCCTTGCGCGGGTACTGCTCGAACGGGGTGACCTTCCAGGTCGTCTGCTCACCGCC
The DNA here is from genome assembly GCF_055575155.1 of Kitasatospora sp. NPDC034533. NCBI lineage: Bacteria > Bacillati > Actinomycetota > Actinomycetes > Kitasatosporales > Streptomycetaceae > Kitasatospora > Kitasatospora sp. NPDC034533. Next base: position 111,313 of record NZ_JBVITE010000018.1, read on the forward strand.
GGACAGCGTGCCCGAGGCCGTGGCCACCGAGACCACCACCGCGTCGGCCGCCGGATCCACCGCCGTGAAGGACAGCACCCGGGCGCCGTCCGACAGCTTGATGCCCGCCATGCCGCCCGCCGGGCGGCCCTGCGGACGCACCTGGCCCGCCGGGTAGCGCAGCAGCTGGGCGTCCGAGGCGATGAAGACCAGGTCCTCCTCGCCGGTGCGCAGTTCGACCGCGCCCACCAGCTCGTCACCCTCCTTGAGGGCGATCACCTCGAACTCGTCCTTGTTCGCCGGCCACTCCGGCACCACCCGCTTCACCACGCCCTGCGCCGTGCCCAGCGCCAGCCCCGGCGAGGACTCGTCCAGCGTGGTCAGCGCCAGCACCCGCTCCCCGGCCTCCAGCCGCAGGAACTCGCCCACCGGGGCCCCGCCCGCCAGCGTCGGCGACGGAGTCGGCGGCAGCGCCGGCAGGTCGATCACCGGCAGCCGCAGCACCCGGCCCGCGGACGTCACCACCCCGACGTCCGCCCGCGCCGTCGCGTGCACCGCCGACACGATCACGTCGTGCTTCGCCCGCTTCTCCGACACCTCGAACGGCTCCCCGTCCGCGGTGCGCGCCAGCAGGCCCGTCGAGGACAGCAGCACCCGGCACGGGTCGTCCGCCACCTCCAGCGGCACCGACAGCGCCGCCGACGGCACCGCCCCCGCCTCCAGCAGCACCGTGCGCCGCTCCGTCCCGAACTGCTTCGCCACCGCGCCCAGTTCGGAGGAGACCACGCTGCGCAGCTTGGTGTCCGACTCCAGGATCTCGGTCAGCTCCGCGATCTCGCGGTTCAGCTTCTCCTGCTCCTGCTCCAGCTCCACCCGGTCGAAGCGGGTCAGCCGCCGCAGCGGGGTGTCCAGGATGTACGCGGTCTGCGTCTCCGACAGCGAGAAGCGCTCCATCAGGCGTTCCTTCGCCTGCTGCGCGTTGTCACTCGACCGGATGATCGCGATGACCTCGTCGATGTCCAGCAGGGCCACCAGCAGGCCCTCGACCAGGTGCAGCCGCTCCTCGCGCTTGCGGCGGCGGAAGTCGCTGCGCCGGCGCACCACGGTGAAGCGGTGGTCGACGTAGACCTCCAGCAGCTCCTTCAGGCCCAGCGTCAGCGGCTGCCCGTCCACCAGCGCCACGTTGTTGATGCCGAAGGTCTCCTCCATCGGCGTCAGCTTGTAGAGCTGCTCCAGCAGCGCCTCCGGCACGAAGCCGTTCTTCACCTCGATGACCAGCCGCAGCCCGTGCTCGCGGTCGGTCAGGTCCTTGACGTCCGCGATGCCCTGGAGCTTCTTCGCGTTGACCAGGTCCTTGATCTTCGAGATGACCTTCTCCGGGCCGACGTTGTACGGCAGCTCGGTGACCACGATGCCCTTGCGGCGGGCCGTCACCGCCTCCACCGTCGCCGTCGCCCGGATCTTGAACGTGCCGCGGCCCGACTCGTACGCGTCGCGGATGCCCGACAGGCCCACGATCCGCCCGCCGGTCGGCAGGTCCGGACCGGGCACGAACCGCATCAGCGTGTCCAGGTCCGCGTTCGGGTGCTTGATCAGGTGCCGGGCCGCCGCGACCACCTCGGACAGGTTGTGCGGCGGCATGTTCGTCGCCATGCCCACCGCGATGCCCGTCGCGCCGTTCACCAGCAGGTTCGGGAACGCGGCCGGCAGCGCCAGCGGCTCCTGCTCGCTGCCGTCGTAGTTGGGGCCGAAGTCGACGGTGTCCTCGTGGATCGACTCCACCATCGCCATCGAGGCGGCCGTCAGCCGCGACTCGGTGTACCGCATCGCGGCCGGCGGGTCGTCGTTGCCCAGCGAGCCGAAGTTGCCGTGCCCGTCGATCAGCGGCAGCCGCATCGAGAACGGCTGCGCCATGCGCACCACCGAGTCGTAGATGGACGCGTCCCCGTGCGGGTGCAGCCGGCCCATCACCTCGCCCACCAGGCGGGCGCACTTCACGTGCCCGCGCTCCGGGCGCAGGCCCATCTCGTTGGCCTGGTACAGGATCCGGCGGTGCACCGGCTTCAGGCCGTCCCGCGCGTCGGGCAGCGCACGCGAGTAGATCACCGAGTAGGCGTACTCCAGGAAGGAGCCCTGCATCTCGTCCACGACGTCGACGTCGAGGATCCGCTCCTCGAAGTCTCCGGGCGGCGGGGTCTGCGAACTGCGGCGGGCCATCGCGGCGGGGCTCCCTTACGTGTCGCTGGCTGTGTCTCGGTCATTCGTCGGTCGGTCGGTCGCCGAACGCCGGGGCGGTCGTCGGGCGGCTCCGTGCCGCGCTGCCGGCGGGCCCGTCAACCGGGCGCCGTCGACAGGGCGCGGCGCCCCCATTGTGGACCCTCGCGCCGACACTCCCGGTCAGCGGCCCTCTTCCGCCCCTGGCGAACGCCCCCGTCCGCGCGGACACGAACGCGGTCCCCGGACGTTGCACCACAATGGGGGACGCCACACGAACCCCGACATCGACGACGGGAAGGACCCGAGCGCATGGCCAACCCGGCCCCCGCCTCCAGCCGAGGCATCGCCATCACCGAGCACCGCCTGGCCAACGGCCTGCGCGTCGTCCTCTCCGAGGACCACCTCACCCCGGTCGCCGCCGTCTGCCTCTGGTACGACGTGGGCTCCCGGCACGAGGTCAAGGGCCGCACCGGCCTCGCGCACCTCTTCGAGCACCTGATGTTCCAGGGCTCCGCCAACGTCTCCAACAACGGGCACTTCGAGCTCGTCCAGGGCGCCGGCGGCTCGCTCAACGGCACCACGAGCTTCGAGCGCACCAACTACTTCGAGACCATGCCCGCCCACCAGCTGGAGCTCGCCCTCTGGCTGGAGGCCGACCGGATGGGCTCGCTGCTCGCCGCGCTCGACGAGACGTCCATGGAGAACCAGCGCGACGTCGTCAAGAACGAGCGCCGCCAGCGGTACGACAACGTCCCGTACGGCACCGCCTTCGAGAAGCTCACCGCGCTCTCGTTCCCCGACGGCCACCCGTACCACCACACCCCGATCGGCTCGATGGCCGACCTGGACGCGGCCACCCTGGAGGACGCCCGCGCGTTCTTCCGCACGTACTACGCGCCCAACAACGCGGTGCTCTCCGTCGTCGGCGACATCGACCCCGAGCAGACCATCGCCTGGGTCGAGAAGTACTTCGGCTCCATCCCCGCCCACGACGGCAAGCAGCCGCCGCGCTCGGGCGAGCTCCCGGAGACCATCGGCCGCGAGATCCGCGAGGAGGTCCACGAGGACGTCCCCTCCCGCGCCCTGATGGCCGCCTACCGCCTCCCGCACGACGGCACCCGCGAGGCCGACGCCGCCGACCTGGCCCTCACCATCCTCGGCAGCGGCGAGTCCAGCCGCCTCTACAACCGGCTGGTCCGCCGCGACCGCACGGCCGTCGCCGCCGGCTTCGGCCTGCTGCGCCTGGCCGGCGCCCCCAGCCTCGGCTGGCTCGACGTCAAGACCTCCGGCGACGCAACCCTCGACCAGATCGGCACCGCCGTCGACGAGGAACTCGCCCGCTTCGCCGCCGAGGGCCCCACGCCCGAGGAACTCGAACGGGCCCAGGCCCAGATCGAGCGCGAGTGGCTCGACCGGCTCACCACCGTGGCCGGCCGCGCCGACGAACTGTGCCGCTACGCCGTCCTGTTCGGTGACCCCAAGCTGCTCAACGACGCCCTCCCCAAGGTCCTCGACGTCACCGCCGAGGAGGTCCAGGCCGTCGCCAAGGCCCGGCTCCACCCCGACAACCGGGCCGTCCTCGTCTACGAGCCGACCGCCGCCGCCGAGACCGACGCCGACACCGACGCTTCCGAAGAGGAGGGTGCCGCCGTATGAGCACCGACTACGTCCCCGCCATGACCTTCCACCCGCAGCCGCAGCCGGGCACGCCCAGCCCCTGGGACTTCCCCGCCCCCGAGCGGGCCGCCCTCGGCAACGGCATCACCGTCCTGCACTGCCACCGGCCCGGCCAGCAGCTCGTCGCCGTCGAGGTCCTCGTCGACGCCCCGCTCGCCGCCGAGCCCGAGGGCCTGGACGGCATCGCCGGCATCCTCGCCCGCGCCTTCAGCGAGGGCACCGACTCCCTCAGCGCCGAGGAGTTCGCCGCCGAGCTGGAGCGCGCCGGGGCCACCCTCGACGCGCACGCCGACCACCCGTGCATCCGGATCTCCCTGGAGGTCCCCGCCTCCCGGCTCCAGCGCGGCCTGTCCCTGCTCGCCGACGCCCTGCGCGCTCCCGCCCTCCCCGAGGCCGAGATCGAGCGCCTGGTCGCCAACCGCCTGGACGAGATCGTCCACGAGCAGGCCAACCCCGCCCGGCGCGCCGCGAAGGCGTTGTACGCCGAGCTGTTCGACGCCGCCGACCGGCTCTCCCGGCCCCGCGCCGGCACCGCCGACACCGTCAAGTCGATCGACCGCGCCGCCGTCAAGGCCTTCTACGACGCCCACGTGCGCCCGGCGACCAGCACCGTCGTGGTGGTCGGCGACCTCACCGGGATCGACCTGCCCGTGCTGCTGGAGAGCACCCTCGGCACCTGGACGGGCGACGCCGCCGCACCGTCCGTCCACGCCCCGGTCACCGGCGACGACCGCGGCCGCGTCGTCATCGTGGACCGGCCCGGCTCCGTCCAGACCCAGCTGCTCATCGGCCGGATCGGGCCCGACCGCCACGACCCGGTCTGGGCCGCCCAGACCCTGGGCACCTACTGCCTCGGCGGCACCCTCACCTCCCGCCTGGACCGGGTCCTGCGCGAGGAGAAGGGCTACACCTACGGCGTCCGCGCCTTCGCCCAGCCGCTGCGCTCGGCCGCCGACGGCAGCGGGCGCTCGCTGCTCGCCATCAGCGGCTCGGTGGACACCGCCTCCACCGCGCCCGCGCTGGCCGACACCTGGACCATCCTGCGGACCCTCGCGGCCGAGGGCCTCACCGACGCCGAGCGCGACGAGGCCGTGCAGTTCCTGGTCGGCGTCGCCCCGCTGAAGTACGAGACGGCGGGCTCGGTGGCCGGCACGCTGGCCGACCAGGTCGAGCAGTACCTGCCGGACGACTACCAGGCCGAGGTCTACCGGCAGCTCGCCGAACTGCCCACCGCCGCCGCCACCGAGGCGGTCGTCGCGGCCTTCCCGCCGGACCGGCTGGTCACCGTACTGGTCGGCGACGCCTCGGTGATCGCCGACGACGTGCGGGCGCTCGGGATCGGCGAGGTCACCGTCGTCAGCTGATCCCTCCGTCGGATCACCGTCCGGCCCGGCGGAGCATTCGCTCCGCCGGGCCGGACGCGTTTTTAAATCCGTTGCGGGCCGGGCCCGTTCCGTGGATAGATGTTCCCCGGCGCACAGCACGTGCGAACGGCGGGCCGTGAACCGCGAACTGCGACGAGGGGAAGGGAGGCGGTCACCATGCGGGTCGAGCAAGCCATACGACGCTCCCCGAGGCCGTATTCCCCCTGTGCCGTCGCCCAGGGCGTCTGAGCCCCACCCTCTGAACTTCCCCGAGCCGCGCCGGGATTCTTCGCGCGGCGGATTCCTTCTTCGAACTCCCCGACCTCTGGAGGTCGTTCAGCCATGACGTACACCGAGGTGCCCGGCGTCCGGGTGCCGATCCGGATGTGGACCGACCCGGCCACCGTCGAGGGCCAGGCCATGCAGCAGCTGCGCAACATCAGCTCGCTGCCCTGGCTGCACGGCCTCGCCGTGATGCCCGACGTCCACCTGGGCAAGGGCGCGACGGTCGGTTCCGTCATCGCCATGAAGGGCGCGGTCTGCCCGGCGGCGGTCGGCGTCGACATCGGCTGCGGCATGAGCGCGGTGAAGACCTCGCTGACCGCGAAGGACCTCCCGGACGACCTCTCCCACCTGCGCGGCCGGATCGAGCAGGCCATCCCGGTCGGCCGCGGCCTGCACTCCGACCCGGTCGATCCGGCCAAGCTGCACGGCTTCCGCACGGCGGGCTGGGACGACTTCTGGCAGCGCTTCGACGGGGTGGCGGAGGACGTCAAGTGGCGCCGCGGGCGGGCGATGCAGCAGATGGGAACGCTCGGGTCGGGGAACCACTTTTGCGAGGTGTGTGTCGATACATCCGGCTCTGTTTGGTTGATGCTGCACTCCGGCTCCCGCAACATCGGCAAGGAGCTGGCGGAGCACCACATGGACGTCGCCCGTTCGCTGCCGCACAACCAGGGCCTGATCGACCGGGACCTCGCGGTGTTCATCGCCGACACCCCGCAGATGAACGCCTACCGCCAGGACCTCTACTGGGCGCAGGAGTACGCGAAGCACAACCGGGCCCTGATGATGGCGCTCCTCCAGGGCGTCGTCCGCCGGGAGTTCGCCAAGGCGAAGGTCACCTTCGACGAGGTGATCAGCTGCCACCACAACTACGTGTCGGAGGAGACGTACGACGGCGTCGACGTGCTGGTCACCCGCAAGGGCGCGATCCGGGCCGGCTCCGGCGACCTCGGCATCATCCCCGGCTCGATGGGCACCGGCTCCTACATCGTCCGCGGTCTGGGCAACGCGGCCTCGTTCAACTCCGCCTCGCACGGCGCCGGCCGCAAGATGAGCCGCAACGCCGCGAAGAAGCGGTTCACCACCCAGGACCTGGCCGAGCAGACCAAGGGCGTGGAGTGCCGCAAGGACGGCGGCGTGGTGGACGAGATCCCGGGCGCCTACAAGAACATCGAGAAGGTCATCGAGCAGCAGAAGGACCTGGTCGAGGTGGTCGCGCACCTCAAGCAGGTCGTCTGCGTCAAGGGCTGACCACAGCGGATCGGGGTGCCGCCGGAATCCGGCGGCACCCCGATCGGTGGGCTGCGAGGGGCTCAGACGGTGGCGGGGAGCTCGTCGAGGCCTTCGGAGACGAGCTTGGCGAGGCGGTCGAGGGCGTCGTCCGCGTTCTCGGCGTCGGAGGCGAGGATGACCTCGTCGCCGCCCTGGGCGCCGAGGCCGAGCAGGCCGAGCATGGAGGCGGCGTTGACCGGGTTGCCGCCCGGCTTGGCGATGGTGATCGGCACGCCGGTGGCCGTGACGGCCCGGACGAAGACGGAGGCGGGACGGGCGTGCAGGCCCTCGGCCCAACCGATGGTGACGCGGCGCTCAGCCATGAGACGTGCCTTTCCGGTGAAACTGGTCACGGCCGTGCTCGGGGAGCGGGGGGAAGCGGCCATGTTGTCTAGACCAGTGTTGCACGCAGGCGGCCCCTGGGAACCGCAGCGTTCAGGACTTGTGATTGTTTCTTTTCGGGGCATAAACCCCCGCTGTCAGCCCTGTCCACCCTGCCGTGGGCACACGGCCGACGCCATTCGGCTCGCCGCCGGATAACCTGACGAATGTGGAAGACCCCGCGGTGGCGAACCCCGAACAACCCGACTATCCGCAGCACTGGGAAGCGGACATCCTGCTGCGCGACGGAGGCACGGCCCGGATCCGGCCGATCACCCCCGCCGACGCCGGACGGCTGGTGGACTTCTACGAGCAGGTGTCGGACCAGTCCAAGTACTTCCGGTTCTTCGCCCCCTACCCGCGGCTCTCCGACAAGGACGTCCGCCGCTTCACCCACCACGACTTCGTGAACCGGGTGGGCCTCGCGGTGGTGGTCCGCGACCACTTCATCGCCACCGTCCGGTACGACCGGATCGACGCCGACGGCCGTCCCTCCGACACCGGCACCGACGCCGAAGTGGCCTTCCTGGTGCAGGACGCCCACCAGGGCCGCGGTGTGGCCTCCGCCCTGCTGGAGCACATCGCGGCGGTGGCCCAGGAGCGCGGCATCCGCCGCTTCCAGGCCGAGGTGCTGCCGGAGAACCGGAAGATGGTGAAGGTCTTCACCGACGCCGGCTACACCCAGCGCCGCAGCTTCGCCGACGGCGTGGTGCACCTGGAGTTCGACCTCGAACAGACCGACCGCTCGCTCGCCGTGATGCGCGCCCGCGAGCACCGCGCCGAGGCGCGCTCCGTGCAGCGGCTGCTCACCCCGCGCTCGGTGGCGGTGATCGGGGTCTCCCGCACCCCGCAGACCGTCGGCCGGGCCATCCTGCGCGACCTGCTGGGGGAGGCCCCGGCCGACCGCCCCCTCCACGCGGTGAACCGCAACGCCGAGCCCGGCACCGAACTGGACGGGGTCCCGGTCCACCGCTCGATCCTGGACATCCCCGGCCCGGTGGACCTCGCGGTGATCGCCGTCCCCGAGAGCGCCGTCCCGGCCGCCGTCGCCGAGTGCGGCGCCCACGGGGTGCAGGGCCTGGTGGTGGTCACCGCCGGCTACGCGGAGACCGGCCCGGAGGGCCGGGACCGGCAGCGCGCGCTGGTCCGCCAGGCCCGCGCGGCCGGCATGCGGGTGATCGGCCCGAACGCCTTCGGCCTGATCAACACCGACCCTCATCGCCCGCTGAACGCCTCGCTCGCCCCGCGCCTGCCCGCCCGCGGCGGCTTCGGCATCTTCTGCCAGTCCGGCGCGATCGGCGTCGCCCTGCTGGAGGCCGCCCACAAGCGCGGCCTCGGCATCTCCTCCTTCGCCTCGGTCGGCAACCGCTCCGACGTCTCCGGCAACGACTTCCTCCAGTACTGGGCCGAGGACGAGGCCACCCAGGTGGTGCTGCTGTACCTGGAGTCCTTCGGCAACCCGCGCAAGTTCACCCGGATCGCCCGCCGGCTGGCCGCCGTCAAGCCGGTCGTGGTGGTCAAGGGCGCCCGGCACACCGGCAGCCTGCCGCCCGGCCACGCCGTCCCCGCCACCGCCACCGGACTGCGCGACGCGACGGTGGACGCCCTGTTCGAACAGGCGGGCGTCACCCGGGTGGGGACCATCACCGAGCTGTACGACACCGGCGAGCTGCTGGCCCAGCAGCCGCTGCCGCCCGGCGACCGGGTCGCGGTGGTCGGCAACTCCGACTCGCTCGGGCTGCTCACCTACGACGCCCTGCTCAGCGCCGGCCTGCGCCCGCGCACGCCCGTCGACCTCACCACCGCCGCGACCGGCGAGAACTTCCGGATCGCCCTGGACGTCGCGCTCGCCGACCCGGCCGTGGACGCGGTGATCGCCGTCGCGATCCCCCCGATCGGCACCTCCGCGCACGCCTTCATGGGCGGCCGGCTGACCGCCGAGGACGACCCCACGGTGGGCTCGGACGACCCGGAGATCGCCGCCGCCCTGCTCGAAGCCGGACAGCGCGCCCGGGAGCTGGGAAAGCCGCTGCTGCTCACCCACCTGGCACTGACCGACCTCCCGGCCCGCCTGCGCCCCGGCGGCATCCCCGCCTACCCCGCGCCCGAACGGGCCGTGCACGCCCTCACCCACGCGGTGCACTACGCGCAGTGGCGCCGCCGCACGGCCGAGGCGGAGGAGACGGCGCGCGTTCCCGAACTGGACCGGATCGACGAGCCCGGCGCCCGTCGGCTGGTGGAGGCGGCGCTGAGCACCCGGGCCGCGACAGCCGCGCGCACCCAGCCCGGCGGCGCCCGGATCACCCTGCCCGACGCCGAGGCCGGGGAACTGCTGGCCCACTACGGGATCGACGTCTCGCCGACGATGCCGGCCCCGGACGAGGAGACCGCCGTCCGGGCGGCCGGGGCGCTCGGCTACCCGGTGGCCCTCAAGGCGACCGCCCCGCACCTGCGCCACCGCCCCGACCTGGGCAGCGTCCGGCTGGACCTGACCGGCGAGGCGGGCCTGCGCCGCGCCCACCGCGAACTGGACGCGCTGCTCGGCGGCGCCGCACAGGCCGAGCTGGTGGTCCAGCGGATGGCCCCGCGCGGGGTGGACACGGTGATCGCCGCCAGCGTGGACCCCGCCGTCGGCGCGATCCTCTCCTTCGGCCTGGCCGGCGCACCGGCCGAACTCCTGGGGGACCTGGCGCACCGCCTGGTCCCGGCCACCGACCAGGACGTCGCCGGGCTGGTCCGGGAGGTACGGGCGGCACCGCTGCTGTTCGGCTGGCGCGGCGCGGAGTCGGTGGACACCGGCGCCCTGGAGGAACTGCTGCTACGGGTCTCGCAACTGGTGGACGACGTACCGGAGATCGCCTCGGTGGACCTCGAACCGGTGGTCGTGGCCCCGCACGGACTGGCGATCCTGGGGGCACGGGTGCGGGTGGCGCCCCTGCCGGTCCGCAGCGATCTGGGCCCACGCGCCATGAGCACGCTGTAACCTTCCTTGGTTGCGCCCTGCCCGGGCGCTGTTGTCCGAAGCTCGGCGCCGCGCCGCCCGCTTCGTCGGCGGACCATGCCAGGATGGAGATATGGCGAAGACCGGTACCACCACCACTCAGGACCTGCGCTCGGCGATCGAGCGCAGCGGCTACTACCCGGCCCTGGTGTCCGAGGCGGTCGAGTCCGCGGTGGGCCCGGAGCCGATCAGCTCCTACCTGGTGCACCAGGAGACGACCTTCGACGCCAACGAGGTGCGTCGGCACGTGACGGTGCTGGTGCTCACCCCGACCCGGTTCGTGGTGAGCCACACCGACGAGCAGTCCGGAGCCGAGGGCAGCCCGGCGGTGCCGTTCGCGACGACCTCGACGGAGAGCGTCCGGCTGGACCGGATCGGCTCGGTCGTGGTGAGCCGGATGGTGGCGAACCCGGAGACGTACACCCCGGGGACCCTGCCGCGCGAGGTGGTGCTGACGATCGGCTGGGGCGCGGTGCAGCGCCTGGACCTGGAGCCGGCCGGCTGTTCGGACCCGAACTGCGAGGCGGACCACGGCTACACCGGTTCCGCCACCGCCGACGACCTCTCGCTGCGGGTGAGCGAGGCCGGTGACGGCCCGGAGACGGTGGCCCAGGCGCTGGTGTTCGCCCGGGCGCTGTCCGACGCGACGATCAGCAACGGCCCGCGGGTCTGATCGCCGCCGTTTCCGCCCGCTACGAATCCGGTTCCATGTCCTTCGTTCCTGCCGACGGCTACGACGCCTTCGAGATCCTTGACCCGGCCACGGCTCCCGCGCCCCCGTACGGCAGCGGTTCGCTGTGCGACCTGCTGCCCTCGGTGGCGGCGGGGCTCGGCGTCCCCGGCTTCACCGCGACGCTCCCGATCGCCCCGGCGGACCGGGTGGTGGTGTTCCTGGTGGACGGCCTGGGCTGGGAGCTGCTGCTGCGCCATCCGGAGTACGCGCCGTTCCTGTCCTCGCTCGTCGGGAGCTCGCTGGGCGGCAGCGGCCGTCCGCTGACCGCGGGCTTCCCGTCCACCACGGCGACCTCGCTGGCCTCGGTCGGCACCGGTACGCCGCCGGGCCTGCACGGCCTGGCCGGGTACACGGTGGCGGTCCCGGGCGCCGGCTACCTGATGAACCAGCTGCGCTGGCAGCCGCCCACCGACCCGCAGGCCTGGCAGCCGTACCCGACGGTCTTCGAACGCACCCACCGGGCCGGGGTGGCGACCGCGCAGGTCTCCTCCCCGCTGTTCTCCCAGACCCCGCTGACCAAGGTGGCGCTGTCCGGCGGCACCTTCCTCGGCCGCACCACGGGCGAGGAGCGGATGGACCTGGCGGCCTCCTGGCTGGCCGAGCACGACCGGGCGCTGGTGTACACCTACGTCAGCGAGCTGGACGGCGCCGGCCACCGCTTCGGGGTGGACTCGGACGAGTGGCGCATGACGCTGGACGCCGTGGACCGGCTGGCCCGCCGCCTGGCCGGGCAGCTCCCGCCGCGCTCGGCGATGTACGTGACGGCCGACCACGGCATGATCGACATCGCGCCGGAGGACCGGATCGACTTCGACGAGGACTGGGAGCTGGGCGCCGGCGTCGCGCTGCTCGGCGGCGAGGGCCGGGCCCGGCACGTGTACGCCGTGCCGGGGGCCGCGGCCGACGTGCACGCGGTCTGGAGCGAGGTGCTGGGCGACCGCATGTGGGTGGCCACCCGGGACGAGGCGATCGCGGCGGGCTGGTTCGGCCCGGCCGTGGACGAGCGGGTGTACGCCCGGATCGGCGACGTGGTCGCCGCGGCGCGCGACGACATCGCGATCGTCGCCTCCCGCAACGAGCCCGGTGAGTCGGCGATGATCGGCCTGCACGGTTCGATGACCCCGGTCGAGCAGTTCGTACCGCTGCTCGAAGTCCGCGGCTAGGCCGTGCCCCGTGATCCGCGTCGCGCGCCCGGCGGGAATCACGGGACACGACCCAGGGGCACGCCCCGAGGCCATCGCCAACAGGCTGGCCCTTCCGCCCACTTGACTCTTCTGTGCCCGAACTCCCCTGATGTGAAAGGCCCTTGCTCCACCCATGGCTGAACTGGTGTTCTTCTCGGGCACGATGGACTGCGGCAAGTCGACGCTGGCGCTGCAGATGGACCACAACCACAGCGCGCGCGGCCGGCAGGGCGTGATCCTCACCCGCAACGACCGGGCGGGCAAGGCGACGATCTCCAGCCGGCTGGGCCTGCGGGCCGACGCGGTCGAGGTGACGGACGACTTCGACTTCCACGCGCACGTGGTGCACCGGCTCTCGGCCGGCGGCCGGGTGGACTACCTGATCTGCGACGAGGCACAGTTCTTCGCCGCCGAGCAGGTCGACCAGCTGGCCCGGGTGGTGGACGAACTGGACATCGACGTCTACACCTTCGGCATCACCACCGACTTCCGCACCCGCCTGTTCCCGGGCTCGCAGCGGCTGATCGAGCTCGCCGACCGGGTGGAGGTGCTCCAGGTCGAGGCGCTCTGCTGGTGCGGCGCCCGGGCCACCCACAACGCCCGGACGGTCGGCGGGGTGATGGTGGTCGAGGGCGCCCAGGTGGTGATCGGCGACATCTCGGTGGCCCGGGACGAGGTCGGCTACGAGGTGCTGTGCCGCCGCCACCACCGCCGCCGGCTGACCGCCGCGACGGCCCGCGCCTCGGTGCTCTCCCCGGACGTGCTGCCCTTCGAGGAGCAGCAGGCCTGATCCGGGCCGCGGGCCCGGCTCGGGCGGCGGGCCCGCCGCCGTCTCCTACGGAAGCACCTCCAGGACGGAGAAGTGCCCGCCCTGGGGGTCGGCCAGCCGGGCGGCGCGGCCGCGGGCCGTGTCGTGCGGTTCGACCAGGACCCGGCCGCCGAGCTCGACCGCATGGCGGGCCGTCAACTCGGCGTCGCGGACGGCGAAGTGGGTGCGCCAGCGCGGCGGGTGGCCGCGCAGCTCGGCGCGGTGCCGGATGCCGGCGACCGGACGCCCGTTGACCAGCAGCGCCGTCTCGTTCTCCTCGGCGCGGACCGGGCGGTCGAGCACGGTGGCGTAGAAGGCGGCAGCGCCCTCCGCGTCCGGGGTGAGGAGTTCGGCCCAGGCCGGGCCGCCGGGCTCGCTTCCGGCCTCCCGGCCGAGGTGCTCCTCGCCCTGCCAGAGGCCGAAGACCGCGCCGGAGACGTCGGAGGCGATGGCCATCCGCCCGGCGCGTTCGGCCTGGAGCGGTCCGACGGCGACGGTCCCGCCGCACTCGCGGACCAGTTGGGCCGTGAGGTCGGCGTCGTCCACGGCGAAGTAGGTGGTCCACTGCACCGGGAAGCCGGTGGCGGCGGAGACGCCGAGGCCGGCCACCGGCACTCCGTCGAGCTGGGCCCGGACGTAGTCGCCGATCTCCCCGGGCCCGGGCGTGTACGTCCAGCCGAGCAGTGCGCCGTAGAAGACGCGGGCGCCGGGCAGGTCGTCGGTCAGCAGGCTGACCCAGCAGGGCGTGCCCTGGGCCAGTCGGAGTTCCACCGCGGGCAATGCGGGCCTCCTCACGGGTGGTTGACGCGCGGGGATCCTCGCACGCGAGGGTGATGCTTCCACCCTGGCGGGCGCCCAACCCTCTGGCCGCGCGGAAAGTCCGGCAAAAGACTCACACGAATCGCGGCGGGCCGGGCGTGTCGGGCCCCGTGGGCCGGCGGGCAGCCGGCGCCACCCCTGCCGATCACCGTGCTGCGCGACAATGGCCGCCATGACCACCTACAACGAGGGTTCCCCGCTGATCTCCGCGGCCGAGCTGAGCGAGGCGCTCGCCTCCGCGCTGCCGCCGGTGCTGCTGGACGTGCGCTACCAGCTGGTCGGTGCCGCGCCGGGCGGCCCGACCGCGGCCGAGGAGTACCGGGCCGGGCACCTGCCCGGCGCCCACTTCGTCGAGCTGGACCGGGACCTGGCCGCCCCGCCCGGCGCCCCCGGCCGGGGCGGGCGCCACCCGCTGCCGGACCCGGGGGAGTTCGGGGTGGCCATGCGCCGCTTCGGGGTGAGCACCCGGCGCCCGGTCGTGGTGTACGACGGCGCGGCCTCGATGGCGGCGGCCCGGGCGTGGTGGCTGCTGCGCTGGGCCGGGCACCGGGACGTGCGGGTGCTGGACGGGGGCTTCGCGGCCTGGCGGGCGGCGGGACTGCCGGTGACGACCGAGCCGCCGGAGCCGGCGGAGGGCGACTTCGAGCCGGCGCCGGGTCAGCTGCCCACGGTGGACGGGGACGGCGCCGCGGCCTGGGCGCGCCGCGGCCTGCTGCTGGACGCCCGGTCCGGGGAGCGCTATCGGGGTGAGACCGAACCGGTGGACCCGAGGGCCGGGCACATCCCGGGCGCGGTGTCGGCGCCGACGGCCGAGAACGTCGGCCCCGACGGCCGGTTCCGGCCCGCCGCCGAACTGGCGGAGCGGTTCCGGGCGCTGGGCGCGGGGGAGCGGGAGACGGCGGTCTACTGCGGCTCGGGCGTGACGGCGGCGCACCAGATCCTGGCCCTGGAGGTGGCGGGCCTGCCGGCCACGCTGTACCCGGGCTCGTGGAGCGAGTGGTCGAGCGACCGGACCCGCCCGGTGGCGGTCACCGAGCAGCCGGGCTGATTCCCCGGGGTACGCCGGAGGGGGGGGGGGGGGGGGCCCCCCCCCCCCCCCCCCCTCCCCGAACCACACCACCTCCAGTCCCTTCTCGTGC
>NZ_JBVITE010000018.1:126181-128924 GCF_055575155.1 Kitasatospora sp. NPDC034533
TTTGGGGGGAGTGGGGGGCAAAGCAACGGACCCCCTTGGGTGGCGCCCACGAAAAGGGGGGGGGGGGGGTGGGGGGGGGGGGGGGGGGGGGGGGGCCCCCCCCCCCCCCCCCTCCGGCGTACCGCGACGACTACTACTCCTGCTTCTTGCGCCGGCTGCCGAAGACGATCTCGTCCCAGCTGGGCACGGTGGCCCGGCGCCCCGGCCGGACGCCGTCCGCCTCGGCCTGCCGGTCGGTGGTGCCGACCAGGCGCTCGCGGTGCGGGGCGACGGCGCGCGGCATCAGGATGTCGGCGTAGGCCGAGCCCGCGCCGACCGCCGGGGCGGCGGCTGCCGCGGCCGGCTCCTCGCCCTCCTCGGCGACCTCGGCGGGCACCGGCTCGATCGCGCTGGGGCCGCCGACGGCGAGGTCGCCGCGGAAGGCGGGCACCACGTCGAGCAGGCTGGTCAGCGAGTCCCGGGACTCGGCGGTGGCCTCGCGAGACTCGCGGACCTCGCGGGCCGACATGATGCGGTCGGCCGAGGGCCGGTCGATCATCGGGCGCGGCGGCCGGTCCTGGGGGAGCCGGGCGATCCGCGGGATGAACGGGAAGACCGACTCCTCCTCGCGGTCGACGTTCTCGCCGATCAGCGCGCGGGCCTCGTCGTCGTTGGGCTGGACCAGGCGCCTGGGCGGGTCGTACGTCCAGGAGGCGCTGCGGCCCTCGCCGTCGGCCCGGTAGGAGAGGATGACCTCCCAGGTGCCGTCGTCGCGCCGCCAGGAGTCCCAGCGCTCGGTGTCCTTCTCGGCGCCGCGCAGCGCGAGCCGCTCGGCCACGGCCTCGCCCAGCTGCGGGCCGGGGGACTCGCCGTTGCGGCGGATGGCGGTCTTGCGGGCGCGCTCGGCCATGAACGCGCGTTCGGCGAGCACCGGCCCCTCGAAGCGGCGGACGCGGTCGACGGAGATCCCGGCGGCCTGGGCGACCTCCTCGGCGGAGGCACCGGCTCGTATCCGCGCCTGGATGTCCCGGGGGCGCAGATGGCTCTCGACCTCGATCTCGATCTGGCCGAGGCGCGGCCGGTCGCCGCGGATAGCGGCACGCAGCCGCTCGTCGATGGGAAGGGTGTACTCCGTGCTGTCGGCAGCCTTGAGCACCAGCCGTGTGCCGTCGTTGCTGACGGCCACAACCCGCAGTTCGGGCACGGTTACCTCCCGGGTGGTGCCTGCCGACGTCACCTGCGTCGCTGCTCCCGTACTGAGTGTGGCCTGCCCACTCGCGACTGGCCACAACCTTGCTGAGTTCCCCGGCGTGTCGGGCTTACGCCCGCGCACGCCGTTGTGGCACGGTTGCCTTTTTGCCACGCCATCCGTCGACGTCGCGCCTGGGTGTCCCGGCCGTCCTCGCACGCGGAGTGACTGCGACGATCCGGGACCGGCGTCGCCGTGCGTGCCCGTTCCGTGGCTCCTCGTCAAGCTGCCGGTGTTGGCGCAGTCGACAAGTCGACCCAAGGCTCGGGCTTTACGAACAGTACTCCATTCGTGGCATTCAACGGGGCGGCTCGCCGCTCAAGTCTCCCGCGATTCACGGGAATCTCAAGAGCGCGCTCCCCCAATGGCGGACCACCGCCGGATGAACGGTGATCATCTTCACACAATCCGGGTGCGAAGAACCGCATTTTCGTCCCTTGTGTCCTTCTTTGGGCAAGATGGAGTGTCTTGTTCGAAGAACGGTCGTACGAACCCGAGGGATGTCGATGCCGGAGCGGAGTGCCGTCGAGGAGGGCGGCAAGGCCAAAGAGGAGCGCAAGCGGATCGATCTGAGTGTGGCTCAGGTCGCGGCGAGTGCGCTGGCCACGGTGGTGGGCGCGCTGCTGGCCTCCGAACTGGGGGTGTACGGCACGATCGTGGGCGCCGCCGTGGTGAGCGTCGGGGCGACCACCGGCGGCGCGGTGTTCCAGCACATCTTCAAGCGGACCGGCGAGCAGCTGCGCGGGGCGGTGGACCGCGGGCCGAACGCGACGGTCAACTCCCTGCGCCAGGTGCCGGCGGAGCCCGGGCCGCCGCAGACGCGGGTGCAGCCGGCGGGGGTCACCTCGGAGTGGAACGCGCCGCAGGTGGTGCGGGCGCGGCGGCGCTGGAGCTGGAAGACCTACGCGGCGGTGTCCGGGCTGGTCTTCGTGCTGGCGATGGTGCCGATCGTGGCCTTCGAACTGGCCACCGGGCAGCCGGTGTCGGCGACGGTCAAGGGCGAGTCGGGCAACGGCACCTCCTTCGGCGGCTCGGTGGCGCCCAAGTCCTCCACTCCCAAGGACGCCCCCGAGCAGCGGCCGTCCACCGGTGGCGGCGGGCGGGGCCCGGAGTCCACGCCCTCCGGCGGCGCGTCGGCACCGGCGACCACCCGGCCGAGCCGGGAGCCGGACGCCACGCCGGGCGCCGGTGCGGGCAAGGGCTCGCCCTCGACGGGGCCGAGCGCGACCCCGTCGGCCGGTGCGTCGGAACCCGCGGGCGGCGGGCGGCCCACCGGCGGGGCGACCCCGCAGCCGCCGGCGCCGAGCGACGCGCCGGCGAACGACCCGGCGAAGGCACCCGTCACCCCGCCGGCGGACGCCCGGACCCCGTAGGGGTGTCGTCCCGGCACGCGTGTCACCGGCGTCCCGGTACGACGCACCTAGATGATTGATGCCAAGGGGTTCAGTGGTCGTACGCGGTGAGGGAACGCATGACGGGCTGCCCGGTCTGGTCGTTGTGCCAGATCGCGGCGGT
>NZ_JBVITE010000019.1:0-45819 GCF_055575155.1 Kitasatospora sp. NPDC034533
ACGGGTAAGCGTCCTGTGGGCGCTCCTGCGCGACAACCGGGTCTTCACCCCCGATCACGTCGCGCAGACGGCTTGACTCGGCCATTGAGACTCCTTGTGCGGTCGGCGGGGTCAGACGGCGATGGCGAGCACCCGGGGCTGCGCGAGCGTCCGGTACGCGGCGGTGGACAGCTCGATCGAGCGGTCGAGCCGGGCCGCGTTGAAGTAGAGGTGGGGGCGGGTCAGCAAGTCGGCGTCCACGAGGAGTTCGAGCTCGGGGTGGAACGAGAACGGGATGATCGAGCCGCTGACGCAGCCGCTCAGCCGCTCGGCGGTGGAGCGGTCCGCGAAGCCGACGCGGTCGGATCCGAGGGCCCGGCCGACGGCGTCCAGGTCGACCCGGCGGTCGCCCGGCACCACGGCGAGCGCGTACCGCCCGCCGCCGTCCCGCCGGCTCCGCCCGGCCCGCAGGACGATGGACTTGGCGGCCTGGTCCAGCGGGTGGCCGCGCAGCTCGCTGGCGAGGGCGGTGTTCCCCTCGGGCTGGTGGCGGATCGCCCGGTAGCCGGCCGGGTTCGTCGCCAGCAGGTCCAGCAGGCGGCGGTAGGTGGAGACTTCGCCGGGTGCCGGGGAGGCTTCCGTCGGGGCGGCGGGGGACGGGGCAGTGGTCATGGGTGCGTCCTCGGAGCGGGCGTCAGGGGTGCGGAACGGCCCGTCGAGCTGCCTGAGCAGTACGACGGGCCGTCGTTCTGGGCCTTGCCTGGTGCGGTGGTGCGAGGGTGGTCCGGTGGGCGGGCGGCCTGCCCTGCCGCGCGCCGGGGCCGGGTCGGTGCGGGGTTCAGGCCCGGACGGGCTCCCGTACGGGGGCCGGGGCGCCGGGCTCGGGGAGGCCGGCGCCGGTCGCTGGCCGTGCGGGCCGGGCCGGGGCGGCGGCCTCGGGCTCGAAGCCGCCCTCGTCCTCGACCTCGCCCTCGACCTCGCCCTCGACCTCGCCCTCGACCTCGTCTTCGGCCTCGCCCTCGACCGACAGGCTCGGCACCCAGGCCAGCCAGCCCGGCAGCGCCCAGGAGCGCTCCCCGAGCAGGGCCAGCGCCGCCGGGAGCAGCACCCCGCGGACGAGCGTGGCGTCGATCAGGACGGCCACCGCCATGCCGACGCCGAGCATCTTGTAGTCGGCCATCGACAGCGTGGCGAAGATCGAGAAGACCGCGACCATGACGACCGCCGCGCTGGTGACGACACCCGCGCTGCCGCTGATGCCCTTGGTCACCGCCGTCCGGCCGTCCCTGCCGCGCACGTGCAGCTCGCGGATCCGGCTCAGGATGAAGACGTGGTAGTCCATCGACAGGCCGAAGAGGATCACGAACATGAAGAGCGGCAGCCAGCTGATCACCCCGCCGTAGGGGTGGAAGCCGACCAGTGAACTCCCGTGCCCCTCCTGGAAGATCCAGGTGATCACGCCGTACGCGGCGCCGATCGAGACCAGGTTGAGCGCGATCGACACCAGCGGCACGGCCAGCGAGCGGAAGGCGGCGACCAGCAGCAGGAAGGCGAAGCCGAGGACGAAGGTGAAGACCCACGGAGTGCTGCTGCGCACGGCGTCGGCGAAGTCCGAGATGGCGGTCTCGCCCGTCACCGCGTACTCCAGGCCGTCCACTTTGCCGAGGCTCTCCGGCAGGGCCTTCTCCCGCAGGGTCTTCAGGGCGGCCACGGCCGGGGCGTCACTGGTGTTGCCGGCCAGCGGGACGTACACCACCACGGTGTTGTTGGCCGGCTCGCCGACCGGGACGACCGCGACCGGCTCGTGCAGCGCGCCGTTGCTGTCGGCCACCTGCTGGTGCAGGGCGGTGATCGCCCGGTCGAACTCGCCGCCGTGCACGACCGGGCCGCGGGCCACCACGATGGCCGGGGCCGGGCTGCCGGGGAAGGCGTCCTGGATGGCCACCATGTTGGCGATCTCCGGGACGCTGCGCGGCAGTTCGTCCTGGAGGCTCGGGTCGGCCAGCCGCATGTCCAGCGCCGGCAGGGCCGCGACCAGCAGCAGGGCGAGCACCGAGCCGCCCCACACCAGCGGACGCCGGACGACCTGGCCGACCAGCGCGCGCCACATCCGGGAGTCCCGGGCGGCGGCGCGTCGGCGGCCCAGCCAGGGCAGCCGGCCCGCGTCCATCCGGTGGCCGAGCATCGACAGCAGCGCGGGCAGTGCGGTGAGGGAGCCGGCGACGGCCAGCAGTACCACGAGGATGGTGCCGAGCGTCATCCCGGTGAAGGTGTCGATCCCGGTGAACAGCAGGCCCGCCATCGAGACCATCACGGTCAGGCCGGAGACGGCCACCGCGCGGCCCGAGGTGGCGGCGGTGACCCGCAGCGCGTCGGCGTGCGGACGGCCGGCGAGCCGCTCCTCGCGGACCCGGCGCAGGTAGAACAGCGAGTAGTCGACGCCGACGGCCATGCCGACCAGCAGCACCACCGAGGCGGCCGAGTTGTTGACCGGCACCCAGTGGCCCACCAGGTGCATCAGGCCGAGCGCCGCCGCCACCGCCGTGATCGACAGCAGCACCGGGATGCCGGCCGCCACCAGGGCGCCGAAGACGACCAGCAGCACCAGCAGGGTGAGCGGCACCGAGGTCTGCTCGGCCTTGGCGAAGTCCTTCGCGGTGGCCTTGGACACCGCCTGGTTGACGCTGGCGTTCCCGGCTTCGACGATCTTCAGGTCGGGGTGCGCGGCGGCCACCTTGGCCACCGCGGCCTGGGTGAGCGCGACGTTGGCGTCCGCGTTGTCCCAGCCGTAGCCGGGGCCGGCGAGCGAGAAGCTGACCAGCACGGACCGCCCGTCGGGCGAGACCTGGTTCTTCCCCGCGTCCCCGGTCGGCTCGCGCAGCTCGGTGAGGGTGTCGGCCGGCAGCGCCCGCAGCGCGTCGGCGACCTCGGCGGCGGCCCGGTGCATCGCGGGGTTGGCGGCGAACACCGGGGCGTCGGGCCCGGCCTGGATCAGCACGCTCTCGGCCGGCGGCCGGGAGTTGGGGCCGGCCTGGTCGATCATGCGCTGGGCGTGGCCGGACTCGCCCGGGTCGTAGGCCTTCGGGCTCTCGCCGCCCGTCATCGAACCGACCGCGAGCGCCAGCACGACGCAGACGATCCACCCGATCAGGGCGGTCTTTCTGTGCTCGGCCGACCAGCCGGCCACCCGCTCGATCAGGGGCTTGCGGCGGGGTGTCGGCGGGGCGTGACGGGCGGTCCGTTCCACGGGGGTCGGCACGGCCACTCTCCTCCTTCTCCGGTGGTGCTCACTCAGAGGTCCGGTAGGTCGGCCTCCGCCGGTCGGCGAAGCCTCGGGAGGCAGGCGGCGCGCTCTCCCGCCGTACGGGTACGGCGTCGGACCTGCCAGGACCGAGGGTGAGGGGCGTCACTATCGGCGGCCCATCAAGGATCTATACGGCCGCCTCGACCGGCCGCCCGCGCGTCGCGTCCACGCCGCGGTGCCGACGGGTGGTGGGCGAACTGGTTTGCGGGGCCCGCCGTTTGGGGAGCGGAACGGTCGGGTCCGGGGGTGGGCCGTGCGCGGCCCCACCTTCGAAAGCAAGATTTTTGGACCATTGACCATGTCCACATCAGCACATAGCCTGACGAGGCAGCACCGATATTCAGGCACCGGGCCTCCCGTAGCGGACACTTCCGCGGCGGCCAGGGGTGTCGTCGAACGGCGGACGGGCGTCCGCGAACGTTTGGGTGTGGTTCTTGCCATGGGGGATATGGGCATGACTGGCGTGACCATTGGTATGCGAACTTCAGGGGGCGGCGTCGCCTCCGGGTCCCTCTCGGACCTCGTCGAGCGGCACGCGGTGCGCCGTCCGGACGCGCCGGCGGTTGACTATCCGGACACCGGAACGTCCTTGAGCTACGGCGAGTTGAGCCGCCGGGCCAACCAGCTGGCGGCGCTCCTGACGGCCCGCGGCGTGCGGCCCGGCGACCACGTGGTCACCTGCCTGCCGGCCGGCGCCGAACTGGTGGTGGCGCTGCTCGCCATCGTCCGGACCGGGGCCGCGTACGTGCCGGTGGACCCGTCGCACCCGGTGGAGCGCCGGCGGCTGATCCTCGCCGACTGCGCCGCGCGGGCCGTGGTGACGCGCGAGGACTTCGCGGCGGACTGCGAGGGCCTGGGCGCGGACGTGGTCGCGGTGGACGCCCTCGCCGAGGAGATCGCCGCCCTGCCGACCGCCCTGCCGGAGGTGACGCCGTCCGGCGAGGACGCCGCCTACGTCTGCTACACCTCCGGAACCACCGGCACTCCCAAGGGAGTTGTCGTCCCGCACCGCGCCGTCCTGGACCTGCTGGGGTCCACCGACTACGTGCGGCTCACCGAGCGGGACGTCATGGCGCAGGCCGCCAACCCCGCCTTCGACGCGGTCACCTTCGAGATCTGGGGCGCCCTCACCGCCGGCGCCCGGCTGGTCGGCCTGCCGAAGGACGCCGTGGTGGACCCGGCCTCCTTCGAACGGGCCGTCCGGGAGCACGGGCTGACCGTGCTGTTCCTGACCACCGCGCTGTTCAACCAGATCGCCCGGGAGCGGCCCGCGGCCTTCGGGCCGCTGCGGGTGCTGCTCTTCGGCGGCGAGGCGTGCAACCCCCGGCGGGTGCGCCAGGTGCTGGCGGCCCGGCCGCCGGAGCACCTGCTGCACGTGTACGGGCCCACCGAGACCACCACCTTCGCCACCTGGTACGAGATCACCGAAGTGGCGCAGGACGCCAGGACGATCCCGATCGGCAGGCCGATCGGCGCCACCGTCGCGCTGGTCCTCGGCGACGACCTCCGGCCGGTGGCCCCCGGCGGCTCCGGCGAGCTGTACCTGGGCGGGCCCTGCCTCGCGCTCGGCTACCTCAACCGCCCCGAACTCACCGCCGAGCGCTTCGTCGACGACCCGGTCGAGCCCGGCTCGGGCCGGTTCTACCGCACCGGTGACCACGTCCTGCTGCGCGAGGACGGCGCGGTCGAGTTCCTCGACCGGGTCGACAACCAGATCAAGCTGCGCGGCTTCCGGATCGAGCTGGGCGAGATCGAGGCGGTGCTCACCGCCCACCCGGCCGTCTCCGAGGCCGTGGTCTCGGTGTACCAGCAGGCCGAGGACGACCGGCGGCTGGTCGCCCACGTGGTGCCCGCGGCCGCCGCCGCGGCGGAGTCGGCCAGCCAGGTCACCGAGTGGCGGGAGATCTACGAGACCCTCTACGAGGACGCCGCCTCCACCGACCTCGGCGAGAACTTCGTCGGCTGGAACAGCAGTTACGACGACCTGCCGATTCCGCTCGACCAGATGCGGGAGTGGCGCGCGGCGACGGTGGAGCGCGTCCGCGAACTCCGGCCGAACCGGGTGCTGGAGATCGGCGTGGGCAGCGGCCTGCTGATGTCCCAGCTCGCCCCGGACTGCGAGGAGTACTGGGGCACCGACTTCTCCCCGGCGGTGATCGAGGCGCTGCGCGCCCAGACCGAGGCGGACCCCCGCCTGCGCGGCCGGGTGCACCTGCACTGCCGGGCCGCGGACGTGGTGGACGGGCTGCCCTCCGGGCACTTCGACACGGTCGTGATCAACTCGGTCATCCAGTACTTCCCCAACGTCGAGTACCTGCGGACGGTGATCGAGCGGGTGCTGCCGCTGCTGGCCCCGGGCGGCTCGTTCTTCCTCGGCGACCTGCGCAACCTGGACCTGCTGCGCTGCATGCAGACCGGCGTGGAACTGGCCCGCTCCGGCACCGACGGCCCGGAGCGGGACGTCGAGAGCACCCGCCGTTCGATCGGCCAGCGGATCGAACTGGAGACCGAACTGCTGCTCTCCCCGGCGCTGTTCACCGCGCTCGCCCGCGAGCTGCCGGCGATCCGCGCGGTGGACGTCCGGATCAAGCGCGGCACCCACCACAACGAGCTCAGCCGCTACCGCTACGAGGCCGTGCTCGGCACCGGCGAGCCGGTCGCCGACCTGCGGGAGCTGCCGCGGCTCGGCTGGGGCACCGACCTGGCCTCCACCGCCGAACTGGCGGAGCACCTGCGGACCGAGGCGCCCGCCGCGCTGCGGATCGCCGGGGTGCCCAACGCCCGGATCCACCGGGAGTGGGCCGTGATGCGCGGGATCGACTCCGGCGCCACCCTCGCCGAGGCCGCCCGGCAGGCCGAGCGGACGCCCGCCGCCCCCGACCCGGAGGAGCTCTGCGCCCTCGCCGAGGACGCCGGGTACCGGGCGTTCGCCACCTGGTCGGCCGAGGCCGCCGAGGCCGTCGACATCGTCCTGCTCGCCCCCGGCACCGAAGGCCCGCTCACGGCCGGCTACGCCCTGGACGCCGCCGCGGCCCCCGAGGCCGCCGACTGCGCCAACACCCCCACCGCCTTCGACAGCACCGTCGACCTGGCGGTGACCCTGCGCGGCTACCTCCAGCGCCAGCTGCCGGACTACATGGTCCCGGCCGCGCTGATGACGGTCGACGCCCTGCCGCTCACCCCGAACGGAAAGGTCGACCGGCGCGCCCTGCCCGCCCTGAGCCTCGCCGCCGCCATGCCCGGCGCGCTGCCGGGGACACCGGTCGAGGAGATCGTCCGCGACCTGTTCGCCGAGGTCCTCGGGCTGCCGAAGCACGAGGTGTACGCGGACTCCGACTTCTTCGCGCTCGGCGGGCACTCCCTGATCGCGGCCCGCCTGGTCGCCCGGCTGCGCGCCACCCTCAAGGTCGATCCCGGCACCCGGGCGCTGTACGAGGCGCCGACGGTGCGGGGGCTCGCCGCGCTGGCCGGTGACCAGGACCGGTCCGACGGGCCGGCCGGGGCCGAGGGCGGCACCGGCAACCTGGTGCTGCCGGTGCGCTTCGACGGGGCGCTGGACGTCCGGGCCCTGGAGGCCGCGCTGAAGGACCTGGCCCGCCGGCACCACGCGCTCTCCGCCCTGGCGGTCGACGCCCTGACCGCCGAACCGCCGGGGAAGGCCGGCACGGCCGAACTGGCCGAGACGGCCGGCCAGTACCCGCTCGACGCCGAACTCCCCTGCACCGTACGGCTGTTCTCCTTCGCGCCGGACGACCACCTGCTGGTGCTGGCGCTCCGCCCCGAGCTGGCCGACGCCCTCTCGTACCTGCCGCTCGCCGCGGACCTGGTCCGGGCGTACGAGGCCCGCGCGGTGGACGAGGCGCCGCGCTGGTCGGCCGCCCCCGCCGCCCCCGCCACCGGGGCCGTCACCGCGCGGACCGCGCCGGCGGCGGACACCCCCGAGCCGACCCCGCTGCCGAAGGCCGCGGCCGGCGCCGCCGAGGCCGCCACCGAGGCCGCCGCCGGCCACCCCGGGATCGGCCGCGCGGAGGCCACCCTCGACGCCGAACTGCACCGGGGGCTGGCGCAGTTCGCCGCCGACCAGGGCGCCACCCTCCTGATGGCGGCGCACGCCGGCCTGGCGGCCCTGCTCACCCGGCTCGACGCGGGCACCGACCTGGTGCTGGCCACCCCCGTCCCGGTGCGCGGCGCCGACGCCCTGCGGCACGCCGTCGGCCCGCACACCCGCACCGTGCCGCTGCGCGTGGACACCTCGGGCGACCCCTCCTTCGCCGCGCTGCTCCAGCGGGTCCGCGCCACCCAGCTGGCGGCGTTCCGCCAGGAGCCCACCCCGGCCCGGCCCGGCGGGATCGTGCTCGCCGTCGCCCCGCGGGCCGGGGCGGCCTTCGAGACCGCCGGCCTGGTGGTCCGGGCCGAGCAGCCCCGTCGGCCGCACCCGGACGCCGACCTGTCGCTGGTGCTGACCGAGCGGCAGAGCGCGACCGGCGAGCCGCTGGGGATCGACATCGAGGCCTCCTACCGCGCGGACGCCATCGGCGCGCGGGCCGCCTCGGCGCTGCTCGACAGCCTGGTGACGCTGCTCGCCTCCGCCCTCGACCGGCCCGACCAGGGCATCGGCGCCCTGCGGCTGCTCTCCGACCGGGCCCTGGCGGACTCCCGGCAGGCCTGGGACGGGGAACGCCGGGCCGTCCCGGCCGCCACGGTGCCCGAACTGTTCGCGGCGCGGGTCCGGGAGCACCCGGACGCCGTCGCCCTCGACGACGACTCGCAGCCGCTGACCTACGCGGAGCTCGACCGACGCTCCGACCGGCTCGCCCGCACGCTCGCCGGGCACCGGGCCGGGCCGGGCACGGCCGTGGCCACCGCGATCGCCTCCCCGGCCGCCTTCGCGACGGCCCTGCTGGCGATCGCCAAGACGGGCGCCGTCTGGCTGCCCGTCGATCCGGCCGCGCCCCCGGCGAGCACCCGCGTGCTGCTGCTCGACGCCGAGGCCGACCGGGTCGTACCGGAACAGGCCTCCCCGGCCGTCCGGTTGGTGTTCGACGGTACGCCCCCCGACCCCGGTCCGGCCGGAGCCGACCCCGCCGGGGCGCCGACCCCGCGGCACCCGGTGCTGCTGGCCGCCACCGCCACCCCGGAGGTCGGCGGGGTGCTGATCGGCGCCGAGGGCATCGCCACCGCCGCCGCCTGGCGCACGGCCGAGCAGCCGGGCGGGCGCACCGCCTGGCTGCACCCGGGCTACCCCGGCGCCGCCGCCGCGCTCGACCTGCTGGAGTCGCTCGCCGCCGGCGCCACGGTGCTGGTGCCGGACGCCAAGCGGTACGAGGACCTGCCCGGCCTGGCCGACTGGCTGCGGGCGGCCGGCGCCGACCACGCCCTGACCACCGACCCGCTGGCGGCGGCCCTGGCCGCCGACGCACCCGCCTTCCTGACGGTGTCCACCGACCGGGACGACGCGAGCCCCGAGGTCCACGCCCTCGCCCGCGCCCACGGCCTCACGCTGACCGTCCGGGCCGGCCGGCCGGAGGCCCGGACCACCGTCGTCCACCGCCCCGGCGCCGGCCCGCGACCGGCCTGGAACCACCGGGCCCACGTGCTCGACGCCCAGCTGAGCCCGGTGGCCCCGGGCGGCACCGGCGCGCTGTACCTGGCGGGCGCGAGCCTCGCGCTCGGGTACGCCGACCGGCCCGACGCCACCGGGGACCGCTTCGTCCCCGACCCCTTCGAGACCTCCGGCGAGCGCATGTGGCGCACCGGCCGAGCCGCCCGGCGCGGCCCGGACGGCCGGCTGGAGGTCCTCGACGGGCCGTGGTCCGACGACCCCTTCGAGGACGAGTACGGCACCTTCGTCGTGCTCGCCGACGACCACGGCCGACCGGCCCTGTGGCCCAAGCCCGTACCGGTACCGGCCGGTTGGCGGGTGGTCCACCCCGAGGACCTGCGCGACCTCTGCCTCGACTTCCTCACCGAGCACGCGGCGGCCGACCTCCGGATCGGCGGTTGATCCCGCCCGCCCGGTCCCTCCCTCCCTCACAGACACAAGGTTTCTCCATGACTGCAACGGCATCCATCCACGCAGCCGGCGGACAGGCCGACACCCCGGGCCAGAACCACCACGTCCTCGAACTCACCGAGCGGGACGCCCGCGCCGCCCACGAGCTGGCCGCGGACTGCGTCCGGACCTTCAAGGCCGCCAACGACCTGCGCTTCCTGGACGAGGCCCCGGTGCTCGCCCAGGAGCTGCCGCTCGCGGTGCGCCGGCACCTCAACGACGCCCGGCGCGACGAGCGGGCGCACGCGACCCTCATCCGGGGCAACCTCGTCGACCAGGAGGCCCTGGGCCGCACTCCCGACCACTGGAGCGTGGCCGACACCGAGTCCAGCCACGTCTACGGCGCCCTGCTGGTGCTGTACTCCGCCCTGCTCGGCGACGTCATCGGCTGGGCGACCCAGCAGTCCGGCCGCCTGGTCACCGACGTGCTGCCGAGCCGCGGCTACGAGCAGAGCCTGGTCTCCGCCTCCAGCGAACTCGAACTGGGCTGGCACACCGAGGACGCCTTCTCCCCGCACCGCGCGGACTGGGTCGGCCTGTTCGCGCTGCGCAACAGCACCGAGGTGGCCACCACCGTCTCGCACGTCGACGTCCGGCGGATGCCCGAGGACGTCGCCCGGGTGCTCTTCGAGCCGCGGTTCGTCGCGATCCCCGACTCCTCGCACGAGTTCGCCGAGGACGAGGTGCCGATGGACCCGGTCGCCATCCTCAGCGGGCACGCCGACGCCCCCGTGCTGCGGATCGACCGCGACTTCTTCCAGGCCCGGCCGGGCGACCCCGAGGCGGCGCGGGCCCTGGACTGGGTGGTCGCCCACCTGGACGCCAACCTGACGGACGTCTTCCTCCACACCGGCGACGTCTGCTTCGTCGACAACCGCAACGTGGTGCACGGCCGCCGGGCGTTCCGGGCCGGCTACGACGGCGCCGACCGCTGGCTCAAGCGCGTCAACGTCGTCCGCGACCTGCGGCGCACCCGGCCCGGCCGGCTGGACGGCGCGACCCGCGTCATCGGCTGACCGGCCGCCCGCCCCCTCGACCCCCATCCGCAACGCCCCAACGAGGAACCCCATGACCACGCCCCCGCGCCCCGTCGTCCTCCTGGTCGAGAGCCGCCGCGCGACCTTCACCGACAGCGTGCTCCGCCGCGACGACGTCTCGACCGTGCTGCTGCGGTTCGACTCCGTCGAGCTGACCCCGGAGTACGTCGAGCGCACCGCCGACGTGCCGACCTTCACCCTGGCCACCGCCGCCCCGCTGGAGGAGGAGGCCGCCCGCTACCTGGCCTGGATCGAGACCGTCGCCGACCGCCCGCAGTACTTCTGCAACCCCAACGAGGCGCTCCAGGCGACCGCCCAGCGCTTCGCCGGCCTGGTCGGCCTGCCGCACCTGAGCGAGGAGCAGGTCGCCTGGGTGCGCAACAAGAAGACCATGAAGGACCGCTACGCCGAGCTGGGCATCCCGCACGCGGCCTACCGCCCCGTCACCGTCCTGGCCGACGTCGAGGCCTTCGGCGCCGACCACGGCTGGCCGGTCATCCTCAAGCCGATCGACTCCGACTCCTGCATCGGCACCTACCGGATCGACTCCCCGGCCGGGCTCGCCGACGTTCCGCCGCTGGACCCGGAGCTGGAGTGGATGGTCGAGCAGTACATCGCCGGCCGCGAGTTCCAGCTCTGCGCGGTGATCGCCCGCGGCCGGGTCGTGGACGCCTACCTCTCCAAGAACCCCCGCCCGATCATCGAGGTCCTGGACGGGGCGATCAACGCCAACATCACCTACGCGCCGAGCGAGCGGCTCCCGGTCGACGCCAAGGAGCTGGCCCAGCGGCTGACCGACGGGCTCGCCATCCCGTACGGCTACCTGCACGGCGAGTTCTTCCTCACCGACGACGGCGAGTTCTACATGAGCGAGGTCGCGGCCCGCCTTAGCGGCTGCGAGGTCCCGATGAACCACGGGCTCGCGTACGGCTTCGACTTCCTGCACGTCATCCTCGACACCTACCTCGACCGGGTCCCGGTGCCGGAGTACACCCTGGACCGCGCGGTCGGCGACCTGCTGCTGCCCACCCGGCCCGGCCGGGTGGTGAGCATCAGCACCGAGGAGGAACTGCTCCGGCTGCCCGGCGTCATCGGCGCCCACCTGACCGCCCGGCCCGGCGACCTGCTCGACCCGCCGCGCGCCTCGCACGCCAGCACCGGCTACGTCCACGTCGAGGGCGCCACCGCCGAGGAGGCCGAGCAGCGCATGCAGGCCGTGCTCGACCACTTCGAGCTCAAGGTGGCGGACGCATGACCGAGCCGGGAGCGGACTCCCTGTTCGGAGCCCACCAGGACCTGCCGGACTACGCCGAGGCCGTCACCCGGTGGCTGGCCGACGGCACCGGCACCGCCGCGATCCCGGTGTGGACCGGCGCGCGCGGCGACCTGCTCGACGGGATCGCGCTGGCCGGCCCGGTCTACGCCGGCCGGCGCGCCCCCGAGCCCGCCGCGACCGGCGTGGTCGTCGGCACCTCGCTGCCCGAGGAGGTCAGGCGCCTCGCCGCGCCGCTGGCCCGCACCTGGGTGGCGAAGGTGTCGGATCTGCCCGACACCGGCTCGGTGCTCGTCCTCGGCAGCTACCCGGACCTGCGCGCCGACGCCGTCCAGGACGTCGTCGAGCAGGCCTACGCCCAGGGCCGGGACCTGTTCCTGCTCACCGGCCGGGACGCCCACACCGTCAGCTGGGTGGTCGCCAAGCAGTACGCCGAACCCGCGCCGCACGGCGAGACCGGCCTGATCTCGGAGCTGGACGGCCTGCCCGCCGCCCCCGGCACCGTCTGGTTCGGCGCCGAGGACGTCCGGCACCGGGACATCCAGGGCATCGCCCTGGACCGGGTCTGGCGCCGGGTGCTGTTCCATGGCAACGGCAAGGACGACCAGCTCAACCTGGGCCAGTTCACCCTCTGCGGGCTGAGCCCGGTCGGCGAGCGGGACCCTGCCCTGGCCGGCCCCAAGTGCGCGTACGGGCTGGGCTGCACCAAGCCCGAGGAGAAGCTGATCCCCAGCCGGCGGATCAGGGCCGCGGAGCTGGTGCTCGCCAACTGCTTCAGCGGCCCGCTCACCGACCACGCGATGTACGACCCGAAGTACGTGATCCTGCTCGACGCGCTGGACGGCCCGGCCCAGACCGTCGTCGCCACCCTGACGGCCTGCGACGGCGCGCGCCCGGACAACCTCGCCTGGCTCATCGAGAGCTCCCCCGGGCGGAACGCGGCCCGGGCGATCAACGAGCGGCTGAGGGACATCAACCCCTACCCGTCCTTCGTCCAGATCGGGCTGCGCTCCGGCGGGGCCGTCGAGCCGGCGGCGCCCGCCGCCGCTGACGACGCGTCCGGCTTCCCGCTGCACACCGTCGGCGCCCGGCTGTCCGGCCTGATCGACAGCGGACTGCTGAGCGCGGACCACCCGCTGCGCCCGCGGCTGCGGCAGCTCTCCGACAGCATGCTGCGCTACGCCTCGCGGCTCGTCGCGCTGTCCCCCCAGGACGGCCCGGCGGCGCTGGCCGCGATCGCCGAGGAGACGAAGTCCCTGGACCTCGCGCTGGCCCACCGGATCGCCAAGCACCACGACGAGCCGGTGCTCCAGTTCCCGACCTACTTCGGCGAGCGCAGCACCGCCGAGGAGCCCGTGGACCTCGACTGGCTGTGCAACTGCGGCCGCCCGCTGCGCGGTTACACCCGCCGGGGGCTGCTGCCGGTGATCGCCGACACGGTGCAGGGGCTCTGCGCGCGGTGCGGCGACGTGGTCAACTCCCCGGTGGACGGCACGGAACTGCGGGTCTCGGCGCCCGACCGGGTCGAGGCCGGAACGGTGCTGCGCGTCTCCGTCACCGTCGCTCCGCACCGGGCGGGTACTGTCAACACCGGTATCGTGCTGCCCATGTACCTGAACGCCCGAGTGCGTCCGGCCTTGAGCCGCAAGGACGTTGGGGCCGGGCAGAGCGCCCGGTGCGACTTCGAGGTGGAGATCGCCGCCGAGGCCACACCGCAGGCGTACTACTTCACCCCGTACGCGGTGCACGACCTCGGCATCTCCACCCGGCGCGTGCACTTCACCGTATCCCCGCCGACCCCGGCCGAGCCCGGCCGAAGCCCTGGGAGTCCGACCGCATGACGCTCTCCCCGGCCGGGAGCCAGACCTTCCTGCCGCTGCGGCACCGCGCCTTCCGGCAGCTCGCCGGAGGGCGGCTGCT
Organism: Kitasatospora sp. NPDC034533; assembly: GCF_055575155.1. Lineage (NCBI taxonomy): Bacteria > Bacillati > Actinomycetota > Actinomycetes > Kitasatosporales > Streptomycetaceae > Kitasatospora > Kitasatospora sp. NPDC034533. Next base: position 13,566 of record NZ_JBVITE010000019.1, read on the forward strand.
GATCTACTTCGCCAACGCGATGGCCCCCGTGGTGCTCGGCTTCGCGGTCCTCGACCTCACCGGGTCGACGACCGACCTCGGGTTCGTGGTGGGCGCGCGCTCGGTGGCCAACGTGGTGCTGCTGCTCCTCGGCGGCGTCGTCGCCGACCGGTTCTCCCGGGCCCTGGTCCTCCAGGGTTCGGCGGCCGGCGCCGCCCTGGTGCAGGCGGTGGTCGCAGTGAGCGTCCTGGCCGGCTGGACGTCCGTCCCGCTGCTGGTCGTCCTCAGCGTGGCGAACGGAGCCCTGTCCGCGCTCTCGCTGCCGGCCTCGGCGGCGCTGACCCCGCAGACCGTGCCCGCGGAGGTGCTGCGGCCGGCCAACGCCCTGATGCGGATGGCGATCAACCTGGGCATGATCGTGGGCGCCTCGCTGGGCGGGGTGGTCGCGGCGCTGATCGGCCCCGGCTGGGGGCTCGCGACCAACGCGCTCTGCCTGTTCCTCGCCGCGCTGTGCTTCCGCGGCGTGCGGACGGCGGCGGCCGGCGCCGGGCGGGAGGAGGCGGGCGCCGGGCGGGAGGAGGCCGCCGGGTCGGAGGAGGCCGCCGAACCCTCCCGGCCGCTGCGCGAACTGCGGGAGGGCTGGAGCGAGTTCACCGCCCGCAGCTGGGTGGTGGCGGTGGTGCTCCAGTTCACCGTGGTGAACGCCGTCGTCGCCGGCGGCATTCAGGTGCTCGGCCTGGGCATCGCCGACGACACCTTCGGGCGCGGCCTGTGGGGCGCGGTCCTGGCCGCCCAGATGGCGGGCGCGGTCGCGGGCGGCTTCCTCGCGGCGCGCTCGCGGGTGCGGCACGCGCTCTGCCTGGGCGTGGCCCTGGTCGCGCTGGAGGCGGTGCCGCTGGTGGTGCTCGCCGAGGCGCCGGGCGCCCTGCTGCTCGGGGTGGCGATGTTCCTGAACGGCGTGGCCCTGGAGCAGTTCGGGGTGGCCTGGGACGTGTCCCTCCAGGAGAACATCCCGGCCGACCGGCTCGCCCGGGTGTACTCCTACGACGCCCTGGGCTCGTTCATCGCCCTGCCCGTCGGCGAGATGGTCGCGGGCCCGGTCTCGCACCGGATCGGCGTGCCGCAGACGCTGCTCTGGGGCGCCGGGCTGGTGGTGCTGGCCACCGGCGCGGCGCTGCTCAGCCGCGACCTGCGCCGGCTCACCGTCGCCCCGGCGGCCCCGGAGCGGCCCGCCGAGCAGCCGGCCGGCGCCGCGTAGCCGAGACGTCGGGGGGCCGGGCCACCGGGTCGTCGGGCCCCGCCCCCCTCCGGGATATCTGCCGAACGGCGGATGGCAGGCGGCCGCGGATCGGAGAGGCTTCCGGACGTGACCGAGAGGCGCGTCCGACGCGGCGCGCCCGCCCGTCCCAGTCGCCAGGAGGACCCGGTGGACCGCCGCCCGAAGACCGCACCCGCCCTGATCGCCCTCGTGGTGGCCGCCCTCGTCCCGCTCGCGGGTTGCGCCGACGCCAACGACGCCGAGCCCGAGGACAGGACCTTCGAGTTCACGGGCAAGAGCCTGGACGTCAGGTCGCACGGAGCCCCCGCCGACCTCGTCGCGGCCGACCGCACGGACGTCAAGGTCACCCGCTGGTTCGACACCAGCGGCAAGATCGGCAGCTCCAAGGAGTCCTGGACGCTGGAGAACGGCGTCCTGGACCTCCGGGCGGGGTGCACCGGTTTCGCGGACTGCGCCACGAAGTACCGGGTCGAGGTCCCGACCGGGACGGCGGTGCTGCGCGACGGCCGCGAGACGGACCTCAAGGGCTGAGCCGGGAACCGCGCCCGGGGCCGGCCGGAGCCGCGAGCCCGGGTCGTCCACCGACGACCCGGGCTCGCGGCTCCGCGCGTTCCGGCTACTCGTCGTCGCCGAGGTCGGCGCCGAGCTCGCCGTCCGGGGTGCCGCTGATCGCGTACCCCTGCCGGCGCGCCTCGTAGCAGGCCACCGTCGCGGCGGCCGAGACGTTCAGCGAGCCGACCCGGCCCAGCTGCGGCACGAACACCACCTGGTCGCACAGCGCCAGGGCGTCGGCGGTGACCCCGCGGTCCTCGTGCCCGAGCACGAAGGCCACCGCCGGGGTCAGCTCGGCGGCGAACATCGGCACCGCCTCGTCCGCCAGCTCCAGACCGACCACCTTGAAGCCGTCCGCCCTGGCCGCCGCGATCGCCTCGGCGACGGTCGGGAAGTGCTCCACCTTCAGGTACTTGTCGGTGCCCATCGCGGCCTTCTGGGCACCGGACGAGCGCACCGACGGCGTGTCCCCGGTCAGGTACAGCTTCTCGGCGCCCATCGCCGCGCCGGTGCGGACCACCGAGCCGACGTTGAAGGGGGACTGGAGGTTCTCCAGGATCATCGCGAGCCGGAACTCGTTGCTGCGCCGCCACGAGCGGTGCAGGCGCTTGAGTTCGGTCGGGCGCAGCTGCTTCACGTCGTCGTTCCTCGTCCACTCTCGGAGCCCTCGCCCGCCTCGGGGCGGGGCCGCGCTTCCAGGATCCGCACCCCGTTGACCGACGTGACCCGGGTGGTCGGGTAGCCCTGCTCGTTCAGCCACTTCTGGAGCGAGTCCGAACCCAGGTGCTTCTGCACCACCAGGAACGCCGAGCCGTCCGGGGTCAGCCGGTCGAGCCAGTGCGTGAGCAGGCGGCGCAGCGCGGCCTTGCCGATCCGGATCGGCGGGTTGGAGTAGATGGTGGCGAAGCGGACGTCCTCGGGGACGTCGTCGGGCAGGGCGGCCCGGACGTTGCCGAGCCCCAGCGCCTCGGCGTTCAGCCGCACCAGCTCCAGGGCCCGCTCGTTGACGTCCACCGCCCAGACCGGGAGGCGCTTGCGGCGGCTCGCCCAGGTCAGCGCGATCGGGCCGTAGCCGCAGCCGATGTCCAGGATCGGGCCGCGCACCCGCGGCTGCGGGGCGTGCTCCAGCAGGATCCGGGTGCACGGGTCGAGCCGGTTGCGGGAGAACACCCCGGTGTCGGTGGTCAGTTCCAGGGTGAGGTCCGGCAGGGAGACCGTGATCGGCCGGCGGTCGCTGGCGACTTCGGGTGCACCGGTGAAGTAGTGCGAGCCGGACATGATTTCCCCGTCGTTCGTATGGGCCTCGGGGCCACCGGGTGGGTGTGGGTTAGCCCTTCGTACGGCACCGATCGTACCCCCGGCCGCCCGCCGGGCGTTCCGGCCGCTGTCGCGGAACGCCCGGCGGTGGGCGGCGTGGTCGGGCCGTGTGGCCGGGCCGGTGCGGTGGGCCCGTGTGGCCGGGCCGGTGCGGTGGGGCGGAGCGGTCAGGCGGTGCCGGGGGTCTTGCGGGTGGTCACGTTGATCCGGTTCCAGGCGTTGATGGTGAAGCAGACCGAGATCAGCTGCGCCAGCTCGGCCTCCGCGAAGTGCGCGGCGGCCCGGGCGTACACGGCGTCCGGAACGCCGTCGCCGATCCGGGCGATCTCCTCGGCGAGCGCCAGGGCGGCCCGCTCGCGCTCGCTGTACACCCCGGCCGGGGCCTCCGGCCAGACCGGCAGCAGGTAGATCCGCTCGTCGGTCTCGCCCGCCTTGCGGGCGTCCTTGACGTGCATGTCCAGGCAGTACGCGCAGCCGTTCAGCTGGGAGGTGCGCATCTGGACCAGCTCGACCAGGGCCGGGTCCAGGCCCTCGCGGGCGGCGGCGTCCAGGGCGATCATCGCGCGGAACACCTTGGGAGCGGTGCGGGCGTAGTCGAGGCGGGCGGTGGCTTCGGCGGTCTCGTTCGTCGTCATGGCTACGACCCTAGGAGCCGAATGCACCCATCGTATGGGTCATTCAGAGGGCTGTTTCATGGGTCAATCCGGCCGGTCGGGCCGCAGCCGCCGCGCTGCGCCCGGCGCCTCGGGACCTCGCGTCCGGGCACCGGGCGGCGGATACTGCCAGTACTGCCAGGACTGCCAGCCAGGCCCGTGAGGCCTCCGAGGAGCGGGGACGGATGCCATGCCGCAGGAACAGCACGAGGAGTACCTGACCGACGAGACCGCCGAGCCCGTCGAGACCGTCGAGCCCGAGGAGCCCGGGGAGAAGCCGACCGAGCGCGACGCGAACGAGGAGGTGGCCGAACGCCTGGCCGTCGGTGCGGACCCGGCGACCGACATCGCGGACGTCGTGGAGCAGAACCGGCCGGTCCGGCACGACCAGGACGACTACCGGGAGTAGCCGGGCCCGGGCGGCTACAGGGCCCGGCGGCGTTGCAGCCAGGCCATCGCCGCCCAGCCCGGCAGCACGGGCAGGATCAGCGTCAGCAGGCGGTACAGCGCCACCGCGGCCAGCGCGCCGCCCTGCTCCATCGACGCGGTCTGCTTGAGGAGCCCGACCAGCATGCCGTCCACGGCGCCGGCCCCGCCCGGGGTCGGCGCCGCGCTGCCCACCGCGTTGCCCACCAGGAACACCACCGCGACCGCGGCGAAGGACGGCTCCCGGCCGATCGCCCGCACACAGCAGTACAGGCAGGCGATCAGGCAGATCGACACCAGCAGCTGCCCGGCCACCCCCACCGCCAGCCGGGTCGGGCTGCGCAGCAGGTCCAGCAGCCGGGGCAGCACCTCGGCGGTCAGCGGCCGCAGCCGGGTCGCCAGCCACCGCCGGGCCACCGGGACCGCCGACACCACCGCCAGCAGCGCCACCGCCGTGGCCAGCCCGCCGACCACGAGGGGCAGCGCGTCCAACTCGGAGCCGCCCGGATCGAAGCCCATCAGGTAGACGAAGGCGCCGAGTTGCAGCAGGTGCAGCACCAGGCCCATCAGGTTGCCGACCCCGACGCTGGACAGCGCCTGCGCGGTGGGGATCCCGGCCCGCTGCAACAGCCGGGTGTTCAGCGCGATCCCGCCGACGCCGCCGGGCGACACCAGCTTCACGAACGACCCGGCCACCTGCGCCAGCACCGCGTTGCGGAAGTCCAGCCGCTCCGGCACGAAGCCGACGAAGCCCATCGCCGCCGCGACGTGGCTGCTCGCCGCGGCGACCAGCGCGAGCAGCAGCCACCAGGGATCGGCGTCCGCGAGGGTGGCGACCGGATTGTCCTCCGCCGCGAACAGCTGCGGGATCAGCAGCCACCCGGCCATGATCCCGCCCGCCACGACCAGCAGCGTCCGCGGCCGCAACCGCTCCAGCCGCACGGGCTGCCCCACCACCTGCGGCCGGGCGCGCAGCACCTCGGCGCGGATCTCGTCGAGCAGGCCGCCGGGAGCACCTGGCTCGGGAGCTTCGCCCCCGGCCGCGCCGCCGACCGTGGCTTCACCCCTGGCCTCGGCCGCGACAGCGGCCGGACTTTCCGCGCCGCCCACGGCCCCGGCGCGGTCCCCAGCCCCGCCGCCACGCACGGGACCTGCGGGAGTCTGTTGGGCGTGGTGGTGTCGGGGTGTGCGCTGGGCGAGGGGGAGGGCGGCGTCGCCGTCCGGCGGGGCCGCCGCCGCAGCGGTCTGCTTGGCGTGCTGCTTGAGGGCGCGGCGGGTGGTGTGGGTGAGGGCGATGGGCTGGAGCAGGGGGAGGGCGGCGCCGACCGGGTCGGGGCCGAGGACGGCGGTGGCGGTGCGCACCGAGCGGGCGGCGCCGGCGCGCAGGGCGAGGGTGGTGAGGAGCTGGGCGAGGTCGCAGCGCAGGACGAGTTCGGTGGCCGCGATGTCGCCGTCGGCGAAGTCGACCAGGTGGACCGCGCCCGAGTCGTCGATCAGCAGGGAGGAGGGGACGAGGGCGCGGTGGGCGATCTCGCGGCGCTGGAGCAGGACGAGCTGCCGCCAGGCGTCGGTGAGCAGTTCGTCGGTGACCTCCTCGTCGGCGAGTTCGTCCAGGGTGCGTCCGGCCAGCCGCTCGTACGCGATGAGGGCGGTGTCCTGGCCGATGCCGGCGGTGGCGGCGATGCGGCGGGTGCGGACGCCGGCCGCGAGCGCCGCGTAGGTGACCAGGGCCTCGTGCTCCAGCCCGGTGCGCGGGGAGCGCAGGGCACGCGGGTCGGGGGCGGTGCGCAGGCGCAGCCGGCGCCAGGCGCGCTGGACGGCGGCGGCGGTGACGGCCTGCCGGTCGAGGAGCTGGACGTCGAGGTCGGGGAGTCCGTCGGCCTGCCGGACCCGGTAGCGGTCGGGGCCGGCCGGCTGGGCCTCGACCGGGCGCAGGCCGCTGTCACGCAGGGCGCGCAGGATCTCGCCGGGCCGGGGGCAGGGGTCGGGGGTGCCGACCGCGTACAGGGTGCCGTGGGCGCCGGTCCAGCCGATCAGCAGCCCGAGCAGCAGCGCGGTGGGGGTGGCGTACCCGCCGGTGAGTCCGGCGAGGCCGGAGAGGGCGAGGACGGTCCAGGGCAGGCGGCGTTCGCGGCTGCCGGAGGCGGTCATGAAGGCGAGGACCGGCGCGAGGTAGCCGTAGACGGGCTCGGTGTGCCCGAGCACGTTGCCGGGCAGCGGCTGGGTGAGTGCGGGGAGCAGCGAGACCGGGGCGAGGTTGTCGGCCCACAGGTCCAGGCCGAGGGTGGCACCGTACGCGAGGACGGCGGCGAGCAGTCCGTCGGAGACCTGCTGGAGGGCCCGTCGCCGGTCCGGGCCCAGCAGACGGCGGACGGCGAGGCCGACCGGCAGCAGCAGGACGGCGGCCGTGGTGAGCCCGCCGGCCAGGCTCGCCAGCGGGCGCGGCACCATCGTGGCCGCCACGGCGACGTCGGCCGCGATGCCGCCGGTGGTGGCGCGGGCGTAGTCGGCGAGCAGCAGGGTGAGGGCGATGGCGAACAGGCCGCCGAGCAGCCGGATCAGGGCGACGGGCTGTCGGACCCGCTCGCCGATGGGCAGCGGCCGGGCCCGGAACCGGCTGGTGCCCGTGGCCTGCCCGGGTATCCGGGCGGCGGCCGTGCCCGGGCCGTTTCCGCCGGCCGCCCCGGCGTCGCCGTTCCGTGTCCCCGCCCCGCCGTCGCGCGCCCTCGCGCCGCCGTCCCGCGTGCCCGACCCGCGCACCCGGCGTGCGGACGCACCGCCGGTGTCGCCGTTGCCGCCGGTGTCGCCGTTCGTTCTCCCCGCCACGATCGCCACGGGTGGCATGCTCCCATGTCACCCCTGGGCGGGGAGCGGGGATGCCGGTGAGGAGCGGGGAGACCGGGGTGCCGGGGCGGCTTCGGGGGGCGGGTGCCCGGGCGGGAGGCGCTGAGCGGGCGCTGCGCGCCGGGGCGGCATAGCCTTTCAGGTATGAGCGCCTGCGAAGACCTCGCTCTGGCCCCTCAGCAGATCGAGCCCCGCCCGCCGACCGACGGTTGCGCCGACTGCCTGGCGCAGGGCCGCCGGGACTGGGTGCACCTGCGGATCTGCCTGGACTGCGGCCACATCGGCTGCTGTGACTTCTCGCCACAGCGGCACGCCACCGCGCACTTCCACGACACCTCCCACCCGGTGATCCGCTCGTACGAGCCGGGGGAGGACTGGCGCTGGTGCTTCGTCCACGAGGTCATGGGCTGAGGTCCCCCCGGCCGGTGCCGGCCGAGTCGGCGCGGGCGGCTTCCCCGGTGGCGCGGGCCCACGGCCCGGATAAAATCCGGACATAACGCCCGTACGGTCCCTCCGGCCGGCCCCGTCCGGCCGGTGGCCGACGAAGGGAGGCCGACGATGACCACGCGAACGCCCGGCGGCACCACCAAGCTCCGCCAGGGCGCCCAGGAGCTGCTGGAACGCCGGGGCATGGCGAGCCCGCCGACCCGGCTCGCGCCGGTGCCGAGCGCCGGCAGGCTGTCCTCCGCCACCGCCGGGTCCGCCACCGCCGGGTCTGCCGCCGCCGGGTCTGCCGCAGCCGGGGCCTTCCGGCACGGCGGACGGGACGCGCCGGGTGCGACGGTGCACGCGGTCCCGGCGATGCACGCCGAACTCAAGGGGCACCGGCACCGGGGCGCGGAGAAGCACTCCGCCCACTGACCCGTCCACCGAACCCGCTTCCCGGAACGCCCCTGACGCTCCGTCGGGGGCGTTCTCAGGGGCGTTCTCCGGGGTGGTTCGGGGGCGCTCCCGGATGCCGGGGCGTGGCGCCGTCCCGAAGACTCTCTCCCGTCAGAGCCACCGCCGACCGGCGGGGCCGTCCGCCGACCAGGGCGGGCCGATTCCCGCCGGGCGAGCCGCCATTGGAGAGAGCCGACATGAACGCCCTTACCCGTACCGGACGTTGGTCCACTCTCGCGGCAGCCGGCGCGCTGCTCGTCGCCGCCACCGTCGGCGTCGCGACCCCGGCCCTGGCAGCGGGTGGCTCCCCGGCCGCCGCCGTCACGGCCTCCGCGCCCGACACGGCCGCCACGTTCTCCGCGCCCGCCGCGCCCGCCCGGCCCGGCCCACTGGACCGGGGAGCGCTCGCCGGAACGCTCCACTCGCTGCCCGCCGGCGTCACCGGCGCGCTGGTCCGGGTGGGCGGTCCGGACGCCCGGTGGCGGGGCACCTCGGGGGAGGACGTGCCGGCGGACGCCCGGTTCCGGATCGGCAGCGTCACCAAGGTGTTCACCGCCACGGTGATGCTCCAGCTCGCCGCCGAGGGCAAGGTCGACCTGGACGGCACCGTCCAGCGGTACCTGCCGGATCTGCTCCCGAAGGACTACCCGCCGGTCACCGTACGGCAGTTGCTCAACCACACCAGTGGCCTGCCCGGAGGCGGCGGCATGACCTCGGGGGACGGCAGCACGGCCTGGTTCGCCGCGCACAAGGCGGCCTACTTCAGCCCGGAGGAGGTGGTGGCGGACATGCTCACCCAGCCGAGGAGCTTCGAGCCCGGCGCCGCCCAGCAGTACAACGGCAACGGCTACTTCGTCGCGGCGCTGGTGATCGAGAAGGTCACCGGCGACGACTACGCGGACCAGGTGCGGCGGCGCATCACCGGGCCGCTCGGCCTGCGCGCCACCTACGTCCCGGCCGCCGACGACCTCACCATCCGAGGGCCGCACGCGACCGGCTACGTGGACGTCCGCAACCCCGACGGCAGCACGTCGCGGGTGGACGTCACCGAGCAGAGCCCTTACCCGTGGGCCGAGGGCGGCATGGTCTCCTCCGCCGCCGACCTGGAGCGCTTCTTCGACGCGCTCTACCGCGGCCGGCTGCTGCCGCCCGCCCAGCAGGCCGAGGTGTTCGCCGTCCCGAACCTGCCGAACGACCACAACAAGAACTGCGAGATCGGCCCGACCGCCGGGCACGCCTGCTACAGCACCGCCGGCCTGCTGCGCACCGTCCTGCCCAACGGCACCGAGGTCTGGGGCAAGAACGGCTCCCGGCCCGGCTACACCACCGGCGTCTTCGCCACCCGCGACTTCTCCCGCAGCGTGGTCGTCGGGCTCAACCCGACCGGCATCACCGGCGAGGAGTTCCCCACCCTGTGGAAGCTGGTGACCACCGGCTTCGGCTCCGGCCAGGTGTACGGCGGGTAGCGGGTCCTCCCGGTCCCGGCGGGCGGGTCCGGGCTCGACGGGCGATTGTCAGAGGCGTGCGTTACGTTCGGTCCCGTTCAGCAGGGCACGGCAGGACGGCGGGGACGGGCACATGGCCGACGTGATCACGGAGGAGCCGGTCGAGCTCCAGCTGGAGCGGTACCGCACCGAGTTGACGGGCTACTGCTACCGCATGCTCGGCTCGGTCTTCGAGGCCGAGGACGCGGTGCAGGAGACGATGGTCCGCGCCTGGCGCGGGCACCGGGGCTTCGAGGGGCGCGCCGCGCTGCGCTCGTGGCTGTACCGGATAGCCACCAACGTCTGTCTGGACGCGCTGAACGGCCGTAACGGCCGGGCCCGTCCGATGGACCTGGCCGATCCGGTCACGGTGGCCACCGCCCACGGCACCCAGCTGCCCGAGGTGACGTGGATCGGCCCGGCGCCGGACGGCCGGGTGCTGCCCGAGACGGGGGACCCGGCCGAGGTGGCCGCCCAGCGCGATTCGGTGAAGCTGGCCTTCGTCGCGGTGCTCCAGCGCCTCGCGCCCCGGCAGCGGGCGGTGCTGATCCTGCGCGAGGTGCTCGGCTGGAAGGCCGCCGAGGTGGCCGAACTGCTCGGCGTCACGGTGGCCTCGGTCAACAGCGCGCTCCAGCGGGCCCGGGCGGTGCTCGCCGCCGACACCCCGGCCGCCCGGCCGGCCCCCGCCCTGGACGCGGAGCACCGGGCGCTGCTGGACCGCTACGTCCGCGCCTTCGAGGCGTACGACATGGACGGTCTCGCCGCGCTGCTGCACGAGGACGTCACGCTCAACATGCCGCCGTTCGCGATGTGGCTGCGCGGGCAGGGCGAGATCCGCGACTGGATGCTCGGCCCGGGGATCGGCTGCCGCGGGTCCCGGCTGCTGCCGGTGGCGGCCAACGGGGGCCGGGCCTTCGCCCAGTACCGGCCGAGCCCGGCGGGCGGGCACGAGCCGTGGTCGCTGGTCGTGCTGGAGGTGTCAGAGGGCCGGATCACCGGGTTCACCCACTTCCTGGACACCGACGTGCTCTTTCCGCTCTTCGGTCTCCCACCCCGGCTGGAGGCCGAGCCCGCCGCCGAGCCCGCCGCCGAGTCCGGCGTCGGCCCCGGTGTCGGGCCGGGCGCCGCCGCCGGCGCCGGCGCCGAATAGCTCCGCGAGGCCGCTGAACCCCAGCAGTTCGCGCAGCGGCCCGCCGGTGTTCAGCAGCACCACGGCCACCCCGTGCCGGGCGGCGGCCAGCCGCAGCCGGGCGAGCGCGTCGACGACGGCCAGGTCGGGGGCGGTCAACGCGCCCAGGTCGCAGGTCAGTACGGGACTGCCCGGTGTGCTCTCCTTGGTGTCCATGCCGGATAGGACCGCCGGAGCGGCCCGGACTCATCGGTCAGGCCACGACCGGACGTGGTGGCAGAGTGGGGCCCGACCGCACCCCACCCCGCCCCAGGAGGAGCACCGTGACGGCTGAGCCCTTGAAGTCCCGCGAGGAATGGCTGGCGTCCCTGCCCCGGATCTACGCGGCGGCGGGCTGCCTGCTGCGGGACGAGTCCGGCCGGATCCTGATCGTGAAGGCCGGCTACCGCGAGCACTGGCAGTTCCCGGGCGGCACGATCGACCTCGGCGAGGGCCCGGTCGAGTGCGCCGTGCGGGAGCTGGAGGAGGAGACCGGCCTCGTCCGGGAGGCCGGCGAGCTGCTGGCCATCTCCTGGACCCACGCCTCGGCCGAACTCGACCACCCGGCCCAGCACTTCGTGTTCGACTTCGGCACCGTCCCGGACGGCACCCCCGTGACCGTCCCGGCCGGCGAACTGGACGATTTCCGGTGGGCGCCGGTCGAGGAGGCCCTGGAGCTCCTCGGCCCGGCCCGTTCGGCCCGGCTGCGCGCGGCCCTGGAGGCGGCGGTGGACGGCCGGGTCCGGATCGTCAGCACCCACGTCCCCGGTTTTTAGGCGCAACGGCCCGGCCCCGGAAGGCAGTCGTGCCCGGCCCCGGACGGGAGCCGCGTCCGGGGCCGGGCGCGCCGGTCGGGTCACTGCGGCGGCTGCTCGGACTCCTCGTTCCGGGCGGCGATGATGGCGGCGATCGCCTCCGCGACGAAGGTCTCCGCCTCGGCCTTGTCCACCTTCAGTCCGGCCAGCACGCCCTGGCCGTTCTCCAGTTCCAGCAGCGCGAGCAGGAGGTGCTCGGTGCCGACGTAGTTGTGCCCGAGCTTGAGCGCCTCCCGGAAGGTCAGCTCCAGCGCCTTCTTGCTCTCGGCGTCGAACGGGATCAGCGCGGGCAGCGCGTCGGCGGCGGCCGGCAGGGTGGCGGTGGCCACCGCCCGCAGGGCCTCCGGGGTGACGCCCTGGGCGGCGAGCGCCTTCGCGCCGATGCCCTCGGGCTCGGAGAGCAGGCCGAGCAGCAGGTGCGCCGTGGTGATCTCGGTGTTGCCGGCCCTGCGGGCCTCCTCCTGCGAGGCCACCACGACCTTGCGGGCCCGGGGCGTGAACCGGCTGAAGCCCTGGCTGGGGTCGAGGTCGTCGGGGGCGCCCGGGTCCTTGGGGACGAAGCGCTTCTGGGCGGCCTGCTTGCTGACGCCCATGCTGCGGCCGATGTCGGTCCAGGAGGCGCCGGAGCGGCGGGCCTGGTCGACGAAGTGGCCGATGAGGTGGTCGGCGAGTTCGCCGAGGTGGTCGGCGGCGATGACCGCGTCGGAAAGCTGGTCGAGCGCGTCGGTGTGGACCTTCTTGATCGCGGCGATCAGGTCGTCGAGGCGCAGCGGAGTGCTGTTGGGAACAACGGGATTCTCCATGCGTCAACCGTAGGTTGTCGATCCGAGGATCGTCAACCATCGGTTGACGATGATCACGGGGGAATCCGGCCGCGCTACGCGGCGGGCAGCAGTCGCTCCCGGACGGCGGCGATCCGCTCGGGCGTCACCCCCGCCGCGAGCAGGTAGCCGACCGGGTCGAGCCCGTCGAGGGCGGTCGCCAGGGCGGCTTCGGCGGTGGTCCCGGCCTCGGCCAGCACCGCGTCGATCCGGCGGTACGGGTCCGGCAGGCCGAGCATCCCGTACAGCGGGCGGATGTTGGGGGCGCTCAGCAGGTAGTCCTCGGCGATCGCGGCCCGGTCGACCCCGGCCAGGGCGAGCAGCAGCAGGGCGGCCAGGCCGGTGCGGTCGCGGCCGGCGCCGCAGTGCACGACCACGCCGCCGGGGCGGGCGTCGGCGATCGCGGAGACCAGCGCGGCGGCGGCGTGCGGGCACTGGTCCAGGTAGGGGCGGAAGGCGAGCGGGGTGCCGTCCAGCCGGCCGTGGGCCTGCCACCAGGCGGGGCCGGCCAGTTCGTCCAGCGGGACGCGGACCAGGTCGACGTCCTCGGGGAGCGGGAGGAGCGGCCGGTACTCCCCGGCGTCGCGCAGGTCGACCACGGTGCGGACGCCGTGGTCGAGGAGGGCGTCCCAGCCCTCGGCGGTGAGGCGGTCCAGGTTGTCCGCCCGGACGATCGCCCGGTGGGCGGTGGGCCGGCCGGAGGCGGTGGGCAGTCCGCCCAGGTCGCGGACGTTCAGGCAGCCGTCCCAGACGAGAGTGCGGTCCTCGGTACTGCTCGGCGCGTGCGTCGTCCGGTTCATGGGCTCCCCGTTTCCTGGCGGGGGTCCCGTTACCCCCTCGTTATCAACGACTCCCCGGAGGTCGGGATGGTTCCTTGCTGTTCGATTCCATGGCGCCCGCTGTTCAGCGGGCGGCGGGCCGGTCTCAGGCGGCGGCCGGGGCCCCGGCCTCGCTGCGGACCAGTTCCTCCATCGGCTCGACCGCGAGCTGGCCGAGCATCGAGCCGGCCACGATCGCGCCGACCAGGAACACGGTGGACAGCCAGGCCATGGTCGACACCGGCAGGGTGAAGGCACCGGCCACCCGGGCCGCGCACTCGGCCAGCAGGGCGGTGCCCCAGATGCCGGAGAACAGGCGCTCGTGACGGCGGAAGGCCCGCGACCCGGCCGCCCGGCCCTCCACCAGCCGCTGCCAGGCGGCGGCGCGGTCGGCCTTGCCCTTGGTCACGAAGGGCATCAGCACCGGGGTCATCACGGGCCGGCCGATCAGCGCGGAGGCCAGGATCGCCAGCGCCACCGTGCCGCTCAGCCCGCCGTCCTTGGCGATCATCAGCCGGGCGTCACCGGTGACGAAGGTCAGCGCCAGGCCCGCCAGGTTGACGGCCAGCATCAGGGCGGCCCACGGGTTGAGCCGGCGCTCGCCCAGCAGGCCGAGGACGGTCCGGGCGGCGGGGAAGGCGCTGCTCCAGGCCAGCGCGGCGAACTCGCTCAGGCCGCAGGCCGAGTGCAACAGGTAGTAGCCGGCCAGCGGGGCGGCGACGTCGAGGGCGAGCGGGCGGAGCCCGGCGACCAGCGGGTTGGGCGCCTCGGCGCGGGCGGCGGCCGGGGCGACGGCGGAGGTGGCGGCCCGGGCGGCGACGGGAACGGCGAGCGCGGTGGCGGCGGTGCTGGTGACGACGGCGCTGACGGTCTGGCTCACGGTGGGTTCCTCCCCGGCTGGCTGCCGCGGGCCGCTGCCCGCGTCGTGCCGCCAGTCTCTCCGTCCGGCCCTCCGTCAGAGCAGTGCCGTCCGTTGCCTCATCCGCGTGACAGGTGTCATGGTGCGCGCCATGACACCGCCTCCCACCTGCGGTTCTCTAGTCGGTGGCGGGGAAGGCCCACAGCTCGCGGCCCAACGTGTCCAGGCAGCGGACGGTGCGGAACCGCTCGTCCCCGGCCGACAGGAAGCCCTGGGCGACCCCGGCCAGGACGGTCCGGGCGACGCCGTCGCCCCGGGTCCAGGCGCCGGTCAGCACCAGCGCCTTGTCGGCCAGCTCGGCGCGCTGCACCCGGGCCACCGCGGCGGTCAGCAGCGCCGCGTTGACCGGCTCCAGCTCGGCGGGGGAGAGGTAGGTCTCGCCGGTGGGGGCGAGGTCCGCCTCGGCCCGGCGCCGCAGCTCCGGCAGGCCGTAGTGGCGGACGGCGGCGACGGCGTCGTCCAGCGGGAGCCGCCAGCGCGGTCCGGGCAGCACCTCCCACCAGACGTCCTCGCCGACCGGCAGCACCTCGCCGATCCGGGCCCGCCAGGCCTCGATGCCGTAGCGGGTGCGCGGGTCGGGCCGGTGGCCGGGGAGGGCGGCGAGGGTCCAGTCGGTACGGCGGACCACGCTGAGGTCGAAGGTGAACGGCACCCGGTCGCCGGCGGGGCGCTCGACCACGCCGAGCAGCAGCCAGTGGGTCGGGTCCGGCAGGCTGAAGGTCCGGCGCCACCCGGTGAGGCCCAGGGCGCGCAGGGCGGGTGCGAGGTGCTCGCGCAGGCCCTCCGCGTGGAGCTCGTGGGCAGTGGTCATCGCGGTCTTCCCTGCTGGTCTTCCCTGCTGGTGGTGGAGGCCCCGGCCCTGCCGGTGGTGGAGGCTTCGGCGCCGTGGACCCGGCCGGTCCGGGCGGGCGCGCCGCCGGGGCCCGTACGGCTCGTGGGGGCGCCTCGGGTGAGAGGGGGAACGGGGGCCGGACGCGTTGGCGGTCCCGGTTGCTTCGTTCACCGACAACGTAATCCGGAACAATCCGTTCCGGATGTGGGCGAACGGCAGCGGTCCCCGGGACCTTGGCCCCGCCCGGGCCGGTCGTTCGGCCGGGGCCGGGCTGTCGGAGTCGATGGCGCATCATGTGGCAGGTGCAGAGTGCAGAGCGCCCCGGAGCGGGCACCGACGGGCCCGTCGGCCGGTCCGGACCAGTACCTCCCGCCGGCCCGCCACCGGACTCGGACCCCGCCCCCGCTCCCCCCGACCTGACCGAGGCGGTCCGTGCCGCGCAGGGCGGGGACGAGGAGGCGTTCCGGCTGCTGTTCCGGACCGTCCAGCCCGGTCTGCTGCGCTACCTGCGGGTGCTGGTCGGCGGCCGGCCGGAGGACGCCCAGGACGCGGAGGACATCGCCTCCGAGACCTGGTTGCAGATCGCCCGGGACCTGCGCGGATTCTCCGGCGACGGGGACGGCTTCCGGGGCTGGGCCGCCACCATCGCGCGCCACCGGGCCCTGGACCACCTGCGCGCCCGGCGCCGCCGTCCGGTCGGCGGCCTCCCCTTCGAGCAGCTGGTCGAGCTGGCGGCCGGGGACGACACGGCGCGGTCCGCGCTGACGGCGGTCGGCACCGCCGACGCGCTGGCGCTGATCTCCCGGCTGCCGCGCGACCAGGCCGAGGCGGTGCTGCTGCGGGTGGTCATGGAGCTGGACGCGGAGACCGCCGCCCGGGTGCTCGGCAAGCGGGCCGGCACCGTCCGGATGGCCGCCCACCGGGGGCTGCGGCGGCTGGCCAAGCTGGTCGAGCCGCTCGCCGCGGGCGGCGTCCCGGCGTCCCGGACGGGTGGCCGGGACGCCGCCGGCCCGCCCGGGACGGCCGCCGGACAGCCCGCGGGGCGAGGCGCCGGGACATCCGCCGGGACACCCGCGAAAAAAAGTTCTCCGCAGGGTGTGACAGAACGCCGGGCCGCGACGCTGAAGGACATGAGATGAGCACCAACCGATCCCGTCGGATCGACCGTGATGCCGCCGAGCAGCTGCTCGGTGGTGCCGTGGGCGGCCCGTCGGCCGGTCAGGACGCCTCGCTCACCGGACCGGACGGCGGTCCCGGGCAGCTCGCCCGGGTGCTCGCCGCGGCCGCCGCCCCCGCGACGGCCGGTGAACTGGCCGGGGAGGAGGCCGCCCTGGCCGCGTTCCGGGAGGCCCGTCTCGCGTCCGACCCGATAGCGACCCCCGTCCGGAGACGATCGATGGCGACCGCCGCGCTGGCCAGGGCCTTCAGCACGAAGGCCACTGCCGCCGTGCTCGGCGCCACCGCGCTGTGCGGGGTCGCGGTCGCCGCCGGAACCGGCAACCTGCCGTCCGCGCTGGGCGGCGGTCCGACTGCTCCGGACCGCCTGCCCGTGGAAGGGCCCGCGTCGGCCGGCTCCGCGCCGGGTGCGTCGGCCACCGGGCCGTCCACCGGCGCGGCCCCGTTCGGTGCCGTGGCGTCCGGCTCCGCCCGGCCCTCCGGCAGTGCCTCCGCCGGGGCGCCGGCGGTCGTCCCGTCCGACCCCGCGACGCCCGGCACCCCCTCGGCGGGCGGGAACACCGCTCCGGCCGTCCCGTCCGCGCTGGCCGGCCTCTGCGCCGGTTTCGCCGACCGTACGGCCAAGGGCGAGCGGCCGGGCCGGCTGGTCGGCGAGCCGCTGTACGGCCCGCTGGTCGCGGCGGCCGGCGGCGGGGACCGGGTGGCGGACTACTGCGCGACGGCGCTCCGCGAGGAGCGCACCGCCACCCCGTCGCGCGGAGCCGGGTGGGGGAACGGGAACGGCAATGCCAACGGCAACGGCAATGCCAACGGCAACGGCAATGCCAACGGCGGCGGCAACGGCAACGGCAACGGCAGGCCGAACGGCGGCGGCAACGGCAACGGTGGCAACAACGCCAACGGGGGCAACAACGCCAACGGCGGCGGCAACGGCAACAGACCCGGGAAGGGCGGGGTGACCGCCCCGCCCCTACCGGCGAGCCCCGCCACCTCGCAGGACGGCCGCCCGGACCGGACCGAGGACCGGCAGTAGCCCGGGAGGCACCCCAAGGAACTTCCGGGTGGGCGGCGAGCGACTCCCCCCGGGCTCGCCGCCCACCCGGAACCGCACCACCGGCAGTACCCGCACCACCCGCAGTACCCCCGCAGGGCCGACCGGACCGGCGGGGCGCAGTACCACCCGAAGACCCCGGGTGGCGGTCGGCTCCCCTGTGCCCTCCGCCCGCCCGGCCGGCTCCGGCCGGACCGCCAGGCGCACCCCCGGACGCGCCGACGGCCCGGCCGGCCCCGGAAACGTGCGGCCCGCCCTCCCGCAGTCAGGGCGGGCCGCACCCCCGAGCCGGCGGCCGGGGGACCGCTGCCCGGTCCCCCGACCGCCACCTTCCGCCCCCGGCGGACCCGTTCGGCGGTGCGGCTATCGTGCACGGGTGCACGAGGCGGCCCGGGACCCCGGGCAGGGCACGTGAGGGGAGCTCCAGGTGATCGGACGGGCGCTGAACGGGCGTTACGAACTCGTCGGGATACTCGGCGTCGGCGGCATGGCGACCGTCTGGCGCGGTGTGGACCGGGTGCTGGGCCGTCAGGTGGCCGTCAAGGTGCTCAACGGCGGTCTCGCCGACGACCCCCGCTTCGCCGAGCGCTTCAGCCGGGAGGCCCAGCACGCGGCCATGCTGGTGCACCCGAGGATCGTCATGGTCTTCGACTCGGGCGTGGACGAGGGCACCCCGTTCATCGTCATGGAACTGGTCAACGGCCGTTCGCTGGCCGCCCTGCTGGCGGAGCAGCAGGTGCTGCCGGTGGAGCGCGCGGTCGGCATCGCGGCGGCGGTCTGCGAGGCGCTGGCCGTCGCCCACGCGGCCGAGCTGGTGCACCGGGACATCAAGCCCGGGAACATCATGATCACCGACGACGGCGGGGTGAAGGTCGTCGACTTCGGCATCGCCCGGGCGGGCTCCTCCGGCAACCTGACCCAGACGGCGAGCGTGCTCGGTACGGCCGCCTACCTCTCGCCCGAGCAGGCCACCGCCTCGGCGCTGGACGGGCGGACCGACCTGTACGCGGTCGGCTGCGTGCTGACCGAGATGCTCACCGGCGCGACCCCGTTCACCGCCGAGACGCCGGTGGCGATCGCCTTCAAGCACGTCAGCGAGCTGCCGCCGCCGCCCTCCGCCCGGCGCCCGGGCCTGCCGCCGGCGCTGGACGCGGCGGTGCTGCGGCTGCTGGCCAAGAACCCGGCCGACCGCCCGGCCGACGCGGCCGCCGCCCGGGCCGAACTCCTCGGCACGGTGCCGGGGCTGGTGGTCGGCGACCCGACGGCGGAGCTGCTCGCGGGCACCGCCGGGGCGGCCACCCAGCTCCTCCCGCCGGTGCCCCACGCCCCGGCGGCGGACCAGCAGCACACCGCCCTGCTGCCGCCCCAGCCCGCGGCCGGGCCCTACGCCCCCTCGTCGAGCGGGCGGCACACCACTCCGCTGCCGCCCCGGCCCCCGGCCGCCACCTCCGTGATGGCGCCGATCCCCGTCCCGCCTCCCGCTCCGGCCTCCGCCGCCTCCGCTCGCACTCCCGCTCCCGCTCCCGCTCCCGCTCCCGCCCGGCCCGGCCGCCGGAAGCCGCTGGTGCTCGGCGCGTTGGGCGTGGCGGGCCTGGCCGGCGTCGCCGCGCTGGCCCTCACCGCCTTCGACGAGCCGGCCGACAGCGCGCCCGCCGCGAAACCGGCCGCGGCCACCGCCCCCGCCGTGCCCCCGACCCCCACCGCCACCGCCACCGCGCCGACGCCGACCGCCACCACCGCCTCCGCGCCCCCCGCCACGTCGTCGGCGGCCCCGGCCCAGGCCCAGCCCGTCCCGCGCAACCAGCCGGCGGCGCTCCAGCTCCAGTCCTTCCGGCAGGCGGTGGCCCAGGCCCACGTCGGCAAGGAGCGGGACAGGCAGACGGACCTGCTGAAGGTCCTGGACACCAGCTCCGCCCGCCTCAACGAGGGGGACCCGGACGCGGCCGCGCAGGAGCTCAAGAACGCCCAGAAGGTGATCAGGGACCTGGGCAAGAAGCACGCCGTCGACGCCCCGACGTACGCCAACTGGAACGCCCGCCTCTCGGCCCTGTACGCCACCCTCCACACCACCGCGGACCTCCAGGACGACTGACCGCCGGGCCCGTCGCCGCCGCCCGTCCCCGCCGCTCTCCCCGCCGTGACCTGCGCCACGGTTTCGGAGTGATCACGTCGTGGGCGGCCGAGGGGTTCTCGCCACGGCGGCGCCGTCCACAGCCTGTGGACGGCGCCGCTTGCCGTGCTGGCCAGAGCGTGGATCGGCGGCTCCGGAGGAGCTCGGTCCGGCCGCCGCGGAGGGCGGAGGGTGGCCGCTCAACTGACCATTTTTGACGGCGTTTCAGGAATCTCGGGATTCGACCGGATCTTGTGTGACGGAAAGGGGCTGTGGTGGGATCGATTTCCGGCTCAGCGATGTAACGATTCCTCACGCCCGCCCGGTTCATGACGGACCCTCACCGTTCGTGATCGAGGCGACAACCAGGGGGAGGTCCACCATGCCGGACGGCATCCCTGCCGAAACGGCCTTGCCGGCCGGTGAGCCGGCCGTGAGATCCGGAGAGTCGGCCGCGCCGTCCGGTGAGTTGCGCGGTGAGTTGTACGGGGCGTTCCGCGACGTGGCACTCGCCGCACCCCGGGCGCGGGCGGTGGTCGGCTACGACGGCACCGAGTCGACGTACGCGGACCTGCTCGCCGCCGTCGACGCCGCCGCCGACGACCTGGCCGCCCGGCTCGGACCGGGCGAGGTGCTGGGCCTGGCGGTCGACGAGCCCTTCACCTTCCTCTCCCTCTACCTCGCCGCCGCCCGCCTCGGCGTCGTCACCGTCCTGCTCGACAGCCGCCTGTCCGCACCCGAGCGCGACCACCACGCGGCCCGCTTCGACGTCACCCGGCTGGCCGTCGACCGGGGGGAGCCGGCCGCCCGGGGGGCCTACGCCCTGCGCGAGGCCGACGGCGCCGAGCGGCACCGCGCCCGGGCGGCCGGCGGCTACGAGCCCGGTGACTGGGTGGTGCACTGCACCTCCGGCTCCACCGGCGAGCCGAAGGGCATCGTGATGAGCCAGGCGGCCATCGCCGCCCGGGTCCGGCTCTGGGGCGGCGATCTGGAACTGACCGCGCGGGACGTGGTCCTGTGCCCGCTGCCGCTGGCCCACTGCCACGGCATCGACGTCCTCACCCTGCCGGCCCTGCTCGCCGGAGCGGCCGTGGTGTTCGCCCGCCCCGGCCGGCTGACCGGCCGCGGCCTGGCCCGGCAGGTCGTGAGCCACGGCGTCACGCTGATGAGCGGACTGCCCGTGCTCTACCAACTTCTCACCCAGGCAAGTCGGTTGCCGCCGGACTGGGCCCGCTCCCTGCGCACAGTGATCTCCGGCAGCGCGCCCCTGGGCCTCGACACCCAGCAGCGCTTCCACGAGCGCTTCGGGGTGCCGCTGCGCCAGGTGTACGGCCTGTCCGAGATCGGCGTCATCTGCTTCGACAGGCCGTACGTGGGCCACGGCTCCATCGGCACCCCCGTCTCCGGCGTGGAGTGGCGGCTGGAGCCCGCACCGGGCGCCGGCGCCGGGCAGGAGGAGCTGCACGAGCTGTACGTGCGCGGCCCCGCGCTCGCCCGCGGCTACTACCGCGACCCGGAGTCCGGCGCCGAGATGTTCGAGGACGGCTGGCTGCGCACCCGCGACCTGGTCCGCGCCGACCGCGACGGCTGGTACGTGCGGGGCAGGCTGTCCGGCTTCGTCAACGTCGCCGGGAACAAGGTCGGCCCGCTCCAGGTCGAGGCGGCGCTGCGCGGCTGCCCCGGGGTGCTGGACAGCGCCGTGGTCGGCGTCGCGGACGCCGAGCAGACCGAACGGATCGCCGCGCTGCTCGTCACCGACGACCGGTTCGACCTCTCCGAGGTGCGCCGGCTGCTCGGCGAGCGGCTGCTGTCGTACCAGCTGCCCCAGCGGTACGAGACCGTCCCGGCGATCCCGCGCACCCCGCTCGGGAAGACCGACTACGCCGCCGTGCGGCGGCTGATGAACCCTCAGGAGGGCAGCGCCCCGTGACCGGTGGTGAGATCGAGGACGGCGTCGTCGCCGACGCCCGGGCCGTACTGGACGCGCTGGCCGAGGGGCTCTTCGCGGACCTCTCCGCCCGGTCGGCCGAGCAGCACGAGCAGGACGCCGGGCCCGCGTTCGCGGCGCTGAAGCGGACCCGCGCCACGGCCCTGCTCGTCCCCCGGGAGTGCGCGGGCGCCGGGGCGTCGGCGGTGGACGCCGTACGCTTCCAGATCGCGGTCGGCACCCTGGCCCCGGCCGTGGCCGTCGCCACGACCATGCACCACTACAAGATCGCCGCGCTCGCCCGGGTGGCGCGCTCCGGGGACGAGCGGGCCTCGGCGATCCTCAAGGACCTCGGCACCGGCGCCCGGCTGCTCGCCTCCGGCGGCGCCGAGTCGACGCCCGGCCGTGACCTGCGCACGCTCGGCAGCCGGGCCGTCCGCGACGGCTCCGACTGGCTGGTCACCGGCCTGAAGCGGCCGTGCTCGCTGTCCACCAGCATGGACGTGCTGTCCCTGATGGCCGAGCTGCGCGCGCCCGACGGCACCCCCGAGGGCTACGCGCAGGTCTTCGTCCCGGCCGGGGCCGCGGGCCTGGAACGCGAACCGTTCTGGACCAGCCCGGTGTTCCGCGCCGCCGAGAGCCACGCCGTCCGGCTCACCGGCGTGCGGGTCCCCGACGACCGGGTCTTCCCGCTGCGCGGCGAGACCGGCCGGAGCTTCGCCACCGACTGCTACACCTGGTTCCAGCTGCTGATCAGCGCCTCCTACCTCGGTGCCGCCCGCTGCCTGGCGACCGCCACCCCGCCCGGGCGGCGGGCGGGCTCCGAGCGGTGGACGCAGGCGTTCGACGGGCTGCGCCGACTGGAGGCGGGGGTGCTCGACGCGGCCCGCGCCGTCGACGAGGACCGGCCGGACGGCGAGCGACTCAACCCGGCCGTCCGCGCCCGCGACGGCGTCGAGGACGGGATCGGCGCGCTCGGCGGCCAACTGCTGCGCGCGGCCGGCGGCGGCACCTTCGCCCGCACCGGCTTCTTCACCCTGCTCGCCGGAGCCCTGAACGCCATCGCCTTCCACCCGCCGCAACGCGGCGCCCGCGAGGGCGTCGGCCTGGAACCGCTGGACGCCGAGTCGAAGGACCGCCGCTGACCATGTACACCCGAAAGCCCTTCACCCTGCCGCTGCCCGCCATGGTCGACTTCGTCCGGGCCAGGTCCTTCGGCGTCCTCGCCACCTACCACGCCGGCACCGTGCACACCTCCCCGCTGCCGGTGGACCTGCGCGGCAGCGAGGAGACCGGACTGTTCGTCGCCGGGCACGTCGCCCGCGCCAACGGCATGACGGCGGCCTTCGAGGCGGGCGCGCCGGCCACGGTCACCGTGATGGGCCCGGACAGCTACGTGCCCGCCGAGTGGTTCGGCACCCGCGGCCGCATCCCCACCTGGATCTACTGCGCGGTGGAGATCTCCGGCCGGCTGGAGGTCAGCAACCCGGCCCGCACCCGCGCCGACGTCGTCGACCTGATCGACCGGCTCCAGGGGCAGACCGTCGAGGGGTCCACCTGGTCCCTGGACGAGATGCCGGCCCGGATCACCGAGGGCTACCTCCGCAACATCGTCGGCTACCGGCTGCACGACCTGCGGATCTCCTCCTGCTTCCGGCTGAACCAGCACAAGGACGACTCCGGGCACCTGGCCGAGGTGCTCGCCGCCGACGGCGACACCGCCCGGCGGGAACTCGCCCGGCTGGTCCTGGACCCGCCCACCGCCGGGACCGCGTGAGCGCCGCGATGCGGACACCGGACTCCCTGGGCCGGCTGCTCGACCTCGGCCGGGCCGACCGCCCGGCCGTCGAGTGGTGCGGGCACGCGCTGTCGTACGAGCGGCTCGGCGCGGCCGTCGACGAGCTGGCCGAGCGGCTGACCGGGGCGGGCGCGGCCCGCACCCATGTGCTGCTGCTCGGCCCGCTCACCCCCGGCTACGTGGTCGGGCTGCTGGCCGCGCTGCGCAGCGGCGCCGTCCCGGTGCCGGTGGACGCCGGGATGACGCCCGGGCAGTACGCGTGGACCGAGCGGATCACCCGGCCGTCGGTGCTGCTGAGCAGCGACGTCTCCCCGGTGGCGCTGTTCCGCGGCGCGACCGGTGGGGACGTCGGGGAGCTGGTCGTGGACGCGGCCACCGGCCGGGTCGTCCTCGACACCGCGGGCCGCCGATGTCCCGGCAGCGCCTCGCGGTACCCGGACGACGACGCCGGCTACCTCATCCCGACCTCCGGTTCGACCGGTGCGCCGAAGGCGGTCGTCGGCAGCCGGACGGGCCTGCACACCTTCCTGACCTGGTTCGTCGAGGAGTTCGGCCTCGGTCCGCGGGACACCTGCGCCGCCCTCACCCGGGTCAACTTCGACCCGTCGCTGCGCGAGCTGCTCGCGGTGCTCACGGCCGGCGGCCGGCTGTGCCTGCCGCCCGTGGACGCCCAGCTGGACCTCGCCGCGCTCGGCCGGCACCTCGCCGGGAGCGGGCCGACCCTCGCCTTCCTCGTCCCCTCCCTCGCCCGGCGCGTCGCGGACGTCCTGCACGACCGCTCCACCCGGCTCGACCGGCTGCGGCTGGCCTTCTTCGCCGGGGAGGTGCTGCCCGCCCGGGTGGTGCGGCAGTGGGCGGACCTCGCCCCCGGCGCCGAGATCGTGAACCTCTACGGCATGACCGAGGGCACCCTCGCCCAGCTCTTCCGCCGCGCGGTGCGCGCCGAGGACGCGGCCGGCGCCTTCGGGCTGCCGGTCGGGCGGCCCCGCCCGGGGGTGGCGGTGACGCTCGCCGAGCCGGACCGGGACGGCCGCGGCGAGGTGCTCGTCACCTCCGCCGCACCGGCCCTGGGCGTCCTCGCCGACGGCCCCGGCGCCGCCCCGGGCACCTTCCGCGTCGAACCGATGCCCTCCCCGCTGCGCACCGGCGACATCGGCTTCCTGGCGGGCGGGGACCTGGTGATCGCCGGGCGCGCGGGCAACGACCTGAAGGTGTCGGGGCGGCGCGTCTCGTACCACCGGTTCGTCGCCGAGGTCGAGGAACTGGCGGGGGTGGCCCAGTGCGTGGTGGTCGACCGGCAGGCCCCGTACGCCTTCGTCGCCGCCCCGGACCTGCCGCCCGCGGGTGAGGGCGCGCTGCGCGAGCGGGTGCGGGCGGTGGCGGCGCGGCTGGAGCTGCCGGTGCCGGGCGTCCGGGTGCGCCGGGAGCTGCCGCTGCTGCGCAGCGGGAAGGTCGACCGGGTGGCGCTGGCGGCCTCGCTCCGCGCCGAGGAGGCGTCCGCGCCCGGCACGCCGGCCCGGGGCGGGACGGCGACGGTCGACGTCCTGCGCGAACTCCTGGGCTCCGGTGAGGAGTTGGCGCCGTCTGACGCGTTCGTCGAGGCGGGCCTGGGCTCGCTCGACCTGATCACCTTCGTGGCCCGGGTCAACCGGCACTTCGGGCTGGAGCTCTCGGCCCAGGACTGCTTCGGCCACCGCGACCTCGCCTCCCTCGCCGCGGCCGTCGACCGGCTGGTCCGCACCGGGGCGCCCGCGCCCGCGCCGCCCCCGCCGGCCGCGCCCGAAGCCGGCGGGCGGGCCGTCCACCCCCTCTCCACCCGCCAACTCGCCTACCTGGCCACCTGCATGGCGGACGGCAACGCCAACTGGTGCAACCTCTCCCGGGAGATCCGCGTCGAGCGGCCGGTGACCGGGGCCGAGCTGCGGGCCGCGCTGGACACCCTGGTCGCCCGGCACGACGTGCTGCGGCTCGCCCTCACCCCGGGGTGGGACGGGCAGGTCCACACCGAGGCCGCCGTGGTGCACTGCCCGCTCACCGTCCACCGGGCCGGCTCCCGGACGGTGCAGGAGGCCCGGGTCGAGGCGGTGACGCCGCTGATCGACCCGACCGCGGCGCCGCCGCTGCGGGCCGCCCTGGTCCCCGGCGGGGGCGGCACCTCCGTCCTGCTGGTCGCCCACCACCTGTTCCTGGACGGGCTGAGCATGGACCTCGTCGCCCGCGAGCTGCGCGCGCTGCTGCTCGGCGAGCCGCTCGGTGAGGCCCCGCCGCCGGACGGCTTCCGCGCCTACTGCGCGGCGACCCGCCGCCCTGACGGGCCGTCGCCGGACGCGGAGTACTGGCGGCGGGCGCTGAAGGGCGTCGAGCAGACCGAACTGCCCGAGGAGCCCGGCGCCGGCGCGCGCGAAGGGGTGCTGCTCTCCCGGCCGTTCGGCGTCCGGGTGGTGCGCGCCGCCCACCGGCTCGCGGCGG
The DNA here is from genome assembly GCF_055575155.1 of Kitasatospora sp. NPDC034533. Taxonomy (NCBI): domain Bacteria; kingdom Bacillati; phylum Actinomycetota; class Actinomycetes; order Kitasatosporales; family Streptomycetaceae; genus Kitasatospora; species Kitasatospora sp. NPDC034533. The sequence continues at coordinate 38,886 of NZ_JBVITE010000019.1, forward strand.
AGACCGGGGTCTCGGTCTTCTCGGTCGTCCTCGCCGCGTACGACCGGGCCGTCCGCCGGACCTTCGGCCTCGGCGAGCTGAACGTCGTCGTCCCCGTGCAGTCCCGCGAGGGCGTGCCGGGCACGGTGGCGGGCCTGTTCATGAGCCAGCTCGTGCTGCGCGGCGGCGGCGAGGCCACGCTGCGGGACAAGGCCCGGGAGTACGCCCGGCAGCTGGCGGCCGGACTCGCCCACAGCGCCTGGGAGTTCGACCAGCGCGCCGCCGAGCACGGCCTCGACGGCGCCGACCGCTTCCCGTTCTCCACCGTGCTGTTCAACCAGCACCCCAGGGCACGCGGCCTGCGGGCCCGCGACCTCGGCTCCTGGGAGCCCCGCCCGCTGGGCCGCTCGCTGCGCTACCAGCTCCAGGGCGAACTGCAGATGTCGGCCGCCGAGATGGCGCTGACGTACTACTACCGACAGGGGATCGCCATGCGCGGAACCGACCTCACCGGCCTCGTCGACCGCCTCCACGGCCGCGTCATCGAAGCGCTCTGTCAGACCGGGGGGACCGGCTGTGCGGACTGACGCGCCCTCCGACCGGGCCGGGTTCTGGACGCCCACCGAACCCGAGGTCCGGCTCCTGCTGCACCGCGCCGGTTCGACCCCGGCGTTCGTCTACAGCCGCGCCGCCCTGCGCGCCGCCGTCGACCGGGTCCGGACCGCGTCCGTCCCCGGCGCCGAGCTCTACTACTCCCTGAAGGCCAACCCGCACCCCGGCGTCGTCACCGCCCTGGCGTCCCTGGTGGACGGCCTCGACGTCTGCTCCCTCGCCGAGCTGGAGACGGCGCTGAACGCCGGGGCGCCGACCGCGAAGGTGCTGTTCACCGGCCCGGCGAAGAGCCGCCCCGAAGCGGCCGCCGCGCTGGCCGCCGGGGTCGCGGTGACGGTCGAGTCCCCGGGCCAGGCACGGCTGTTCGCCGAGACGGCGGAGCGGCTCGGGGTCGGCGGCCGGGCCGTCGTCCGCCTGAACACGCCGTACCCGTCCCGCACTCCGGGCGGCGCGCCCTCGCCCAACCAGTTCGGGGTGGCGGCCGAGGACCTCGACGAGGTCGTCGGCGTCCTGCGGGACTCCGCCCTGACGATCGACGGCCTGCACCTGTTCTTCGGCTCGCAGTACACCGACGCGGCCGTCGTCGGCGCGGCCCGGCGGGCCGCCCTGGAGCGGGCCCGGGACGTCGAGGAGCGGTTCGGCCTGCGGCTCGGGATGGTCTCCGTCGGCGGCGGCATCGCCCTGCCGTGGTGCGACGCGGACCCGCAGGTGGACTGGGCCGGGCTCGGAGCGGCCGGCGGGGAGCCGCTGCCCTGGGGAGGCGACGGCCGGACGGTCGTCTGCGAGTACGGCCGCTCGATCGCCGGCCCGGCCGGGGTGCTGCTCACCACCGTCCTGGACGTGAAGACCGTCGGCGACCGGCGCTACGTGGCCGTCGACGCGGGCCTGAACCACCTGTTCATCGCCGGCCGGCTGGTGGCCGGAGGCAGCCGGGGCGAGCCGCTGGTGCGGGCCGTGGGGGCCGAGCCCGGGGACGCCTCGGAGCGCGCGTACGTGACCGGGCCGCTCTGCTCGCAGCTGGACGTGCTCGCCGAGGACGTACCGCTGCCCCCGGTGGCGGTCGGCGACACCCTGATGTTCCTCGGCGTGGGCGCCTACGGGCCGACGTTCAGCCCCGGCGGCTTCCTCAGCCGCGACCGGGCCAGGGAGATCGTCCTCTGATGGCCGGGACCACGACCGGCGGCACGACGGCCGTCCTGCCGCCCGAATCCCTGAGCCCCATCCAGCGCGCCTACCTCGTCGGCGAGCAGCCGGGCATGGAGCTGAGCGGGCCCGCCCGCTACTACGTCGGCTGCGACCTGGACCCGGCCCGCGTCCCCGGCCTCGGCGACCGGCTGCGCCGGCTGGTGCGCGCCAACGCCGTGCTGCGCGCCCGCGTGGCCGAGGACCTCTCGCTGCCGGTGCTGCCCGAGGAGGCCGCCGACGCGGTCGACGTCGAGCTCCGCGAGGTCGCCGACGGCGAGTTCGACGCCGCCGACGCCGCCGTGCGCGAGGCCCTCGCCGCGGACGGCTTCGCCTTCGGCGCCGGGCCGCTGCTGCGCGTCGTCGCCGTCCGATCCGGACGCCGGGCCCGGCTGCACCTGGTCTACGCCCTGTGGCTGATGGACGCGGCCTCGCTGGAGGTCTTCCTGGCCGCCCTGGTGTCGGACCGGCCGCCCGCCGCCCCGGCCGTCCCTGCCGCGGCGGCGGGCGGCCGGGACCGCTCCGCACGCGACCGGCGGTTCTGGAGCGAACGGGCCGCCGCGCTGCCCGGCCCGGCAGAGCTGCCGCTGTGCCCCGACTGGCGGCGGGCCGGACCGGGCGTCGGCCACCGCGTGCTGACCGTCGACGCGGCCACCGCGGGCGCCCTCGCCGGGACGGCGCGCGAACACGGCCTGACGGCCCCGATGGTCTACCTCGCCGTCTACGGCGTCGCCCTGGGCCGCCTCGGCGGCGGCGTCCCGCACACCCTCACCGTGCTGTACTCCCGGCGCGCCGGGCGGTCGCCGGCCCCCGACGACCTCGGCAACCACGGCACCACCATGCCGCTGGAGGTGCCGGCGACCACCGGGCAGGGCTTCGCCGAGACCGCCCGGACGGTCCAGCGCCGCTACCTGGCCCAGGCCCTGCACGGCTCCCTCAGCGGCGCCGAGATCACCCGGCTGGCCGACCCCGGCGGCGACCCGCGCCGGCTGCCGTACCCGTTCGCCTTCACCGCGCTGACGGCCGACGGCCACCGCGAGGCGCGGCTCGGCTTCCGCCGCCGCTGGGACGAGGTGCGGCTGCGGGTGCCCCAGGTGCTGCTCGACCACCAGGTGGTGATGGAGGCCGACGGCAGCGTCCGGCTGGGCTTCGACTGGCGGACGGAGGCCTTCGACCCCGGCTTCGTGGAGGACTTCGTCGGCCAGTACGCCGACCTGGTCGGGGAACTCGCCAAGTCCCGCGACCACTGGGCGCGGCTGCCGCACCGTGCCCCGGCCCCGGCCACCGCCCGGCCGCCCGCCACCGCCGCGGGGGACACCCTGCACGGCCGGGTGCTGCGCCGCGCCGCCGAGACGCCCGACGCCCCGGCCGTGCACGACGAGCAGGGCACCCTCGGCTACGCGGAACTGGTCGCCCGCGCCTCGGCGGCCGCCCGTGCCCTGCGCGCGGCGGGGGCCCGCCCCGGCGACAAGGCCGCCGTGCACCTGCCGCGCGGGCGCGGCCAGGTGGTCGCCGTCCTCGGCGCCCTGCTGGCCGGCTGCGTCTACGTCCCGCTGGACGACGGCCTCCCCGACGGCCGGCTCGACGGCATCGCCCGGCGCGGCGAGGTCCGCTTCGCGTTCACCGACGGCCGTCCGCAGACGGACGAGGGCTGGGCCGGGCGCGGGGTGAGGCCCCTGGGCCTGCCGGAGCCGGGTGCGTCCGTGGTCCCCCAGGAGGCGGCCACACCCACCGCGTACGTCATCTTCACCTCCGGCTCGACCGGAGAGCCGAAGGGCGTGGTGATCTCGCACACCGCCGCCCTCACCACGATCGACGCCGTCAACGACGAACTCGGCCTCGGCGCCGGGGACCGCGTCCTGTCGGTCTCCTCGATCGGCTTCGACCTGTCCGTCTACGACGTCTTCGGGCCGCTGCTGCGCGGCGGCGCCGTGGTGATGCTCTCCCCGCGCTCCGCCCGGGACCCGGCCGCCTGGGCCTCCCTGATCGGCCGGTACGGCGTCACGGTCTGGAACTCGGCCCCCGCGCTGGCCTCCCTGCTGGCCGAGGAGGGCGCCGCCGTCCCCACGGTGCGGACCTTCATGCTCAGCGGCGACTGGATCCCGCTGACGCTCCCCGCCGCCCTGCGCCGCCTCGCGCCGGCCGCGCGGGTGATGAGCCTGGGCGGCGCGACCGAGGGCGCGATCTGGTCCGTCCGGCACCTGGTCACCGAGGCCGACTGCCGGCGCCGCTCCATCCCGTACGGCCGTGCCCTGCCCGGGCAGGACATCCATGTGCTCGACCGGGAAGGGCGGTTGTGCCCGGACTGGCACATCGGGGAGATCTGCATCGGCGGTGCCGGGGTGGCCGACGGCTACGCCAACGACCCGGTGCGCACGGCGGCGGCGTTCGTCGAGGACCCGGTGTTCGGGCGGCTCTACCGCACCGGCGACCGGGGCCGCCGGCACCCGGACGGGGTGGTGGAGTTCCTCGGCCGCACCGACACCCAGGTCAAGCTCAACGGACACCGGGTCGAACTGGGCGAGGTCGAGCACCTGCTGGACCGCTCGCCGGGCGTCCGCGCCAGCGCCGTCTGCGTCCGGGGAGAGGGCCGGCGCCGGCACCTGGTCGGGTTCGTCACCCTCGCCGAGGACGCGCCGCCGACCTGGCGGCAGGACGCGTACGCCGCGCTCGGCAGGGCCCTGCCGCACTACATGGTCCCGGAAGCGCTGGTCGCCCTCGACGGGATCCCGCTGACCGGCAACGGCAAGGTGGACCGGCGCCGCCTCCAGGCGCTGCCGCTGCCCGAGGCCGAGCGCCCGGGGCCGGAGGCCTCCGCCGGTGCCCCGGCGGGCGGCCTGACCGGCCGGGAGGTCGCCGGCTGCTGGCGCGAGGTGCTGGGCGAACTCCCGGGCCGGCGAAGCCTCTTCGAGGCCGGCGGCAGTTCGTACGACGCGATCCGGCTGCTCTCGCTGGTGCGCTCCCGGCTCGGCCACCAGGTGTCGTTCGGCGACTTCATGGCCGACCCCACGCTCGCCGGCCTGGTCGCGCTGTGCCGCCGGGAGCGGGGCGGACACGGCTCCGGCATCTGGACGTACCGCCCGCGCGCCGCCGCGAGCCCCAGGCTGCGGCTGGTGCTCTTCCCGCCGGTGGGCGGCGGGGTCTCCTGCTACGCGGGGCTGATCCGGGAGCTGCCGGGGGACGTCGACGTCCATGTCGCGGGCTTCGACGCCCCGGTGCCGGAGCCCGGTCCGGCGTCCTCGCTGGCCGGGCTGGCCCGGGGCTGCCTGCGGGAGCTGCCCGCCGAGGTGCTGTCCGGCGGCGAGCCGCTGGTGTTCGCCGGGTGGTCCTTCGGCGGCGCGCTGGCCTTCGAGGCGGCCCGGGCCTGCGCGGCGCGGGTGGCCCGGGTCGTGGTGGTCGACACCCCGGTCTCCGCCGCCTCCCGGTCCTCCGCCGCCTCGCGGTCCTCCGCCGCCTCGCGGCTTCCCGGCTCGGGAGACGACGCCCTGCTGGACGGGTTCCTCCGGGACATCCGGGAGACCAGCGGGGCGGACGTCGACCGGGCGGAGGTGGCCGCGGATCCGACGCTGCGCACCCGGTTCGAGGTGTACCGGCAGAACCTCGCGGCGCTGGCCGCCTGGCGCCCGGAGCCCGCCGCGCTGCCCGTCGTGGAGTTCCGGGCCGCCGAGCGGCCGGCCGAGCCGGACCCGGACGCCTGGGGGCGGGTGGCGCGGACCGCCGGTACGGCGGTGCTGACCGGCGGCCACTTCGACGTGTTCGCGCCGGGCAACGCCCGGCGGATCGCGGACGCCGTCACCGAGGAAGCCGAAGACACCGAAGACACCGAAGACACCGAAGACACCGAAGACACCGGGGACACCGGGGACACCGGGGACACCGGAACGGTCGAAAGGACGGACAGGGCATGAGTGGGACCGACGTACCGGGTGCCGTCCGCGAGGAACTCGCCTCCCGCGGCCACCCGCTGTCCCCGGCACAGGACGACGCGGACCTGGTCGCCCTCGGCGTCAACTCGGTGACGCTGATCCAGGTCCTGTCCGCGCTGGAGGACGCCTTCGGGATCGACCTCGACGTGGAGCTCCTGTTCTCGGAGCCCGTCACGGCGGCCCGGCTGGCGGCACTGATCGCGCAGGGCACCCACGCGTGACGGCACCGGCAGGCAACCACTTCGGGAGGGGAATCGGCATGTCCGACACAGCGAACGACGGCTACCAGCGGCTGACTCCGTCCGGCATGGGCGCGGTCATCCCCTGGAGCCCCGGCCGGCCCGTCGAGGAGCTGGCCCAGGAGACCAAGCGGGCCGCGCTGGGCGGCGGCTGCGCCCTGGTGCGCGGACTCGCCCTGACCGAGGGGGACTTCAAGCTGCTGGTCCGCTCGCTCGGGGAGACGGTCGACCACAAGTTCGGCGAGGGCGGCGCCGACCTTCTCAAGCTCAACGCCTCGCGCGAGGAGGGGAAGGTCGTCACCGGTCGCGGCCCGCTGCCGATCCACACGGACGGCCTGCTGGTCGGCGAGCGCGTCGACCTGATCATCCTGTACGCCGCCGAGTTCTCCGACGCCCCGGGCTCCGGCGAGACCTACGTCAGCGACCAGCTCACCGCCTGGGCGGAGATGCCCGAGCACCTGCGCCGGGTCCTCGACGAGTACGAGATCGAGTACCTGGTCACCGAGCGCGGCTACTTCCCGACCGTCCCCGAGGACTGGTACGCCATCCCGGCGACCAGGGACTACGGCCGGGTGAGGTCGCTGAACCTGGCGACGGCCTTTCCCCCCGACGTGTCCCCGCGCTCCTGGGAGGTCAGGGTCAGGGGGATGGCCCCCGAGCTGTCCGACCGGTTCTTCACCGAGCTGGACGCCTTCCTGCGCTCCGAGCGGTACGCGTACACCCACCGCTGGCGGGTCGGGGACCTGCTGATCATCGACAACCAGCGGACCCTGCACGGCCGTACGGCCATCGGGCCGGACGGCACCCGGCTGCTGTTCCGGGGCCAGCTGACCCTGCCGGACGCGTCATGAGCGGCTCCCGCCGCCGCGCGGGCACGGGATGAGCGCGGCCCCGGGGGGGGGGGGGGGGGGGGGGGGGGGGGGGGGGGGCGGGGGGGGGGGGGGGGGGGGGGGGGGGGGGGGAGTGGGGGGGGAGTGGGGGGGGGGGGGGGGAAGG
>NZ_JBVITE010000019.1:45829-121108 GCF_055575155.1 Kitasatospora sp. NPDC034533
CGCATGCGTCACTACCCGCCCCTCCACAGGAGAGGGGGGGGGCCGGCGGGGCACCCCCCCCCCCCCCCCCCCCCCCCCCCCCCCCCCCCCCCGCCGCGGCCGGCTCAGCTGGTGTAGTCGGCGTTGATCTTCACGTAGCCCTCGGTGAGGTCGCAGCCGTAGACGGTGAACGCGCCCTCGCCGATGCCGAGGTCGACCCGGATGACCACCTCGTCGCCGGCCAGGTACCGGGCGGCCTGCTCCAGCAGGGCGTCGCTCGGCTCCTCCGGGTGCATCGGGATGTCGTCGAAGGAGATCCGGACGCGGGGCGGCTCGATGTCGGTCTCGTCCTCCAGCTTGCCGACGGCCATCGCGATCCGGCCCCAGTTCGGGTCGGCCCCGTGCACGGCCGTCTTCACCAGCGGCGAGTTGACCACGCTCTTGCCGACCCGCTTGGCCTGGGCGTCGTCGCGCGCCCCGGTGACCTGGACCTCGATCAGCTTGCTGGCGCCCTCGCCGTCCGAGGCGATGTCGCGGACCAGGTGCAGCGCGACGGTGTGCAGCGCCCGCTCGAACTCGGCGAGGTCGACCGGCCCGGCCAGGCCGTTGGCGAAGATCGCGGCAGTGTCGCTGGTGGAGGTGTCGGTGTCGATGCTCAGGGCGTTGAACGTCCGGTCCATCACGCGCCGGAACAGGGCGTCGAGTTCGGCGGCCGGGACGTCGGCGTCGGTGAAGAAGAAGGTCAGCAGGGTGGCCATGTTCGGCTCGATCATGCCGACGCCCTTGGCGATGCCGGTGAGGACCGCGTCGCCGACCCGCACGCTGAGGTGCTTGGGGCGGGTGTCGGTCGTCATGATGGCCGCGGCGGCGGCCGGGCAGTCCGCCTCCGGGAACGGCCAGGACAGCTCGTCGAGCCCGGCCCGGATGCTCTCCATCGGGTAGGGGCGGCCGATCACGCCGGTCGAACCGATGACCAGCTCCTCGGGGTCGATGCCGACGATCTCGGCGACCCTGCGGCGGACCTCGGCGGCGTTGTCCGCGCCCGCCTTGCCGGTGGCCACGTTGGCGTTCCGGGAGAGCACGACCATGCCGCGGCTGCGCTGCCGGGGCGCCGCCTCACGGCTGAGGACGACGCTCGGCCCCGCGAAGCGCGAGCGGGTGAACACGGCGGCGGAGCGGGCGGGCACCTCGGAGACGACGACCGCGAAGTCGTCCTCGACGTCCTTGAGCCCCATGTTCTTGGTCACGCTGCGAAATCCCCTGGGGGCCGTGATCGCCATGGTTCACATTCCTTCTCGGTGAATGAACATTCCGACCACCGTACATTCAAGCAACTTGGGCGGCAACGACCTTGGGCGTTTCCAGCCAGTCACCGGTCATCGTGCAACGGCGCACGACGTTTGCTGCATAAATATGCCATCTGATGGAGAGTGAGGGGCCGTGTCGCCGATTGACACCACGACAGCGACCATGACCTGCGAGGTGCTTTCCGAGGGCGTCGCCCTCGTGGAGTTCTCGCAGGCCCACGAACAGAACCCGTTCAGCCGGGCGCGGATGCGCGAGCTGACCGGACTGCTGACCGACCTCGACGCCGACGCCCGGGTCCGCTGCGTCGTCCTGTACGGCGGCCCCGGCCGGTCCTTCGGCGCCGGCGGCGACTTCCACGAGGTCTCGGAGTTCTCCGGCGGCGACGAGGTCGACGACTGGATCGACGACATCACCGACCTGTACGCCACCGTCGCCGGCATCACCAAGCCCGTCATCGCCGCCATCGACGGCTTCGCCATCGGCGTCGGCCTCCAGATCGCGCTCTGCTGCGACCTCCGGATCGGCAGCTACGTCTCCAAGCTGGTGATGCCCGAGTTCCGGGTCGGCATCGCCTGCAACTTCGGCGGCTACCTGCTGGAGGCGGTGGTCGGCCGCAGCGTCATGCAGCAGATGCTCTACACCTGCGCCGAGTGGTCCGCCGGCCGCGCCCTCACGGACGGCCTCCTCCAGGAGGTCACCGACCCGGAGGACCTGCTCGACACCGCCCTCGCGCACGCCCGGCGGATCGCCTCCTACACCGCCGCCGCCGTCCAGTCGACCCGCGCCCGGGTCAACGGCCCCCTCGTGGAGGGCCTGCGCCGGGTCCGCGACGAGGGCAAGAGGTCCCACCGCACCGCGTTCTCGGCCGGCGAGGCGCAGCAGCGCATGCGCCGGATCATCGGAAAGGCGTGATCAGCGTGACTGTTCAGGGAACCCCCGTCAGCAAGTGGTGCGTCGTCACCAACGCCCCCGTCCCGAGGCTGGCCGATCTGGCCTGGCACGCCGACCTCGGCGGCCTGAACGCCTACTACCGGGGGCCCGTCGGCGCCGCGCTCCCCGAGACGACCCCGTTCACCCTCGGCGTGCGCACCCTGACCGCCTCCCCGGACGGCCCGGACGACACCACCGCCACCGTCCTGCGCGTCGAGCCCGACGCCGTCACCCTGCACGTCTCCCCGTTCAACGAGGATCCGGTCTACTACGCCGCCAACCGGCTGCGCGGCCTGTTCGCCTACTTCACCGACCCGCTGCTCGCACCCCTGGTGCTGCCCGCCCTCGGCCTGCCCGTCGACTCCACCGGGGGCACCCTGGCCGGCGTCCACCGGCTGCGCCACGGCATCCACACCCGCACCCACCGCACCGGGGGCGTCTGGCTGACGGAGACCCGCGACGAGCACGACCCGCTCGCCTCGTTCCGCGACCCGCGCCGCGACGACCCGCTCGCCGCCGGCGAGGCCCAGATCGAGGCGCTGACCGAGGAGATCCGCCGGATCGCCGCGTCCGCCCCCGAGGGCACCGGCTACGCCACCCTCCTCTCGGGCGGCATCGACTCCGGCACCGTCACCTACCTCGCCGCCCGGGCCGGCCTGCCCGTCACCCCGTACAGCGTGGCCACCCCCTGGGGCGACGAACTCGACGACGCCGCCGAACTCTGCGCCGAACTCGGCGTCGCCCTCCAGCCCGTCCGGCTCACCGAGGACGACATCATCGCCTCCATACCGGAGGCGGTGCGCTGGCTGGGCGTGACCGACCCGGAGGTGGTCGAAGTCGCCCTGACGGCCACCTCCGTGCAGCGCCTCGGCGCCATCGCCCCCGAGAAGGTGCTGCTCACCGGCTACGGCAGCGACCTGATCAACGCGGGGCTCTACCGCCCCTTCGACCACCGCGACGACCTGATCGACCAGTGCCTCACCGCCGTCGACCGCACCCGCCGCAGCAACGAACTCTCCAACCGGATGCCGCTCGCCTACGGCACCGCCACCCACCACCCCTTCTGGGCCTGGCCGGTGATGCGGGTGGCCCTGGACACCGCCCCCGAGTGCAAGGTCCGCAACGGCCGCGAGAAGCACCACCTGCGCACCGCGATGGGCACCCGGGTGCCGGACGCCATCGCCTGGCGCAGGAAGATCGCCGTCCACCACGGCGGCGGCCTCCAGCAGGGTGTGATCCGCCGCCTGGAGAAGGACACCGGCACGCCCCACCGCGAACTCCTCTACCAGGCCTGCTTCGCCGAACTCGTCGACCGCGCCGCGGAGGGCGAGTTGGAGCCCACCGACCCCTGGTCCGTCCTGGAAGCCGCCGTCCGCCGCGTCCGGGCCTGAGCGCGCGGAGCAGGAAGCCGGGCGGGCCGACTTCCTGCTCCGCTCACTTCGGAGGGCTGCCCGGCGTGGGACTGCCCGGCGTGGGACCGCCCAGCGTCGGGCTGTCCAGCCAGACCGTCTCGCCCTCGGGCGTCACGGTGAGCCCGAACCGGTCGAAGCCGGGGTGCCCCCGCTCACGCCACCAGCGGTACGCGGCGGCCACCTCGTCCCAGAGACCGCGGGGGCCGGACTGCACCACCTCGTAGGAGGCCCGGCCGGGCTCCCAGTCGACGGTGGCCCAGGACGTGACGGCCGTGTCGTGCAGCCACAGCGTGTACGAGCCGTCGGCGTACCGCTCGACCAGCGGGAACGCGTCGGGCACCCGGGTGCCGACGGCGAACATGGCCAGCCACCCGCCGACCTCCTCCGGGGACAGTGTCGTCGACGACCTCGTTCCGTCGGCCGGCCACGGCCCGGACAGGTACGCCAGGCTGTCCGGCCGCTCGGCCCGCTGCCGGCGCAGCCGCATGAACGCCGACGACCCGACGAACCGGCCACTGGCCGTCCCGTCCTCGCCGACGGTGAGCCGCACCACCGCCTCCCCGCCGTACTCCGGCGCCCACGGCGCGACGATCACGGTCCCCGGCCGGGCCTGCGCCACCCACTCGTACGGCACCCGGCGGACCGAACAGGTGGCGATGACGCGATCGAAGGGGGCGGCGTCGGGGCAGCCCTTCGACCCGTCGCCCACCACGAGCCGGGGCTCGTACCCGGCCCGCGCGAGCCGTAGCCGGGCGGCTGCCGCGCTCTCCTCGTCCACCTCCACCGTGACGACGTTCCCCGCACCGGCGCGGTGCGACAACAGGGCGGCGTTCCACCCGGTTCCGGTTCCGATCTCCAGCACCCGGTGGCCGGGTCGCGCGTCGAGGGCCGCGAGCATCGAGAACACCATCGTCGGCATCGAGTTGGACGAGGTCGGTACGGTTCCCCTGCCGTCCCCGGTGTGCTCCCCGTCGTCCCACTGCGTGGTGAGCGGAACGTCGGAGTAGACGGCCTGCCACCACCTCGCCGGATCGGCCAGCCGGTGCACGGACTCACCCTGCCGCACCCCGTCCGCCTGGCCCGGCCAGATGAGGTCCGGGACGAACCAGTGGCGCGGCACGGCCTGGTAGGCCTCCAGCCAGTCGGAGCCGAGCGCCCCGTTCGCGCTGAGCGCGGAGGCCAGCCGGGCCCGGCCGGCCTCCGCTTCGTGCTGCTCGCTCATCCCTCAGCGGCCCGACGCCGGCCCACGGCCGTCCGAGGAGTTCCCACCCTCGTCACTGCCGCCGCCACCGTGCTTGTTGCCGCTGCTGGAGTCGTCCTGCTGGCCGCCACCCTTGCCGTCGCCCTGGCCGCCGCCGTGCTTGCCGCTGTCGAGCATGGGCATGTGTCTTCCCCTTCGCTGGTGGTCAACTCTCCTGCTGATGAGGACGCTACGGGCGATGGCGTCGGCGAAGGGCGCGCGATTCTCGACTATTCGAGCCGCTGGGGGCGTGGTTCGCGGAGATTCCTCAGACGTCCCCGAGCGCCCTGCGGCAGCGCGCGATGACCCGGTGGGCATCGGCGCCGTACACGGCCGCGTCGGCAAGGGTGTCCCAAACGCGCCGGTACAACGCGACGTTGTCCGGCTGGTCGAGCCACAGCTCGGCGTGCCAGTCCTCCACGATGACGAGCCGGTCATCGTGGATCCAGAAGCCGTTGGCCGGCGGCAGCTTGAGCGAGGCCTCGAACGGCACGATCCCGAGCGAAACGGTGTCCAGCCCGATCGCGCCGCTCAGCCGGTCGAGCTGCGCGGCCATCACGGCGGGCGGGCAGACCAGTGCGCGCAGGGCCGCCTCCCACATGACGACGTGGTACTTCTTGCCCGGCCGGTACAGGCCCTCCTGCCGCTGGATGCGGGCTCGCACGGCATCATCTATGTCGCGTGGCGACTGGTGAAGGTCGACGAACGCGCTGAAGATATGCCTGGCATAGTCGGGTGTCTGGAAAATTCCGGCGATCATGGAACCCTCCCACGCGCGCACGACCGCAGTGCGGTCGTGTTCGGCGGTCAGCGTGTCCTGTACTGGCTTGTGTCCGGCGGCCAACTGCCGCCGCCAGGAACGGGTTCCCGACTCGAAGGCCTGAAGCCTGGCGGACAGCTCGGCCGCCGCTTCGGGCCGACCGGTGCCTTCGGCCCAGGCCTTGAGGTCGTTGTGGGTGGCCGTCTGCCGGCCGGTCTCCAGCTTGCTGACCTTGGACTGTGTCCAGCCCAGTCGGTCAGCCAGTTGTCGGCCTGTGAAACCGCCCTCGGCGCGCAGCTCACGGAGCCGCAGGCCGAGGGCGATTCTGGCTTGCTGGAAGTCGGTGCTCACACGTCGGACGGTACCCCAGCACGGAATTCGCTGTGGGGGACGGCGTAGTGCCAGGCGGCGTCCCGCTCCTGGCAGGCGCGGGCCACCTTGACCGGGTCGGTGATCACCTCGATCTCGGTGACGTTGTCCTCGGCGTCGAAGTGCAGCAGGGCCAGGTAACGCGAGTCGAACAACCAGGCGTCCTCCTGGGCGAGGCCCAACTTCTCAGCGTCGGCACGCCAGAGGTAGCGAATGTCCTCGCCCACCAGGCCGTTCCGCTCGGCGTTCTGGAGCAGGTACCGCTGCCCGAGGGTGGGAGGGTTGTCCATGATCCGCACCCGCTCGAACCGCTTGCCCAGGGCGGTCTGTTCGCGGCGCGTGCGGCACCAGGGGTGGTCCAGGTCCCACTCGGGGGCCAGCCCGGCGACGAAGCGTCGGTAGTCCTCGGAGGATTCGTCGGAACGGTACTCGCGTCGGGTCTCCAAGCGGAAAGCCGTGTGCTGGCAGCTCACGAACATGTCCTCGAACTCGTCCCAGCTGACCAGAACGCGCTCCCGGTTCATGTCGCGCGGCGCGAAGTCCGCGAGCAGCACGCGCGGCACGGTCACGAACCCCTCGCCGGGCTTGATGTTGCGGAACTGGGCGATCTCGTCGGGGTCGGTCACCAGGTCACCCTGCACAACCACTTCCTTGGTCTCCACGTCCTCGTAGAGCGTGGGGCATCCGTCGCTGTCCGAGGTGCTCCCGATGTACCGCAGCCGTCGGCTCATAGCCGTCCCTTCGAAGTCGGTCAGGTTGACTCAGAATGCCCGGAGAACCACGCGGAGTGAGCGCCGATTCTCGAATATTCTCCTGCGGCGGTTGAGAGCCCTCCTCCAAGCCGAGACCGTGGTGCAAGTCAGGTAGGAGGATGGGGACTTCGTAGACACGCCTCGCGATCCGTCCTCGCGAGGCTCGTACCGAGGGAGTCGACGTCAGTGCCCGAGTTCGTGCCTCAGCAGAAGATCACCGAGTTCATCAACGACGGCTTCGAGCACACCGCTTGGCGGCTGGAGACGCGGACCGGCTACCTGTCCGACCGGCAGATGCCCTCCTACGCCGAGTTCCTCCGCACCGGCGACACCGCCGGCGAGGTCGGGCACCCCTGGTTCGAGAACGTGCGCCGCATGGTGGACAAGGGCAAGCGGTTCGAGCGGGTGCGTCTGGTGGACAAGCCGCCGACCGAGGGGCAGCGGTACCTGCTGGCGTGCGCCCGGACCAACGTGGCGGCCGGGGAGGACATCCGGTACATGTGGCGCTCGGACGCCGAGGCCTCGGGCCTGGCGGGGCTGTCGGACTTCTGGCTCTTCGACTCCCGCACGGTCGCACGCTTCCACTTCGACGGGGAGCGCACCGTCGGGATGGAGCTGGTCACCGACCCGCTGGAGGTCCTCCTCGCCTGCCAGGCCCGTGATGCCGCCTGGCACCACGCGGTGCGCTACGCGGAGTTCCGGGCTCAGGCGGATTCGTCGCTCTGAAAGCGGCGACGTGATGTCCCGCCCGGTGGCGGGGCAAGTGCGCGCAGGACGCCTGGCGAGCTGGACCCCGGAGAGTCCAGCTCGCTCGCGCAGCTCTTGAAGAATCGCCGCCAGGTCGGAGTGGGACTGACCCAGCTCCTGTGGGTCAAGTGCCAATGCTTCGCACGTACTCCTCGAAGGGCACTGATTCCGCGAGGGCGATCCGTTGGTGTTCGATGAACGGGCTGATGTCGCCCTCGAACACGGAGCGGTCGATCTGAGTCCCGTCGGGGAGGTAGTGCATCAGCACGACCTCCCGCTTGTCGAACATCCAGAAGTCGGTGACACCGGCCAGAGGATTGGGGCGGTCGGTGACGTCCATGATGCGCACGTCTTCGCCGGCCCACACGTGGGGCAGGTAGTACATGAACTCGTACCGGAGGTACTCGGAGAGGGGCCGCGTGACGATGTGTACCCGCCCCTTCAGCTTCCCCTCGCGTCGAACGCGCTTGAGGTCGTCCGTGTACGCGTTGGAATGCGTGTGCGGGTCGATCCGCTCACCCGCTCGGAACGCCCGCAGGTCCTCTTCCTCCTGCGGGACGTTGTAGGCGGGGAGCGTCTCCAGCCGCCACGCCTCGGACTCGAACTCGCGGAACCTGGCCTGCCAGGCCTCACCATCCAAGCGCACGGGCTGCCTCCAGAAGCATGCTCTCGGGGATCTCCGCCAGGCCTTCGCCGCTGGGCGGAGTGGATGGGGTGTGGCCCTGCTGGGCCATCGACGGACCACGCTAGAGGGTCGGTCGACGGCCGTCCACGAAGGAGGGGCCGTATTCCTGTATCGGATTAAAGATCAAGGGCGAATCGCGCCGCCCGCAGGGCGAGTTACCCCCAAGGGGGAGACCCAGCGGGCCGGCGGGAGTGGTGCCCGCACAGGAAGTCGGGCGGGCCGACTTCCTGTGCGTTCGGCGGCCGAGCTGTGCGCAAGAGGCCATGTGGGCAGCCGAATTGCAACTTCGACATCGCTCGCGGAGGCGGTTACCTTCACCTGGTCTTCGGCGATCGCCCACGGTCGCACGCCCACCGATTCCGTCGTGCTGAGCCGCCCCGTCACGGGGTGAGTCGGTCATGCCCCGAACCGGTCCGCACCAGGCACCTTCGACAGGGAGAGACGCATGCCCCATCTCGCGCTGTACACATTCGGCGTCCTGAAGTCGCCTCTCGCCGATCCCGGTCCGCTGACGCGTGAACTCCACGAAAGCGGCGAGGACGTCTACCGGTCGATCAGCCGGCACCCCGGGTACCTCGCTCATGCCGAAGCGGCGGAGGGCGCCCGGAGGACTCACTTCGATCTGGACTGGGGAGCATGGGGAGAGTTCGTCGTACCGGCCTGGTACGACAAGGGCCGTACGGCGGACACCATCGCGCTGGCCGCGACGCTGTCGCTCTGGACGGATCTGCGCTCTGCCTTCGACGGTATCTACACCGGTCTCCATCGGGAGGCGCTGAACAGGCGCTACGACTGGTTCGAGAGGGCAGAGCACCCGCTGTACGCGTTCTGGTGGGTCTCCGAGGGCGTGACACCGACCTGGCAGGACGGGGTTTCCAGGCTGGAACACCTCCACGAGCACGGCGTCTCACCGCACGCCTTCACCTTCCACCACTCGTTCGCCCCGGACGGGACGCCGGGTGGGATCAAGGACATCGGGTCGCCGGGTAACCAGGGGGATGCCGAGGCGAGTTGAACCCCGGGCGGGCATAGCAGCGGCCCCTCGCGCCGAGCCGGGCGCGAGGGGCCGAAGAGCGGTGGTGTCCGCGCAGGAAGTCGGACGGGCCGACTTCCTGCGTGGGGGTTCAAGCGTGGTGGTCGAATTCGCCGGCCTTGACTCCGTGGAGGAGGGAGGCGAGGGCGGCGGGAGCGGCGCGGAGAGCGAGGTGGTCCTCGTCGGACTCGCGGAGCTCGACCGCTCCAGCGACCGTGCGGACCTCCACGCAGTTCTCGGCGTTGCCACTGAACGAGGACTTCTGCCAGTCGGAGTCGGTCATCTTGGGTCCTTCACAGGGTTCGTGCGATCTTGCCGATCAGATCGCGAGATCGGCTTTCGCTCAGGGCGACCGATTCGATGCGGTCGAAGATGTGACGGTAGCTGGTTAGCTCGCTGGCAGCATCGAGATATTCGGTGCTGTGGGAAGACTCCCGTTCGACAGTGTCAAGTTCGGGGAGGGCGCCGAACGCGTAGGTGAGGCTTTCGACGGCTCCAGGGAACGTGTCGACGTCGAACGGCACCACTCGGATGGTCATCCAGGGCAACTCGGAGTCATCGAGGAGAGAGGCAAGTTGCTCCCTGAGGATCTGCGTGCCACCGAACCTCGTCCACAACACCGATTCGTAGATGAAGAAGGTCACCGGCTTCGGATCGCGGCGAAGGTCAGCCTTGCGTTGCATTCTGAATGCGGTACGGATCTCCAGTTCATGGCGGGGAAGCGGAGGGACCACACGCCCGAAGACGGAAGAGGCGTAGCTGAGGGTTTGGCAGATGCCAGGCATGTGAGTGAGAACCCACAACATGAACTTGCGAGAGGTCTTCTCCAGCTCCGCGTTTTCCAGGATGCCGTCCGGGACTGAACCTCGGTACTCCTCCCACCACCCCTTGGAACGGTCCAGGACCATGGCTTCCAAGGCGTCGATCAAGGGTTCGTTCATGCACTTGCAGGCAGCGGCGAAGGACCGAAGCCGCTCCGGACTCACGCCGACCTTGGCCGCCTCTATCTGGCTGACCTGAGTCCGGTCGATGCCGAGGGCTCTGCTGAGGTCCGACGTTGACAGCCCGGCGGCCTCGCGCATCTTCCGAAGCTCGGTTCCGATGCGGCGCTGGCGAAGCGTCGGGTTGACTCGTGGTGGCATGGGTCCCTTCCTCGCCGAGATGTCCCAAGTCTGCCGCGCTGCCGCGTGCGGGGTCCACTTGAGGATGAATCTATCCGGATCTGGGATCACATGTGATTCCACTGGGGTATGGTCGATCTCACATCGATCCGACGGATCGTCAGTAAGTCCTGTCAGTAGGCGCCGCAGAGCAGCCGTGTCCTCATCCACGGCCTGGCTCACGGCGACACGTGTTCCGCCGGATCCTCCCCACCTCACGCCTCGGGAGAACTCCCATGCGTCACATCAACACCCCCACCCTCGCCATCGCGCGTCAGACCCTCCACCACACCATGACCCGCATCGGCTGGCCGCCCGCCGTCATCTCCGACGCCCAGCTCGCCCTCGTCGAGCTCCTCGTCAACGCGTGGCGCCACGCAAACACCCCGGCCCCCCTCGTCGGCATCATCTCCGACAACGGCAACCTCCGGGTCTCCGTCACGGACGAGAGCCCGGTCCTCCCCTCCACCCCGCCGCTGTCCCTCCTCGCCGAGTCCGGCCGCGGCCTCCAGCTCGTCGCCGGCCTCACCCACCGCTGGGGCGTCGACCCCCACGACCAGGCCAAATCCGTCTGGTTCGAGCTGGACGGGGCGGCCCACCGATGACCAGCAGCCGCTTCCCGATGCTGCCGACCGATCCCCGCATCCGGAACTACACCGACGACCACATCCGCACGCTCCTCGCCGAAGTCCAGGAGCGCGGCCGGAAGTACGGTCTGATCTTCCCCTCCGCCACCACCGACCAGACCATCGACGGCCGCGTCCTCGTCCGCTTCAACACCGCTCCGGCGTCGACCCTGCTCAACCTCCTCGTCCTCCTCCTCGACATCGAGCGCGACACCGCCTGACGACCGACGACCGGCAACGCGCGGCGGGTCGCGTGCACAGGCCCGCCGGGCCGGACGGCCCGGATCAGCCCTGGCCGCCCCGAATCCTCCGCTCCACGTTCCCCCGGACCGCCCGGGACGCCGTCCCGGCCGCCGCCGCGAGGAACACGAAGTTGTACCCGATCTGGAGCACCACCACGAGCCGCGCCGTCTGTCCGGCCGGGGTGATGTCGCCGTACCCGACCGTCGCCATCGTCACCACCGTGAAGTACAGCGCGTCCAGCCGGGTCTCCAGCCCGGCGAACTCCGCCTTGTGCGCGCCCAGCACGTAGTACGTCCCCGCGAAGACGACCACCGCCAGGCCGATCAGGAAGGTCAGCCAGTGCACCGGCCGTCTGGCCGTCCCCCGCACCACCCCGGCGATCTTGGCCAGCAGCAGCGAGGTCAGGGCGACCAGCGCCACCGCGAACACCGTCCAGCTCACCAGCGGCCGGCGCTCGCCCAGCCACTCCAGCGGCACGGTGAAGTACCCGGCCATCAGCAGCGCGAACGCGCCCAGCAGCCAGAGCCAGGCGCGCAGCTCGGCGGGCGGAGGCGGGTTCTCGGACATCCCGCCCAGCCTGTCCCAGGGTGGCTCCGCCTGCTCGCCGGGCTGCTCCGCTCAGGCGCGGGCCGCAGCAGCCGTGCGCCGCCCCCACGCCGTTCCCCACACCCCACCGAACACCTCACCGAACGACCTCACCGAAACCCCACCGAACGACCCCACCGACCCCAGGAGCCCTCGACGCCCGCGTGATCACCCTTCAGGACGAGACCCGGGCCCCTCCTTCGGGCTGCCCGACGCCCCCACGTCGCCCCGGTTCGTCCAGCAGCTCCAGCACCGCCAGGACGGCCACCAGCCCGAGCGCCAGACAGAGCGTCACCAGCACCGTCGGACGGTTCCACAGCACGAAGCCCAGCGCCGCGAGCGCGACCGCCAGCCAGCCCAGCGCGGCCTTCCGGCGGTGGACGAACCGGCCGACCGGCCCGAGCCGCAGTCCGGCCCGTTCCGCCACCCGCCGCACCGCGCCCAGCCCGGCGCGCCAGGCGCGGCGGACGGTGCGCGCCCACCGCCCGCCGCCGCTGATCCAGCCGCCGAGCGCGACCAGCAGGCCGAGCGTGACCACCACCCGGACGGCCGACCGCAGGTAGCGCACCAGCGCGTCGTACACCGCCTGGGCGGCCGGCTGGTCCACGTCCGCCGGGAGCCCGTCCAGGTACAGGGCCCGGAACACGCTCAGCCCGACGCCCAGCAGCAGCGCCCCGCCGGCCATGCCCAGGGCCGCCGCCACCACCGCCCGGCGCCGCCGCCGGGCGAGCAGCACCCCGCCGAGCGCGCAGGCCCCGGCCAGGACCGGCACCCAGAAGCCGGCCAGGTCCAGGACCCGCAGGGTGGTGCGGGCCCGGGGGAGGGCGTCGGAGCGCACCAGCGGGTAGGAGGTGTGGATCTCCGGGATCCGGGAGGCCAGCGGGACGCCCTGGTCCACCAGCGAGGCCTTCACCCGGGCGATCACCGGGGCGAGGTCGAGCAGCACGGTGTCGTCCCGCACCTCGACCGCGCCGCCGCCCCGCCCGGTCACCATCTTCTCGACGGCGCCGTGCGCGTCCCGGTTGACGTCCGTCCAGACGCTGACGAAGGCCTCGCTGTCCACGAACCGTCCGACCTGGCCGTGGACGAAGCCGGTCAGCCCCTCGTCCAGGGTCTGGCCGATGCCGCCCAGGGGAGTGCCGCCGAACAGCGAGTCGATCGGGAGCTTCTTCATGATCTCGGCGGTCACCCGGTCGGTGACGGCCGCCTTGACCCGGGGGTCCCGGGCGAGCGGGGCCACCGTCGCCAGGTAGCGGTCAGTGTCGCTGATCTCGGACCTCGCCCACAGGGCGAGGGCGCTCAGCGGGGTGAGCACGCAGGCCAGCACGATCAGCAGCGCGGCGAGGAAGGAGCGCACCCGGCGTCGGGACGGGCCCTGCGGCCCCCGCCCCGGCCCGGCCGTCAACTGCCCGGCGGGCTCCGCCCCCTGGGCCTCGACGGCGCCCGGCCGGGCCCGAGGCCCGGCCGGTTCCTCGGCCGGCCGGCCAGGACTCCCTCCGCGACGCCCGTCATGACTCCCTCCGCGACGCCCGTCACGACGCCCGTCATGACGCTCGTCCTCGGGCTGGTCGGTCGGCATGCCGGGACTCCGTTTCCTCCGATGGGTGCGTACCAGGAGACAACGGATCAGATCGGGCGGCCAGTCGAGGGGACCGGCGACGGGAACGGTGACGGGAACGGGGCCGGAAACCGGGCCGGAACGGGGCCCGCGACGGGGCCGGAACAGCGGAGAGCCCCTGGTGGCTCACCAGGGGCTCTCCGGAGGAACGGGGTGACTCAGGCGGTCGTCTCGGGCCGCTTGGCGTCGGCGGCGTCGGCGGCCTTGGTCACGTTGGTCGGCGTGACGGCCGGGCGCTCGGTGCTCTGCGCGGTGCCGGCGTCCGCCGGGGCGTCGTCCTCGCGCATGGCCTTCGTCTCGGCCTTCAGGATGCGCATGGACTTGCCGAGGCCTCGGGCCATCTCCGGCAGCTTCTTCGATCCGAACAGCAGGACTACGACCGCCAGCACCACGAGAATGTGCCAGGGCTCAAGACCGTTACGCAGCATCCCTGGCCACCGGTCCCTTCTTGTCTAGAGGCATGGCGGGCGCTAGCGCCCGTGCTGGCCAGTATGCCTGGACCTGACGGCGAACGGATACACCACCCGGGAAACGCTGGCCAAAAACCAGGTGCCGTTCGAGCGGGTCGCGAGGACGTGGCGGGGGTGCCGGTGGCGGGCGGGACCGCCCACCTGGCCGGATGCGGGTGCCGAAGCTCACATCCGCCGCGCGCGCCGGTGCGATCAGTAGACGAACGGCACCAAGCGCTTCGACACCCGACGGTACTCCTCGTACTCGCCGTCGAAGGCGTCCAGCAGCAGCCGCTCCTCGGCGGAGATCCGCCAGCCGTACGCGGCGAGCAGCAGCGCGGCGACCACCACGGCGGCGGCCCAGCTGCCGGTGCCGAGGGCGTAGCCGACCCAGACCAGCAGGCTGCCCGCGTAGCCGGGGTGGCGGATCAGCCGGTACGGGCCGGTGCGGACCAGCCGCTGGGTGTCCACGGTGCGCAGGGTGCGGGTGTAGTAGCGGCCCAGGGTGCGCATGCCCCAGGCCCGCAGGGCGAGCCCGGCGGCCACCGCCGCGACCCCGAACCAGCGGGCCCAGCCGGGCAGTTCGCCGACCGAGGCGTTGTCGAGCAGCACCACGGCGAGGACCGAGGCGAGGTAGCAGCCGATCAGCAGCCGGGTCGACCCGCGGTCGCGGCGGTCGGCGTGCCAGGTCCCGGCGGAGGCGTCCCGGCGCCGGCGCAGCAGCAGCTCGTAGGCGATCCAGCAGAGCAGGCCGAGGAGGGAGAGGAGGGCGGGCAGGGACATCGGGGGCTCCCGGCGGTCGTTTCCGAGGTACGTCTCCACGGTCCGCCCGCGGGGCCCAGGCCGCACCCACCCGGAGGTGGACCGGCTGCTTTCCACCTCCGGGTGGAGCCCCGGCGCCGGCGCCGGGCGTCGCACCGCGTCGCGCTCATCGGTTCTGGCGCTGCCGTCACGGCGTGGACGAAGCGCGGCACCCCGCGCAGGGCGGGGGCGGGTGGCCCAGCCGCCTCGCGGACGAGGCGGAGGCCGAGGGGCGCGACGGCTGGGCCGGCCTGGCCGGGGACGGAGGCCTTGACCCGTGCGCGCGGAGACCGACCGAGCCCTGGTACGGCGCAGAGCCCCCGCTCGGTGGGCTGAAGCTCTCCCTGACGCGCGGGGACCGGCCGGGGCGGGGTCAGACGGCAGAGGGCGCGCTCGCGGCCTCGGTCGTGGCTTCGGCCGCGGGCTCGGCCTCCTGCTCCCGCGCAGGCGCGACCTCGACCTCGGCCTCTGCCTCGGCCGTGGCTTCGGCCTCCGCCTCCGCCTCCAGCCCCGGCGCGGGCGCGGCGGCCGGGAGGTGGCGCATCAGTCGGTAGGCCAGGGCGGCGGCCCCCAAGGCGAAGACCAGGCCGACCACCGCGGCGACGTGCAGGCCGTCCGTGAAGGCGGCGCGGGCGGTCTCCAGCAGCTCGGCGCCGAGCCGGTCGGGCAGCTGGGCGGCGACGGTGACCGCACCGCCGAGGGTGTCCTGGGCCGCCCGGGCGGCCTCGCCGTCGAGGCCCGCCGGGAGGGCGCCGTCCAGCTGGTGGCGGTAGACCGCGGCGCCGGCCGCGCCGAGCAGGGCGATGCCGAGCGAGCTGCCGAGCTCGACCGCCGTCTCGGAGGTGGCGGAGGCGGAGCCGGCCTGCTCGGGCGGGGCGGCGGAGACGACCATCTCGGCGGTCATCGTCATGGTGCCGACCGTTCCGGCGGCCAGCACGCCCGCCGCGGTGAGGATGAGCGCCAGCGGGGAGTGCGCGCCGACCCGCGTCATCATCGCGAAGCCCACCGAGCCGATCAGGAACCCGCCGGCCATCAGCACCGCCGGGCGGACCTTGCCGGCCAGCGCCGAGCTGATCCCGACGGAGGCGCCGACGCCGACGCTCGGCACCAGCGACCAGAGCGAGGCGGTCAGCGGGCTCATGCCCTTGACCAGCTGGAGGTACTGCGAGGTGAAGAGCGTGAAGCCCATCATCGCGAACATCGCGATGGTGTTGACGCTGATCGCGCCGCTGAAGGTGCGGATCCGGAACAGGCTCAGGTCGAGCAGCGGGGCGGCGGCGGTGCGCTGGCGCCACACGAAGGCGGCGGCCATCAGCAGTCCGGCCGGGACGGCGATCCCTGGCAGCAGGCTCCAGCCCTCGACGGCGACGGTCTTGACGCCGTAGACCAGCGGCAGGATCGCGGCCAGCGAGAGCGCGGCGCCGGGCAGGTCGAAGCGGCCGGCGCGCTCGGCGGAGCGGTACTCGGGGAGCAGGAAGGGCGCGGCCAGCAGCACCAGGGCCATCACCGGGACGGCCAGCAGGAAGGCCGAGCCCCACCAGAAGTGCTCCAGCAGCAGGCCCCCGGCGACCGGGCCGAGGGTGGCCCCGGCGGTGAGGACGCCGCCCCAGAGGCCGAGCGCGAGCTGGCGCTGCCTGGAGTCGTGGAACATGTTGCGGATCAGCGCGAGGGTCGAGGGCATCAGGGTGGCCCCGGTGGCGCCGAGCACCGCGCGGGCCGCGATCAGCTGGCCGGCGTCCTGCGACCAGGCGGCCAGCAGCGAGGCCGCCGCGAAGCCGGTGGCGCCGATCATCAGCAGCCGGCGGCGGCCGATCCGGTCGCCCAGCGCGCCCATCGTGAGCAGCAGCCCGGCCAGCAGGAACGAGTACATGTCCAGGATCCACAGCTGCTGGGTGCCGCTCGGCGCGAGCGCGGTCGCGATGTACGGGACGGCGAAGAAGAGCACGCCCATGTCCATGGTGAGGACGAGGGTCGGGAGCAGCAGGACGGTCAGGCCGATCCATTCACGACGGCCCGCGCGGCCGGTGGTTGCGGTCATGGGCAAGACGGTACGGGTGTGTCAGACATATGTCTAGTACGATTGTGCAAGACGGACGTTCGAGACGTTCGTCCAGGAGTTCCGTAGGATCGGGGCCATGGGAAACCGCGAAGACCTGATGGCCGGTGCCAAGCGCTGCCTGTACGAGAAGGGCTACGCCCGGACCACCGCCCGCGACATCGCCACCGCCTCCGGCGTCAGCCTGGCCGCGATCGGCTACCACTTCGGCTCGAAGGACGCGCTGCTCAACGCCGCGATGATCGAGGCGATCGGGGACCTGGGGGAGGCCATGGGTCAGGTGGTGGTCGACGCCAACCAGGTGTCGGACGACCCGGAGGAGCGCTTCGCGGCCGTCTGGGACGGCCTGCGGGACGTCTTCGTCGAGCACCGGGGGCTCTGGGCGGCCCAGTTCGAGGCGCTCGCCCTGGCCGGGCACGCCCCCGAGCTGGCGGAGGCCTTCGCGGGGGCGCAGAAGGACGGCCGGCTCGGCCTGGCCGCGGTGTTCCGCGGGCTGCCGGAGGTGCCGGAGACCGAGGAGAACATCGCCTGCGGGGCGTTCTACCAGGCGCTGTTGACCGGTTACTGCGCCCAGTGGCTGGCCGCGCCCGAACTCGCCCCCAGCGGGCAGGACTTCCTGCGCGGGCTGCGGCTGGTCGGCGACGGGGTGTTCGACCCCGCGTAGCGCGGGGGTGGTTACGCCGTGACGGCGGTCAGCAGCACCACCGAGTCCACGTGCGCCAGCAGCCCGTGCCGCTCCTGCGGGACGGGCTCCAGCCGTCCGGCCGGGAGTTCCAGCCGCCGTCCGGCGATGGTCAGCGAGACCCGGCCGCGCAGCACCTGGACGCTGCCCGCGGTGGGCGGGTTGTGCTCGTCCAGCGCGGTGCCCGCCGTCAGCGCGATCACGGTCTGGCGCAGGATCCCGTCGTGCAGGACGAGGTGGGCGCTGCGCCCGTGCGGGCTCTCGGCCGCCCGGGCGGCGTGCTCCACGGCGAGCTGTTCGAGATCGGGCACCGCGCCTCCTCCTCGCTCCGGGTGCACTCCGTGTGCCCAGGGTCGCGGACGCGGGGGCGGCCCGCACCCGGAGCCGCCCGACCGCCGGGCGCACGGCCCGGGGCCGGTGGGCGCGCACGGCCCGGTGCCGTCGGCCGGGTACGGCCCGGTGTCGTCGGCCGGGTACGGCCGCGCCGCCCGACGCGAGTAGCCCGGGGTGCGGCCCCCGACGACTGCCCGCATCGTGGAGGCATGTCGACCAACCAGAAAGTCTTCAGCGGGCTCCAGGTCAACCGCACGGTGCTCACCGGCGGCGCGGTGCTCACCGTGATCGGCACCGTGATCGGCACGGCCGGGGTGGCGATGGTCTGCGTGGCGCTGGCCACCGCGGGCCGCAGGTGGGTGCGCAACCTGGAGGCCACGCCGACCGCCCTCGCCCAACGGGCCCTGCACGAGGCGCGGGTGGCGTCCACGGCCGGCTGGGAGGCCTGGCGGGCCGAGCACGGCTCGCCCAACTGAGCATCCCGACTCGCGGGCCAACCGTGCATCCCGACCCGCGGGCCAACTGGGCATCCGGGCCCGCGAGTCGACGACCCGGCGGGCCCGGACGGACCGAACGCCCCTACAGCCCCAGTGACTTGGCGATGATGCTGCGCATGACCTCGCTGGTGCCGCCGTAGATCCGGAACACCCGGTTGTCGGTGTAGAGGCGGGCGATCGGGTACTCCAGGATGTAGCCGTAACCCCCGTGCAGCTGGAGGCACTTGTCGATCACGGTGGAGGCCGACTCGGTGCAGAACAGCTTCGCCGCGGCCGCGTCCGCGACGGTCAGCTCGCCGTTCTGGTACAGCTCCAGCGCCCGGTCCACCATCGACTGCTGCGCCACCACCTGGGCCTCGCAGTCGGCCAGGCTGAACTTGGTGTTCTGGAACTCGGCCACCGCCTTGCCGAACACCTTGCGGTCCTTGACGTACTGCACCGCGAACCGCACCGCCGCCGCGGCCGCCGCGTACGCGCCGACGGCGATCGCCAGCCGCTCCTGCACCAGGTTGTGGGTCAGGTAGGAGAAGGCGCGCCCCTCCTCGCCGAGCAGGTTCTCCACCGGCACCCGGACGTCGTTGAACGCCAACTCGGCGGTGTCCGAGGTGCGCAGGCCGATCTTCTGGAGCTTGCGGCCGACGGTGTAGCCCTCGGAGGTGGTGTCCACGCAGAGGATGGACAGCCCGGCCCGGCGGTTCTCCGGGTCGTACGGGGCGGTGCGGCAGACCACCAGGACGAGGTCGGCGAGCACCCCGCCGGTGATGAAGGTCTTGGCACCGTTCAGGACGTAGTGGGTGCCGTCCTCGGAGAGCCGCGCGGTGGTGGTGATGCCCGCGAGGTCGGAGCCGGCGCCGGGCTCGGTCATCGCGATCGCGGTCATGATGTCGCCGGAGACGAAGCCGGGCAGCCAGCGCCGCTTCTGCTCCTCGTTCGCGTACTCCAGCAGGTACGGCAGGACCAGGCCGGTGTGCACGCCGGAGGAGCCGAAGCTCACGCCCGCCCGGGCGGTCTCCTCGGCTATCACCGCCTGGTACTTGAACCCGCTCTCGCCCGCGCCGCCGTACTCCTCCGGCACCTCGATGCCGTAGACGCCGAGCGCGCCGAGCTGCCGGTAGAAGTCGCGCGGCGGGTGGCCCTCGGCCTCCCAGCTCTCGTAGACCGGGACGACCTCGTTGGCGATGAAGTCCCGGATGGTCTCCCGGAAGGCCTCGTGGTCCTCGTTGAACACGGTGCGGCGCACGGCGTCGCTCCCTTCGACGGCTCCGGCCGGGAGGGCCGGCCGGGGCGGAACGTGCCTGGTGATGGCCCCACAAGTTAATCGGGAGTAGCTTCGGCTGTCCATGCTCGCCGAAGCCCCGCGCTCCGCTCGCGCCGCCGTTCCGCTCCGCTCGCGCCGCCGTTCCCCCGGCGCCGCCGTTCCGTCCGCCTGGGCGCCGCGACAGGCCCCACCCCGCTCAGTGGAACTGCACGCCGATGTCGCCCTTGCCCTGGAAGGCGCCGGCGTTGCCGGTGTTGCCGACCGCCGCGAGGCCGTTGTGCTGGTTGCTCGCGCCCGAACCGGTGGCCGTCTGCTGGCTGTTGACCACGTTGCCGTGCACGGGCCCGAGGACGTTGCCGGAGCCGGCGTTGTTCACCGTGCTGCCGCTGGCGGGGGCGGAGGTGCCGGAGCCGGCGCCCGGGTCGGCGTGCGCGGTGGCGGCGCCGAGGCCGGCCAGGAGGAAGGCCCCGAGGGCGGTGACGGCGGCGGCTGCGCGATGACGGGACACGTGGTCTCCCTGGCTGGGCGTGCGAACTGTGGCGGCGCCCGGAGCGTCCGCTCCGGAGGGCCGTGGCCTGAAGGCGCCCGCTCAGCATTCACCCGCGATGTGGACGAACTCCACCGAACGGGTGGCAATTCGCCCGATGGTGGAGACCGGGTCGATTTCGAGTTGACGGCAATCCGTCATTTCCGCAGGAAGGCACCTGGGGGACGGCAATAGGGAGAAAGAAATGGTCGACGGATTGTCGCACTGGCACACTGAGGACCCATGTCTGAAGGTGTCCCGCCCGAGCCCATTCCCGCCGAGGAGCTGCGGACGACCGAGGTCGATCTCGGCGGCCTGGTGAACGTCCTCGCCACCCACCTCTACTCGACCCCGCTGGTCGCCCTGCGCGAACTGGTCCAGAACGCGCACGACTCGCACACCCGCCGGCTCCTGGAGGACCCGGACGGCGACCACCGCCCGCTGATCCGGGTGCGCGCCGACGCCGTCCGCCGGACGGTCTCCATCGAGGACACCGGGGCCGGCCTCACCGAACCCGAGATCCACTCCTACCTGGCCACCGTCGGCACCGGATACACCCGGATGCTGCGCGAACTGACCGGCAACCAGGAGCTGATCGGCGCCTTCGGCCTGGGCTTCCTCTCCGCCTTCTCGGTCGCCGACGAGGTGACCGTCACCACCACCTCCCACCGCGAGCCGCACCTCGGCCACCGCTACCGCAGCCGCGGCGGCGAGCAGTACCAGGTCGAGCCGGTGCCCGCCCGGCCGCTCCCGGGCACGGTGGTCGAGCTGGCGCTCAAGGCCGAGCACGGCCACCTCGCCGACGAGGACGTGCTGCGCGACGTGCTCGCCCGCTACTGCGTGCTGCTGCCGATCCCGGTCTTCGTCGGCGAGGACGAGCGGCCGGTCAACTCCGTCGAGGTGCCCTGGCGGCAGCGCGTGGACGGCGACCAGTACGCCGCCCGGATGCGCTTCGCCACCGCCTTCGGCCGCCGCTTCGAGCCGCTCACCGCCTTCCCGGTCCAGCCGGTCGAGGGCGCCACCGACGCGGTCGGCCTGCTCTGGGTCCAGGACGGCGGCACCTACGGCAGCAGCGACAACCGCGACCTCGCCGTGTACCTGCGCGGCATGCTGCTCGCCGAGGACGCCCGCGACCTGCTGCCCAGCTGGGCCGGGTTCATCGGCGGCGTGGTCGAGTCCGGCTGGCTCACCCCCACCGCCAGCCGCGAGGACCTCCAGCGCGACGAGCACTACCGCGCGCTCCAGCAGGCCCTCGGCGACGCCATCGTCGAGGGCCTGTACGAGACCGCCCGGCTGCGGCCCGCCGCCTGGCGCCGCGTCCTGACCCGGCACGGCCAGGACCTGCTCGGGGCCGCGCTCTGCGACGAGCGGCTGTTCACCCTGCTCGCCGACGACGTCCCGGTGCCCACCTCCCAGGGCGACCTCACGGCCGGCGCGCTGCGGGCGGCCGGCGGGGGAGCGGTGCACGTCGCGCTGGGCAGCGGCGGCGGCTTCGAGGAGATGCTGTACCGGGCGATGCGGGTGCCGATCGCGCGCGGCGACCGCTACGCCGTCCTGCCGTTCCTGCGCCGCTACGCCCAGCTGCGCGGCTGCCGGCTGGTCGAGCTGGGCAGCGAGCAGGGCAACCGCGAGCTGTTCCGCGACCCGGAGCGCCCGTTGCCGGAGCACGAGTCCGCCTGGCTGGCCGGCGCCCTCGCCGACCCGGGCGAGCAGCTCGTGCCGGCCCGCTTCGACCCGCCCGGCCTGCCGCTGGTGCTGGTGCCGGACCGCGAGGCCGAGCTGAAGGCCCGGATCGAGGACGACCAGGCGGACGCCCGGATCCCCTCCGCCGCCCTGCGGCTGGCCCGCGCCTTCACCGCCCGCACCGACGGCGAGGTCCGGGCCCGGCTCTACCTCAACCTGGACAGCCCGGCGGTCCGGGACCTGCTCGCCGCCTACCGGACCGGGCACACCGGCAGCGCGACGGCGGCCGGGCTGCTCCGCTCGCTCAAGGTGATCATGGCCGCGGCCTCGGCCGGCCCGTCCGAGGGCGACCTCACCGCCGCGCTGGCCGGCATCGGCACCGCGGTCTCCGCCCTGACCGCCGCCGTGCCGGCCGGTCTGCCGGACGTCCCGGACAGCCCCGGAGCCCTCTCGGAGGAGCCGTGACGGACGGACTGTCAGTGGGGTGCGGTAGACAACTCATCAGTACGACGCAGGGGGAACGGGAATGACCACCGACATCTGGGCCTGGGTGCGGGACGCCCACCGGCAGCTGGCCGAGGCCGGCCACCACCGGCTGGCCGACGCCATCGTCGAGCTGCCCGGCCACGCCACCCAGGGGCGCAACGAGCAGCTGGACGCGCTCTACCCGGAGGCGGTGGCCGCCGCCCGTTCGCTCGACCTGCCCTGGGTCGAGGTCTACCTGCGGCACTGGCGGATGCAGAACCTGCTGAACAAGCGCCAGCAGGGCGAGGCGGTGCTTCCCGAGGCGGTCGACCTGCTGGACTTCGCGCACCGCGAGGAGACGGCGAGCTGCCCGCAGTCCGTCTGCGTGGTGCAGGACTTCGCGATCTGCCACGCCCGGGTCGACGGTCCGGGGTACGTCGCCGAGCGCCTCGCCGTGGTCGGCGAGACGCTGGAGCGGATCGAGCCCGCCCGGGCCTGCTACGACTGCCTCTCCCGCGAGTACTCCGACGCCCTGGAGGACGACGGCCGGGCGGCCGAGGCGCTGGCGTACCTGGACTCCGCGGCCAACCGGATGCGCGCGGCCGGCCAGCAGGTCTCGCTGCGCTTCCAGCAGGCCAGGGCCGGCACCCTGCACCTGCTGGGCCGGCACCAGGAGGTGCTGGAGCTGCTGGACACCGCCGAGCGGGCCGAACAGGCGCAGGGGAACCCGCTGGACGAGCGCGACCAGCGCTGGGGCGCCCTGCTGCGGGCCCGGGCGTTCGCCGCGCTCGGCCGCACCGAGGAGGCGCTCGCCCTGCTGCCCGAGCGGTCCGAGGCCGAGCTCCACGCCGACCTGCGCGGCACCTGGACGCAGACGGTGGAGCTGCTCGTGGCGGCCGGCGCCTGGGAGAACGACACCGAGCTGGGCGCCGTGCTGGCCGGCTGGGTCGGCTACCTGGACGACGTCGGCGCGCACCGCCCGTGCGTGGACATGCTGCTGGCCGCGGGCCGGCTCGCGCTCGCCCGCGGCGCCCGCACGGTGGCGCTGACGCTCGCCGCGACGGGGGAGCGCAAGCTCGCCCGGCTGCGGCGCACCGACGGCGTGGCGGAGCAGGTCGCCGCCCTGCGCGCGGCCGCCGAGGCGCTGCCGAGGCCCGAGCTGCCCGTCCCGCCGGGCGAGCTGGCGGCGCACCTGGCCGAGGCCCAGGTGCCCTTCGAGACCGGCGCCGACCTGCTCTCCGTCGCCCTGGACCGGTACCAGGGTGAGCAGGCCGGCGCCACCGACCTGACGGTGCTCCTGGCCACCGTGCTGGGTAGCCTCGGCCACGCCCGCGCCGCCGCCGAGCTGCTGTGGCGGGGCCTGGACGCCGCCCCGGGGGACGAGGAGCTGACGGGCGCGCTCGGCGAGATGCTGATCCGGGCCCGGGACGACGAGGGGGTGCGCCGCCTCGCGGACCTGGTCTCCCGGACGGCCCCGGCCGACGGGCACTGGATACGCGCCCGCTGGGCCGCTGCCGAGGGCCGCTGGGCCGAGGCGCTGGAGCAGTGCCGGGCGATCCTGGCGCTGGACGACGAGGTGCTCAACACCCGCCGCCTCGCCGCCCACGCCGCCACCGAGCTGGGCGACCACGCCACCGCGCAGCGGTACTACCTGGAACTGCTGGAGCGCGCCACCCCGGCCGGCGCCGACGCCTCCGTTGCCGCCGACGCCTCCGACGGCGCCGGCACCTCCGACACCGACGCCGCCGACGACACCGGCGCCGCCGCCGACGCCGCCGACGAGGAGGACGGCCGGGGGGCGGTGCAGGTGCCCGACCTGTGGCACCTGATCACCGCCGCCACCGCCAACCGGGACTGGGCCGTGGTCCGCTCCACCGGCGCGCTGCTCGGCATCGAGTTCGACGAGCCCGAGGGCCCGGTGGAGGAGGAGTGGCAGCTGGTCACCATCCGCGCCACCCGCACCAACGGCACGACGGCCGACCTGCCCGCCGTCCGGACGGGCCCGGCCACCGCCCGCATCCTGCCGGTGCTCGGCGACGAGCTGACGCTCAACCACGGCGACGTGGTGGTCTTCGCCCCGGCCCTGCTGGAGAGCCCGCCGGCCGAGGACGCCCCGGAGGAGGAGCGGGAGCGCTGGCGCCCGGTGTTCGGGTTCCTCACCCTGCTCGACCCGGCCGGGTACACCACGTACTGGATCGACGGCGGCTGGCCGGGCGACGATCCCTGGTTCCGCCTGCGCGAGGACCTCGCCAAGGAGGGCTACGCGGTCTGGGCGTACAGCGGGGACCAGTACCGGATCACCGATCCGGCACAGGACGGTGACACGCTGCCCGGGGTCTACGCGGCCCTCGGTGTCCCGCCGACCGCCTCGGCGGCCGAGGCCGACGCCCTGCTGCACCGGCTGACGGACGACTGGCCGCACCCGCTCGCCTGGCCGGCCCTGGCCAAGGCGGCCGGTGTGGACCTCGCCCGGCACGAGGAGATCGTCGAGCGCTACGGGCTCTGACCCCGACCGCCACACCCACGACCACCACACCTCCGACCGCGCACCCCGAGCACACGGCCCCGGCGGGCCGGCCCAGGACACCACCCGGGCCGGCTCCCGGGGCCGCTCGCGCTCCCGGCACCTCCGCCCACCCCGCCGCGTCCCGCCCATCCCGCCGGCCTGCCCACCCCGTCCGCCCCGCCCCGCCAGCCCGCTCGTCCCGCTCGCCCCGGGAACCTTCCGGCCCCCGGTCGAGTCTTTGTCAATGCTTTACCCTTCCATTGCCAAGACTCGACCTCCGGAGTGCCCGCACCGTGACCAGCCTCGCCCTCGGCCCGTCCTGGCTCGATCCGACCACCCTGATCTCCACCTTCGGCCTGATCGGCATCCTGGCCATCGTCTTCGCCGAGTCCGGCCTGCTGATCGGCTTCTTCCTGCCCGGTGACTCACTGCTGTTCACCACCGGTCTGCTGGTGGCCGGCGGCACCTACCTGCACCAGCCGCTCTGGCTGGTCTGCGCGCTGGTCGTGGCCGCCGCGGTGGCCGGGGACCAGGTCGGCTACCTCTTCGGCCGCAAGGTCGGCCCGAGCCTCTTCCGCCGCCCCGACTCCCGGATCTTCAAGCAGGAGAACGTGGAGAAGGCCGCCGCCTTCTTCGACCGGCACGGCCCCAAGGCGATCGTGCTGGCCCGCTTCGTGCCGATCGTCCGAACCTTCACCCCGATCGTGGCCGGGGTGAGCAGGATGAACTACCGCGTCTTCGTGGTGTTCAACCTGGTCGGCGGCGTGCTCTGGGGCGGCGGCGTCACCGTGCTCGGCTACTTCCTGGGGCGGATCCCGTTCGTCCGGGACAACATCGAGGCCATCCTGGTCGGCATCGTGCTGGTCTCGGTGATCCCGGTGGCGATCGAACTGCTGCGGGCCCGCCGCTCCGGCACCTCCTCCACCGCGGGCCACCGCGCCGGGTAGGCACTCCCCGCCCCCTCCACGGGACGTCGCGTACATGTGCGTCAAGCCGCCTGATCAGGCAAGGTGTAACCCGAGATCGAACGGTGGCCGAAGGCCACCAGGGGCGGCAAGGAGCGGAAGTGCCTAAGCGGGGCCGACCGGGTGCGGGCAAGCGGGCGAGGGGAGGCCGGGCGGTACGACAGACGCGGCAGGCACCTCCGACGCCGGTGCACCCCGCCGACGCACCGCCCACCGAGGGTCTGCTCGGCCACCCCGCGCCGCCGGTCGAGCCCACCACCGTCGTCCCGCTCGCCCCGCCCGTCCCGGAGACCAAGGGCCTGCTGTCCCCCGAGCCCGAGCCGGTGCCCGAACCGGCGCCCGAGCCGGTGGCCCGTCCCGAGGCCGAGCCACCGGTCCGCCGCCGCTCGGTGGCCGAGGACACCCTCACCCCCGAGGAGTGGCGGGCGGCCGGCTACACCCCGCCCACCGGCATACCGATCCCGGACCTCACCGCCGGCGCCCCCGGCGAGGCGCCCTGGCCGGACCGGATGCGCACCCTGCTGCGCACCCCGATGTCCGAGCGCCCCGCCTTCGAGCGCACCGCCCGCGAGCTGCACCCCTCCTCGGCCGTCACCCGCAACGTCCCGCGCATCCTCGACCTGACGCTGCGCATCGGCGAACTCCTGCTGGCCAGCGGCGAGGCCGCCGAGGACGTCGAGGCGGCGATGCTCGGCATCGCGCACGCCTACCGCCTGGACCGCTGCGAGCCGCAGGTCACCTTCACCCTGATCGGCATCTCGTACCAGCCCTCGCTGGTCGAGCCCCCGGTCACCGCCGACCGCGTGGTGCGCCGCCGCACCTCCGACTACACCCGGCTCGACGCGGTGTACGAGCTGGTCGCGGACATCACCATGGAGAAGGTGTCGGTCAACGACGCCTACCGCCGGCTGGCCCTGATCCGCCGCAACCGGCACCCGTACCCGGCCTGGTTCCTCGCCCTGACCACCGGCCTGCTGGCGGGCGCGGCGACCTTCCTGGTCGGCGGGAAGATGGACGACAAGGGCTGGCTGGTCTTCGCGAGCGCCTTCGTCGCGGCCGTCCTCGGCGACCGGCTGGCCTCGGCGCTGGCCAAGCGCCGGCTGCCGGAGTTCTACCAGTTCGTGGCGGCCGCGATGCCGGCCGCCGCCTCCGGGATCATCCTCTCGTTCAACGACTGGGGCCTGCGCGGCTCGGTCGTGATCACCGGTGGGCTGTTCGCCCTGCTGCCCGGACGGGCCCTGGTCGCCGCCGTGCAGGACGGCCTGACCGGCTTCTACATCACCGCCGCGGCCCGGCTGCTGGAAGTGGTCTACCTGGTCGCGGGCATCGTGATCGGGGTGATGGTGATCCTCTACCTGGGGGTCGGCTTCGAGGCGAACCTGCGCCCCGACGAGAGCCTGGTGGGCGCCAACTACCCGCCGGTCCAGATGGTCGCCGCGATGCTGCTGACTCTGGCCTTCGCCACCCTGCTCCAGACCGACCGCCGCTCGCTGGCCCTGGTCACGGTCAACAGCGGGATCGGCTGGGCCAGCTACGGCGCGCTGGTGTACAACGCGGGTGTCAACCCGATCGCGGCGACCGGCGTGGCGGCCGGGCTGGTCGGCCTCTTCGGCCAGCTGATGGCGCGCTACCGAAACGGTTCGGCACTGCCGTACGTGACCGCCGCGATCGGCCCGCTGATGCCCGGTTCGGCGCTCTACCTGGGGATGCTCGCCTTCGCCCAGGGGCACTCCAGCGCCGGTCTGGTGTCCGTCTTCCGGGCGGCGGCGATCGCGATGGCGCTGGCGGTCGGGGTGAACCTCGGTGGGGAGATCGCCCGGCTGTTCATGAAGCTGCCGGTCGGCGCCGAGCGCCCGTCGCTCTACCCGGCCATGCCGCGCCGGGCGGCCAAGCGCACCCGGGGGTTCTGACCGGGCGCCGGCCCCCGTCAGGGCGCCCGGGCCGCAACACGCGCCCGCAACACGCGCCCCGCAGCACGCGGGCCGCCGCACGCAGGACCAGGAACGAAGGTAAGACCCATGACGACACTGCTGGACAGCTACCGCGAGCACATCGTCAACACGCACAAGCAACCGCTGTTCCTGCTGCTGGTCGGGTTCATCACCTCCTTCGTCTTCATCCGCTTCAGCGTCCGGATGATCCGCGCCCAGGTGCGCTGGTGGCCCGGCAACGTGACCCCCGGCGGCCTGCACATCCACCACATGGTCTTCGGCCTGGGCTTCCTGCTGCTCGGCGGCATCGGGGTGTTCGCCACCTACGGCGGGCAGCCGTGGATGGACTGGTTCGGGCTGGCCTTCGGCATCGGCTGCGGCCTGGTGCTGGACGAGTTCGCGCTGATCCTGCACCTGGACGACGTGTACTGGAGCGAGCAGGGCCGCAAGTCGGTGGACGCGGTGATCTTCGGCATCCTCTTCACCTCCCTGCTGCTGGTCGGGTACGTGCCGCTCGGCGTGGTGCCCGGCGAGGAGACCAGGTGGGGCCTGGTCACGATCATCTCGGTGAACTTCCTGGCCTCGGTGATCACCCTGTTCAAGGGCAAGGTGTGGACCGGCCTGCTCGGGATCATGGTCCCCGGCCTGTCCTGGATCGGGGCGGTCCGGCTGGCCCGGCCGAGCAGCCCGTGGGCCCGCTGGCGGTATGCCGAGCGCCCCCGCCGCCGGGCGCGTGCGCTGCGGCGCGAGCGCCTGCTGCACCGGCGCGCGGACCGGGCCCGCACCTGGCTCTTCGACCTGATCGCCGGGGCTCCCGACAAGGTGCCCGCCAACCACCCCGCCGCGCACCGGGTGGCCGAGCGGATGGCCGCCCGGGCCACCGCCCACCTGGACGCCCACGCCGCCCGGGCGCTGGCCCGCCGGCGGGCCAGACTGGTCGACCGCCGCTCGGCGGCCGGCGCGGAGGGGCGGCCCGCGGACGCGGCGGACCAGACGGACGGGGGCGCCGGTGCGGCCCGCTCCCGCCTGGCGCAGCAGCGCCGCCGTACCGTCCGGGCCGGGCGCAGCCGGGCCGTCGTGGTCGGCCCGACAGGGCTGGAGGCTCGCCCCGAGCGGCACCCCCGGCTGCGGACCCGCACCCGACGGATCGGCCGGTAGGACGCGCGCCCCCGTCCAGGGGGCGTGGAACCGGGGTCCCTGGAGCCGGGGTCCCTGGAACCGGCGATTCATCAGATGATCTGACAGTCACTCGACCGGCGGCGCATGTTCCAGGTGTGAAGCCCGCCGGAATTGAGAACATGAGCGTCATGTGACCGTTCTGTCACGTGATGGGATGATTCATCGGACCCCGCCACCCCCTCCCGGCGCCGACGCCTACGCCGAGCACCGCCCGAGGCCGCACCGTCCGACGCCGTCCCCTCCGGACCCGTCAGAAGGGGGCGTCCCGTGGCGCGCAGGTTCCTGCCGACCCTCCTGCTGTCCCTCACCGCCGTGCTCGGGCTGCTCCCCGCAGCCCAGGCCGTCCCGGCGGCCCCGGCCCCGGCGGACCCAGGATCCTCGGCCGGACCGGCGGGCCCCGCCGGCGGCGAAGAGGCCTACCCGACCACCGAGGAGATCGACCGGGCCCGCGCCGAGGCCGACGGCAAGGCGTCCTCCGTGGCCGCCCTGGAGGCCGCGCTCACCGCCGCCCGGGCCGAGCTGGACCAGGCGGAGCGCGCCACCGAACGGGCCGTCGAGGCCTACAACGGCGCTCAGCTCGCGCTCGCCCGGGCCCGTACCGAGGAGGCCGCCGCCGCGGGGCGCGCCGCCGTCGCCGAGGCGGAGCGGTCGGCCGCCGCCGAGGACGCGGCCCGGCTCGCCGCCGAGACGTACCGGCAGGGGGCGGGCGCCGAACTGTCCGCCCTCAACGCGCTGCTCGGCGCCCACGGCCCGCGCGAGGCGGGCGACCGCGCCGCCGCGATCGGCCAGGTCAGCGAGCGCACCCGGCAGATCCTGGACGCCGCCACCTCCACGGCCGCCGCCGCCCGGGCGGCCTCCGCCGCCGCCCGTACCGCCGCCGAGGCCGCCGGGAGGGCCGCCGCCGAGGTCGGCGCGGCCAAGGCCCGGGCGGAGCAGCGGCTGGCCGCCCGGCAGGGCGAGGTGGCCGCCGCCGACCGGCGCCGCGAGGAACTGCTCGCCGAACTGGCCGCCGCCCGGGACACCACCGTCGAGCTGGAGCGTCAGCGGCGCGAGGCCCTGGAGGCGATCGCCGCCCGGGAGGCCGAGGCCGCTGCCCGCGCCGCCGCCGAACGGGCCGCCCGGGAGGCCGAGGAGGCGGCCGCCAAGGCCGCCCAGGCCCCGCCGCCGCCCGCCACCCGCCCGTGGTCCGCCGAGGGCGCGGCCGCCGCCGTCGCCTTCGCCAAGTCCAAGATCGGCCTGCCGTACGTCTGGGGCGGCGAGGGCCCGGCCGGCTACGACTGCTCCGGGCTGACCATGATGGCCTGGCGCGAGGGCGGCCGGCGGCTCAACCACTTCGCCGCCGACCAGTACGCCGAGAGCACCCCCGTCGGCTACCGCGACCTGCGCCCCGGCGACCTGGTCTTCTGGAGCGACACCGGGCGCGCCGCCGACATCTTCCACGTCGGGCTGTACATCGGCGACGACCAGATGATCGAGGCGCCGAGGGCCGGCAAGCCGATCAAGCAGGCCAGCCTCTGGATCATGGGCACCCCGAACTTCTACGCCCGGCCCTGAAGCCCGGGGTCCGTCCCGGGGTCCGACCACGCCGCCCCGTCGGCTACCGGTCGCTCAGCGCGGCCAGGGCCTTGCGGCTGTCGAGCAGCCGCACGAAGGTCCAGCCCCAGACGGCGGCGAGCGGGAGCGAGACCAGGAGCACGGCGACCGCGCTGCCGATCCGGCCGATCGTCTCGCCGTTGCAGGCCTCCTGCATGTGGAAGCCCGTCGGCTCGTAGAAGGCCGGTGCGTCGCAGAGCCCGTTGCCCGGGGAGAAGACCAGCCAGAGTGCCCAGAGCCAGCCGGCGACGGTGAGCCCGCCGGTGAGCTTCGCCGCCAGGGAGCGGCTCTCGTACTCCTTCATCGTCCGGAAGTACTGGTCCTCCATGGGGCCCCCGAAAGTAGGATCGTCTGTATCTGAACCGGCACGAGGATGCCAGTCCGCACCGCCGGACGCCACTGCCGGTGGGCCGCGCCGGCGTGGTCGTCCGGACCGGTGCCGAGGAGGGGCCGATGCGGCTGCGGGATGTGCGGGCCGAGGACGTCGAGGCGTACGTCCGGATGCGCTGCGACCAGGTGATGATGGCCGAGTTGGGCGGACCGCTGCCCCGGAGCGGGGTGGAGGCGCGGCTGCGCAAGGACGTGGCCGAGGTGGCCGCCGACCGCTCGTGGATCAGGATGATCGTGCCGGACGGCGCCGAGGACGGCGAGGCGGTGGGCACGGTCACGCTCTGGTCGGACGAGGAGGACGGCGAGGCGGTCTCCGAGATCGGCTGGATGGTGCTGCCCGAGTACCAGGGGCGCGGCCTCGCCAAGGAGGCCGTCCGCCGGGTGCTGGACGCCGCCGCCGCGGACGGCCGCTGGGGCGAGGTGCACGCCAACCCGGGGGTCACCAACGGGCCGTCCAACGGGATCTGCCGGGCGCTGGGCTTCCGGCTGCTCGGCGAACGGGACGTGGACTTCTCGGACCGCGTGCTGCGGGTCAACCACTGGGTGGTGGTGCCGGGCGAGCACCTCGGGTCGGGCACGGAATAAATCGGATGCCCCCGGCCCAACGGCCGCCGTACCGTGGCTCCATGGGCAACAGCATCGATCACACGACCGTCGACACCGTGGGCGGGGTCCAGGTGCGGGCCGTCTCGCTGGACGAGGTGGCGGAGTGGAGCCGGGCGCTCAACTTCGGTTTCCTGCGCCCCGATGTGGCTCCCGCGTCGGAGCTGCTCCGGCGGCGGTTCGAGCCGGGCCGGATGCTGGCCGGGTTCGACGGCGAGCGCCAGATCGCCACCTTCCGCAGCTTCGACACGGAGCTGACCGTCCCCGGCGGTGCGGTCGTGCCGGCCGACGCCGTCACCAACGTCACGGTGAGCTCCACCCACCGCCGCCGCGGCCTGCTCAGCACGATGATGCGCCGGGACCTCGCGTCCGCCGCCGAGCGCGGCTGCGCGGTCGCCATCCTCATCGCCGCCGAGTACAACATCTACGGCCGGTTCGGCTTCGGCCCGGCCACCCGGGGCGGCGGCTGGAACATCGACCTGCGCCGCAGCGGTGGTCTGCGCGAGGGCCTCCCGGGCGTGCCCGGTGGCCGGATCGACTTCGTGACCATGGCCGAACTGCGCGAGCTCGGCGCCGAGCTGTACGAGCGCTGGCGCCGCACCCAGCCGGGGGCGATCGACCGCCAGGCGATCTGGTGGGAGCGCTACGTCGGCGAGATCCGGGTGCCGGGCGACGAGTTCAAGGAGCCGTTCGCCGCCGTCCACCGGGACGCCGACGGCACGGTCACCGGCCTGGTGACCTACCGGGTCGACAACAAGTGGGACGGCTCGTTCCCCGACTGCACGCTCAGCGTGGAGGAGTTCATCGCCCTCGACCTGCCCACCGCCGTCGAACTCTGGCGCCTGGTGCTGTCGGTGGACTGGGTGGCCCGGGTCTCGGCGCGCAAGCTCGGCCCGAGCGACCCACTGCCGCTGCTGCTCCAGGACCCGCGTGCGGCCACCCCGCACGAGGACAACTCCGACCTCATGTGGCTCCGCCTGCTGGACGTCGAGGCCGCCTTCGCCGCCCGGACGTACGGCGCCCCGGGCCGGGTGGTGCTGGAGGTCGAGGACAAGATCGGTTACGCGTCGGGCCGTTGGGCCCTGGAGGCGGCGGAGGACGGATCCGGCCGTTGTGTGCGGACCACCGACAGTGCCGATCTCGCCCTCGGTGCTTCGCAGTTGGGCTCCCTCTACCTGGGAGCGGAGACGGCGTCGAGGCTCGCCTCGGCCGCCCTCCTCACCGAGCTGCGCCCCGGCGCGGCGGCGGCAGCTGATCTGCTGCTCCGCACCCCGGCCCAGGCCTGGACCCCGACGGAGTTCTGACCCGGCGGACAGACGCCGAAGGCCGGCCCGCATTCACTGCGGGCCGGCCTCCTCATGGGCTCACACGCCCCCGAACTCGCCGTCCACAGTGGCCCGGACAAACGCCGTCCACGCGTCGGGGGTGAAGCGGAGCCAGGGGCCCTCGGGGTCCTTGGAGTCACGGACCGTCCCGGGGTTGGCGTCGTCCACTTCGACGCAGTCTCCGCCTTGACCGTTGGTATAGCTACTCGTCCGCCACCGGGCCGGTTGTTCCTCGGAGAGCATCGGTGAATCCTTCCCAAGCCGATCTGATCATGGCGACAGAGTCCAGTGGAGGCAGGGACTGGGCCCTCAGCAGATCGTAGAGCGCTTGTCGGTGCGCCACGTCCTGTGGGTCATCGAACAGATGGCCCGAGCGGCTGCCTTCCTCATAGGCGATCACCTCGCGATCAGGCATGGTCAACAAGATCAGGGATGACCCGCCCAGCTCCGAGTGTCCACCAGCGCCAAGGGGGAGCACTTGAACCGTGACGTGCCGGAGCTCGCACGCCGCGAGGATCAACGCCAACTGCTCGGCCATGACTGCTGCTCCACCGACCGGCCGCCGCAGGGCCCACTCATCCAAGATGAACCAATATCTACACGGGGGAGGCACCTGGTAGACTCTGGCCTGGCGCCCCATGCGGGTGGTCAGCCAATCCTCTGTCTCCTCCGGGCTGGCGAACGGCTCACCCGCACTGAGTACCGCACTCGCGAAGGCTCTCGACTGGAGCAGTCCCGGAACGGTCATCGTGTACGAAGCGTGACCGATGGCTGTGCTGGCCAGCTTGAGAAACGTCGAGTACTTGTCGGGAAACGGCTCACGCTTCGCAAGCGCGTAGTAGCGCTGGAACGAACCATCGGTGTTGAAGGCCGCATCCAACTTCTCGGACAGGCCTTCGGGTGGCTTCGACTCGCCGCCCTCGATTCGGCTGAGGTGCCCCTTCGAGAAGTTGAGGATCACCGCCAGTCGACCGAGCGACATGTTGCCGTGGAGCTTGCGGAGTCGCCGAATCTCCGCGCCGTAGAAGTGCCTTGGTGACCGTTCCGGGTGTAGCTCCCGTTCCTGCCAGCCCAACGCTGCCTCCGATGTTTCACGCTCGGCGCCGTCCACGTTGGAAACACGGCGGCTCTTCCGATGCTAGCTCCGGCTGTCGATTCTTGTAACGAGCCAACTACGGAAAGGAGCCGACGGCGTGAGCATGAGGAAGCCCCCCTACAAGCGCGTGTACATCCCCAAGGTCGGCGAACTGGTCAAGGACATCGCCACCGGCAGGACGGGCGTCTACACCGCCACCTACAACAAGGAGGCGTACCTCCGTCCCCCGGGTGGCGGCGTCGAGTTCTCCACCATGCCGTGGAACGTCGAACCCGTCGAAGACGCACCCGAGTTGGAGTTCGTCTACCACCCGTCGCCGCCTTCGGAGGAGCTCCCCGAGGCGTCGGCGCCCCTCGGCGCGGCGTGAGCCTGCGCGGCCGGCTCGCCTTCCTCGGTCGGGCGGTCCGCAGCCTGGTTCGCGAGCCCCGGGTGACGTGGTCGTGGATCTGGGGCGCGTACCTCCAGTTCACGCCCCCGGTCCTGTGGTTCAGCCCGGAACGGCGCCAGGCGCTCGCCCGGGCGCAGCAGGCGCGCGACGACGAACGGCAGGCTCGACAGGTGCTCGCGGAAGCGGCCCGCGAGGCGGTCCTGGCGCAGGTCGACGAGGCGATGTGGCACGCGCGGCGCGCAGCGGATCTCTACAGCCTGGTCGATGAGGTACTCGCGATACCGCATCGCCGCCACCGGGCCGCCGGCCGTCCGCCGAACCGGCTCAACTAGCCCCCGCCAGAGGCCCGGAGAGGGGTTCTTCCCCCCCCGGTCTCCGGCGGGTTCCACGGCCCTGCCCCGACCGAATCCCCCCGGCGGGACGGGCAGGGCCGCCCCAAGCCCCCGTCCCGGGGCGTGACCGGGAATCCGCCCCGGGACGGGCCGCGACGTCGCCGCTGGGTGCGGAGCCGTCGCCACACCGCGTGAGTGCGGACAGCCCCGCTCACTGATGGACCCCCGCCCAGGCGAGGCCGGAGTCAGGCCCTGGGCGGGGCACCACGCCTGCTGCGGCCGGTACTTGATGGGTCCGGGCGCGGTTGGAGAACCGATCGGCCCGACAGGCCGATCCGAGAGAGAGGAAGCCGACGTGGGAGACGAGAACAAGGGCGGCCCGAACGACGGTGCGGGTGGGAAGCACTCCAGCCCCGGCGGCGGAGCTATCGGCCCCAAGCCGATCCCGGACAGGCAGAAGCCTGCCCCGGAGCCGAAGCACAAGAAGCCGTGACCCCCGAGGAGCGGCGGGCCGCACTGGCGACGGCACTCACCGACGCCGGTTCCCTGTCCGCCGAATGGGCCCCTGCCTTCAACAGCGTGCCGCGACACGCGTTCCTCCCGGACACCGTCTGGACGGACGAGGGAGATGAAGACCCCGAGTGCAGCCGATCCGAGGAGCCCGAACGGTGGATGCGGCTTGCCTACAGTGATCTGCCGATCATCACGCAGTGGGACGACGGCACCGAGAACGCCGAGCACACCGCGCCCACGTCGTCGGCGTCCATGCCGACCATGGTGGCCGAGATGCTGTCCGACCTCGGCGCGGAACCAGGGCACCGGGTGCTCGAAATCGGGACGGGCACCGGCTACAACGCCGCCCTGCTGGCCCACCGCCTGGGCGCCGAGATGGTGTCCACGGTCGAAGTCGACGCCCGGGTCGCCGCCCAGGCCCGCACGGCGCTTCGTGGTGTCGGCTACGCACCCGAGGTGGTGTGCGTGGACGGCTCGTTCGGGTGGGGCGTGCGCGCGCCGTACGATCGGATCATCTCCACCGTGTCGGTTCGGGACATCCCGGCCGCCTGGCTCGCCCAGACCATGCCGGGCGGGGTGATCGTCAGCCCCGTCTCGCCCCTGTTCGGCGGCGGCGCGATCGTGCGGCTCACCGTGGCCGAAGACGGTACGGCGAGCGGCCGGTTCACCCGGTCGTCCGCGTTCATGATGCTGCGCCGGCAGCGCTACGAGGGCGAGCCGGTGGAGGACTACCTGCCGGGCGACTGGCCGGGCGGCTCCGAGCAGTCCTGGACGAAGCTCGACCCCGAGGCGGCCCTCGGGGACGACTGGCTGGCGCAGTTCGCGTGCGCACTCGCCCTGCCCGATGTGTACTACCGGCGCAACGGGTTCGGTGAGGGCGGCTGGACGTGGTGGCTGTTCGACACGGCCGTCACGTCCTGGGCGACGGTCGACTCCGTACCCGGGGAATCCCGGTTCGAGGTCCGACAGTCCGGCCCCCGCAACCTCTGGGACGAGGTGGAGGCCGCCTGGCACTGGTGGGACGGGCACGGTCGCCCCGGCTTCGACCGGTTCGGCCTCACGGTCGGGCCCGAAGGCCACACCGTGTGGCTCGACTCCCCGGACCACCCGGTGCCGCTCCGAAGCTGATGCCCGCCGACGCGGCCGAGCCGCCGAGCGTCGATGGCCGGGCGCTCCCAACCCCGGGAGCGCCCGGCCGTCCAACCCATGGCCTGCCAC
This sequence comes from Kitasatospora sp. NPDC034533, assembly GCF_055575155.1. Classification (NCBI taxonomy): domain Bacteria; kingdom Bacillati; phylum Actinomycetota; class Actinomycetes; order Kitasatosporales; family Streptomycetaceae; genus Kitasatospora; species Kitasatospora sp. NPDC034533. The sequence continues at coordinate 82,066 of NZ_JBVITE010000019.1, forward strand.
GTGAGACGAACGGACGACCTTGACCACACCTCGAACCCCCTACGCAGACCTTCCCGTTGCGGTGCGCAGGGCCGTCGAAGCGCATACTGGCCCGGTCCTGAACGCGGAGCCGGAGGCCGAGGGCTTCAACAGCTCAGTCGCTGCCCGCCTCACGTCGCCGAGCGGCACGTACCACGTGAAGGGGCTCCGGGCCGACCACCGGCGGGTGTGGACTCAGGCCCGAGAAGCGGAGGTGAACCCGTACGTGCGAGGGATCGCACCTGCCCTGGTCGCCCGGGTCGAGTCCGACGGGTGGGACCTGCTGATCTTCGAGGCGGTCGACGGGCACCACGCCGACTACCGGCCGGGCTCGCCCGACCTGCCGAAGGTCGTGGCCGCGCTGCGACGCCTGGCGGAGATCCCCTGTCCGCCGATCGAACTGCGGCACGCCGAACAGCGCTTGGCCCGCTATGCCGCACGGCCGGAAGACCTCGACCAGTTCGCCGGTGGCGCGCTGCTCCACACGGACTGGCACCACACGAACGTCCTCGTGACCGACCAGGGCGCCCAACTCGTGGACTGGGCCTGGGCCACCAAGGGTGCCCCGTGGCTTGACCCCGGGTACTGGGTGATCTGGCTGATCGCGTTCGGGCACGATCCCGACTCGGCCGAGGAATGGGCCTCCCGCGTTCCGACGTGGCGGGCAGCTCCTGCCTGCGGGATCGACGCGTTCGCCGCTGCCAACGCCAACATGTGGGAGGAAATCGGCGGGGACGACCCCGACCCGTGGACGGCCCGGATGGTCATTGCCGCACGCACCTGGCGCGACCACCGAAAGGCATGACCGGCCGCCTGTCCCGGAAACGGGACAGGCGGCCGGGATTTCCGACTACTTGACGGCGGTCTTGCCGATGGTGGGCAGGATGAAGTCCTGGATGAGCCCCTTGGCATCGCGGACGATCGGCCGGAAGACCCGGTAGCGCGACAGGTTGATCACCCGGGCGGCCATGGGGGTCGACCTGCGGACGAACTCCCGTGTCCGCTCGGTGTCCTCGGTGCGGTCGAAGACCCAGTAGAGGACCACGACCATCAGGTGCAGCCAGAGCACGTCCGGCAGCAGTTCGACCAGTTCGGCGTCCAGCTTGGGCGCCAGGTCCGAGCCCTGGAGCACCTCGCGGAACAGCTCGACCGCCGTGGCCCGGGCCGGGTGGGACTCATTGGAGAACGGGCTCAGGGAACTGCTGGGGTCGGCCGCGGTGCGGAAGAACTGCGCGGAGAACTCGTGGTACGGCGCGGCGGTGTCCAGCCACGAGGCGAGCGCGATCTGCAACCGCTCGGCGAAGTCCCGTGTGCCGGCCATGCGGCGCCTGGCGTCGGCCGCGTGGTCGTAGGTCATCCGGTCGTAGAACCCCTGGATCAGGAATTCCTTCGCCGAGAAGTAGTAGTACGCGTTGCCCACCGAGACGCCCGCCTCGGTGGCGATGGCGCGCATGGTGGTCTTCTCGTAGCCCCGCTCCTGGAACAGCCGCATGGCCGTCTCCAGGATCAGCGCCCGGGTCGCCTCGCTCTTGTCGGTCTTCGGCTGCGCCCGGCCGCCGGGCAGGGGCCCACCCTCCGGGGCGGGCCCCTGCCCCGGTGCCGGTACGGCCGAAGCCTCGGCCGTACCGTTCTCGCCGTCCGTTCGGTTCGTCGCTGCCAGGTCGTCCACGGGCACGAGCCTAGTCGGAGACGACGTTCCAGCCGGTGTCGGTGTTCGTGTTACCGGATGCCCCCTCCGCACTCGGTGCCACGAACACCACCCCCATCGATTCGAACGCGTTCAAAAGTTGGACGGAACTGTAGTCGCATCGGTTGAACATGTTCAACTCCATCTCTCTGTGGGAGGCTGGTCAGATGATCAGTTCAGGGCAGACCGTCATTCGGCGTGGCGACGCACGGGACGCCGAGTCCGTCGCCGAGCTGCACGCCCACAGCTGGCGCACCACCTACCGGGGGATCGTCCCGGAGGAGGGGTTGGGCGACGGGATGGTCGCCCAGCGCCGTGAACTGTGGAGTCTGCGCCTGGCCGCCGACTACGGGGAGCCGGAGAACACGCCCGAGCTCCTGGTAGCCGAACGGGCCGGTGAGGCGGTCGGGTTCATCTACCTCGTCCCGCAACCGGACGGCGGGGTGCTGATCGACAACTTGCACGTGCGCCCCGGCCTGACCGGTGGCGGCATCGGTCGCGAGCTGCTGGCGGCGGCCCGTGCCCGTGTCGCCGAGCGGCACCCCGGGGCCGGACTCTCCCTGGAGGTGCTCCGGGACAACACCCGCGCGATCGCCTTCTACGAGCGCGAGGGCGCCGAGCGGGTTCGGGCGCAGGTGGGGGAGTTCCCCGGCGGGTTCCTGCTGCCCGAGTACGTGTACGCCTGGCCGGCCGGGCGGGTCGCGGTCGGATCCGACCGGCCGGAGCCGGCGGATCGGCAGGCGCCGGTAGGAGGCCGGTAGCCGGCACGAGGCCGACGGCGGGCCGGTAGGAGGTCGGTGGAAGGAAAGCCCGAAACGTGGTCCGGGCCGGTCAGGTCAGGCCAGGTCAGTCGAAGTCGTAGACGGTCACCGGGACGCCCCGGGCCGTCAGCCGGGCGGTGACCAGCGGCTCGACCTTCTCCCAGCGCCCGCCCGCCAGGCCGCAGCCGATCCGCGGCATGTGGACGGAGGCGCCGAGCCGGAGCGCGTGCTCACCGAGCGCGGCCAGTCCGGTGTCGATCGCCTCGTACCGCACCGGCACCCCGGTGGAGCGCCCGGTGCGGATGCCGCGCTGGCCGACCAGGTTGGCCACCCAGGTGTGCGGATCGACGGGCACCAGCTGGACGGCGCCGAGGCCGAAGTCGTTCTTCGCCCGCTCCCGGTGCCAGCGTCGGTACGCCGCCTCGGGCTCGGGCCAGCGTCTGGAGAGCGCGAGCACGAAGCCCTTGCCCCAGCCGCCGAGGTCGTTGCAGACGTGCGCGATCACCTTCACGCCCTTGCCCTGGGGCGTGGTGGCATCGCCTCGGACGTAGGTGATTTCCCCCATGCCTCGACGTTAGAGGGTGCCACTGACAATCGGCTCGCCATTTTCCCCGGCCCCGCCCGGCGCCCCGCCCGCAGACCAGCCCGACGGCCCGTCCGCCAGCCCGTTCGCCGCCCCGCGCCCCGCCGAGCGAGGCCGCCTCGCCGAGCGAGGCCGCCTCGCCAGGTGCCGCCGCCCCGCCAGCGCGATCAGCAGCGCCAGCCCGGCCGCCGAGGCGGGCAGCGCGTACCCGGTCCCCGGCGCGGCGCGCTCGGCGACCGTCCCGGCGATCGCCGCCCCCGCCGAGATGCCGACCACGATGCCCGACACCGCCATCGCCATCCCCTCGTTGAACTGCCGCCGCGGCAGCAGCTCCTGGACCAGCGTCATCCCGGTCACCATGGTCGGCGCGGTGGCGGTCCCGGCCGTGAACAGCACCACCCCGAGCACCCCGAGCCCGGCCTCGCCCAGCCCGGCGGCGAGCGGCAGCAGCAGCACCGCGGTCATCGCCGCGGCGCACATCAGGAAGCGGGTGCCGGGCGCCCGGCGCGGCGTCAGCAGGCCGAACAGCAGCCCGGCCACGCAGGAGCCGCCCGCGACCAGGGCCAGCAGCAGGCCGGCCGAGGCCTTGTGACCGAGCGCGTCGGCGTACGCCACGGTGGTGATCTCGGTCGCGCCGAAGACCATGCCGGTCGCCAGGAAGGTCAGCACCAGCACCCGCAGCCCGGGCGTCCGCAGCGGCGATCCGTGCCGCGGCTCGGCGGACTCCCGGACGGGCAGCGGCGGTTCGGTGCGCCGCTGGGCGGCGAACAGCAGGGCGCCGGCGGTGCCCAGGGCGCCGGTGGCGATCAGTCCGGCCTCCGGGGCGAGCGTCGTGCAGAGCAGCATCGCGAGCACCGGCCCGGCCATGAAGCAGAGTTCGTCCAGCGCCTGCTCGAAGGAGTTGGCCAGGTGCCGGGCGGCCGGGTCGTCCCGGTGCAGGTGCGCCCAGCGGGAGCGGGCCATGCCGCCGAGGTTGGGCATGGCCGAGCAGGCCGCGGAGCTGAGGAAGAGCGTCCAGCCGGGTGCGCCTAGGCGGACGCAGAGCAGCAGCGCGGCCATCGGGACGGCGCTGTACAGCGCGGCCGGCACCGTCACCCTGGCCTGCCCGTACCGGTCCACCAGCCGTCCGATCAGCGGCATCCCGATCGCGCCCGTGACCAGCCCGACCGCCGAGACCGCCCCGGCCAGCCCGTACGAGCCGCGCCGCTCGGAGAGCAGCACGACCAGCGAGACGCCGTACATCGACAGCGCCAGTCGGCCGAGCAGGCCGGTCAGGGTGAAGGCGACGGCGCCGGGGGCCGCGAACAGCCGCCGGTAGGAGGTGAGGAGGGCGCGGGGGGACATCGGGCTCCTGTGAGCGGGGCAGAAGGGAGCGCCCGGCTGAGCGGGGCGGAGGGCGTGCCCCCAGCCTGGTGCCGCCCGTAGGGGGCCGTCCAACACCTGGTTCGCCGCATTCACAACGCGCTGTTGTTAGTCTGCCGCCCATGCCCCGCGACCTGCACCCCCGCCTGCTGCGCGGCTTCGTCACGACCGCCGAGACCCTGCACTTCGGCCGGGCCGCCGAGCGGCTGCACATCGCCCAGCAGGCGCTCAGCCGGGACGTCCGGGCGCTGGAGGCGCTGCTCGGCGACGCGCTGTTCACCCGCACCACCCGCAGCGTCGAACTCACCCCGGCCGGGCGGCGGTTGCTGCCCCGGGCGCGCCGGTTCCTGGCGCTGCACGACGAGATCCTCGCCGAGGCCGCGACCGGCACCGGGGCCGCCGCCCGGCCGCTGCTGGTCGACCTCAACAGCGACGTCACCGGCCCGGACCTGACTGCCGACCGGGTGCTCGAACGGGCCCGCGCCGACTGGCCGGAGGGCGAGCTGCTGGCCCGCTTCCACGGCGGGCTGGCCGCGGCCGCCGCCGAACTGCTGGCCCACCGGCTGGACGCCTCGTTCGGCCGCTTCGCCGGGCTGCCCGCCCCGGTGCGCGGCCAACTCGCCCACATTCCGGTGCGGTTGGACCGGATCTCGGTGATGATGGCGGACACCCACCCGCTCGCCGGCCGCTCCGTCCTGCGCCTGGCCGACCTGGCCGGGCACCCCGTCGACGTCTGCGCGGGCAACCCGGCCACCACCGAGTGGGCCGACCTCGGCGCCCGGCTGCTGCGCGAGCACGGCCTGACGGCGGCGCCGCCGCACGTGCCGCCGGTGGGCGTGGACGAGACCGCCCGCTACCTCGCCCGGCACGGCGATCCGATGATGACCACGGTCGGCGGGCCGCGGATCCCGGGGACGGTGACGGTGCCGCTGGTGGAGCCGGTGCCGCTGAGCCTGGTCAGCCTGGTGCACCGGCCGGGCGAGCGTCACCCGGGGCTTCGGGCGCTGGCCGGGGCGGTGGGGGCGCTCGGTGCGGCCGAGGGCTGGCTGCGCCGCCCGCCCGGCAGCTGGCTGCCCGCGGCGGACGCGGCGCTGCTGCCCGGGGGGTGACGCCCGGCCGGCCCGAGCCGAAACGCCGGACCGCCGGACCGCCCCGGACGCCCGAAGTCGAAACGCCGGACCGCCGAAACGCCGGGCCGCCGAAACGACGGGCCGCCCCGGACCGCCCGGACCGCCCCGGACCGCCGGAACCGCCCCTGCCCCGGGGGTGGGCAGGGGCGGTGCTCGTGGGGGCGGCCTCAGCCGGCCTTGACGGCGGAGATGTCGAAGTTGAGCTTGACCTTCTCGCCGATCAGCACGCCGCCGGTCTCCAGCGCCGCGTTGTAGGTCAGGCCGAACTCGGTGCGGTCGACGACGGCCTTGCCCTCGAAGCCGACCCGGTCGGCGCCGTACGCGTCGGTGGCGCTGCCGGTGTACTCCAGCTCCAGCACGACCGGGCGGGTGGTGCCCTTGATCGTGAGGTCTCCGGTCATCCGGTACGAGTCGCCGTGGACCAGCTCGGCGGAGGTGCTGCGGAAGTGGATCTCCGGGTGGGTGTCGATGGCGAAGAAGTCGCCGGTGCGCAGGTGCTCGTCCCGCTGGGCCTGGTTGGTGTCGACGCTCGCGACCTTGATCACCAGCTCGGCCGAGGAGTTGCCCGGGTGGGTCCCGTCCAGGTGCAGCTTGCCGTCGTACTCCGTGAAGCGGCCCTTGACGTTGGTGACCATCGCGTGGCGGACCGAGAAGCCGATCTCGCTGTGGGTGCTGTCGATGGTCCAGTCACCGGTCAGGTGGGCGAGGTCCGGGCCGGCCGGGGCCTTGACGGCGGTCGCGGCGGGGGCGGTGACGGTCTTGGTGCGGTTGAACAGGCCCATGGCTTCCTCCTTGGTTCGAAGCCAGTTGTTTAGGCTTCAACTTGTTGGCTCCAGCGTAGGGCAACTTCGTTCAACTTTCAACCACAGCTCCCGGGGCTTCCCCCGAACGGCTCAGTGGACCGGCCCTGTCGGTCCTCCCGGTTAGGCTGCGAAGGACGGTCCCACCCCGCCCGGAAGGCCCCCGATGTTCGTCCTGCACGCGCTCTGGCGGGCGGACGGGCAGCTGGCGCTCTGGGCCGAGGACGCCCGCGCCCACCCCGGCGCCGCCGAACCGAGCCCCGGCCGGCCCGCCCCGCGCGCCCACCCCTACGCCTGTCCGGCCGGCGAGCTGGCCGCCGTGCTCGGCGGCATCGGCCCTGGCCTCGGCTGGCTCGCCGGGCAGGCCCCCGAGCGCTGGGCCACCCTGCTGCTGCCCACCGTCGGCACCGTCCCCGCGCCCTCGCCGGACCTGCCCGTCACCCCGCCGCGCGGCAGCGCCGTCCTCACCCCCTGGCGGGTGCCGGCCCTGCTCTTCGACGCCGCGGCCGCCGCCCAGCTGCTCGGCGAGGTCTTCGACCCGGTCTGGGCCGTCACCAGCACCGACCTGCCCGGCGCGGGGCAGGTCGAGGTGGTCCACGGCCCCTCGCTGCGCTGGCTCACCGCGGTGCACGACCTCGCCTGGCGGGCGGTCGGCCGGGGCCGGGTGCTGCCGCTGCCGGTCCTGGCGGACGGGCGCCCGCAGGCCCGGTGGCGGCCCGACCCCACCCCGGCCGGGCGCCGCGAGGCCGCCGCCCTGGCGGCCGGCTGCCCGCCCGTCCTGCTGGGGGAGTGGCCGCACGGGCCCGGCGGCGGGGAAGGGGCGCACGGCCCCGGCGGCGGGGAAGGGGCGCACGGCCCCGGCGGCGGGGAGGCGCTGCTGGGCGCCGCGCTGGGCGCGCTGGTGGACGCCGAGGCCCGCGCGGCCCTCGCCGACACGCCCTTCCCGGAGCCGGGCGAGGCCCTCGCCGAGCGCTGGCTGCACGCGCTGACCACCCCCGACGGCCGGCTCGACGGCGCCCCGCCGGAGCAGTTCGCCGACCTGCGCGACCGGATCGGCGCCTGGTACGCCGCCGCCGAGCCCGCAGACCCGGCGCTGCGCCTCTGCTTCCGGCTGGTCGAGCCGCTCGGCCCCGACCCGGACGACCCCGAGGGCCGCCCCTCCGACGACGCCTGGCAGCTGGAGTTCCTGCTCCAGGCCGTCGACGAACCCTCGCTGCTGGTCCGCGCCGCCGACCTGCACGAGGGCGGCGCCGCCCACGCCGCGCTCGCCCGCAAGGCCGCCGACCCGGTCGAGGTCCTGGTCGCCGAACTGGCCCGCGCCGCCCACCGCTGGCCCGCCCTGGACGGGCTGCGCCACCGCTCCCGCCCCTCCGCCCTGCCGCTCGACCGGGCCGGCGCCCTGGACTTCCTGCGCACCGCCGCGCCCGCCCTCGCCGAAGGCGGCTTCGGGGTGCTGCTGCCCGCCTGGTGGCGGCGCCGCCCCCGGCTCGGGCTCGCGCTGCGCGCCACCACCCCGCCCGCGCCGGGCTCGCTCGCCGTCACCAGCCAGGTGGACCGGGACACCGTGGTCGCCTTCCGCTGGCAGGCCGCGCTGGACCCGGAGGGGGCGCCGCTCACTGACCAGGAGCTCGCCGAACTCGCCGCCGCCAAACAGGGGTTGGTCCGGGTGCGCGGCACCTGGCTGGAGGCCGACCCGGCGCAGATCGCCGCCGCGCTCGCCTTCCTCGCCGACCGGCGCGACGGCGTGCTCGCCGCCTCCGAGCTGCTGCGGCTCGCCCTCGATCCGGAGCCGACGGCCGGCGGGCTGCCCGTCACCTCCGTGCACGCGGAAGGCCCGCTCGGCGACCTGCTCGCCGGCCGGGCCGGTGCCGCCCCGGCACCGGAGCTGCCGGAGGACTTCCGGGCCGTGCTGCGTCCGTACCAGGAGCGCGGGCTGGCCTGGTTGTGGACCATGGCCGGGCTCGGCCTCGGCGCCGTGCTGGCCGACGACATGGGCCTCGGCAAGACCGTCCAGACCCTCGCCCTGCTGGCCGCCGAGAAGGCCGCCGAGCACACCACCGAGCAGCCCACCGAGCGGCCCGCCGGGTACGCCCCCGGCCCCACCCTGCTCGTCTGCCCGATGTCCCTGGTCGGCAACTGGCAGCGCGAGGCCGAACGCTTCGCCCCCGGCCTGCGCCGCCACGTCCACCACGGCGCCGGCCGCCTCGGTGCGGACCGACTCGCCGAAGCCGTACGGGGCGTGGACCTCGTCATCACCACCTACGGCCTGGTCCAGCGCGACCACGCCGCGCTGCGGGCGATCCGCTGGCGCCGGGTGGTCGCCGACGAGGCCCAGCACATCAAGAACACCGGCACCGCGCAGTCCCGGGCGGTCCGCTCCCTGCCCGTCACCGGCCACCGGATCGCCCTCACCGGCACCCCGGTGGAGAACCGGCTCTCCGAGCTGCACGCCGTCCTGGACTTCGCCAACCCCGGTCTGCTCGGCCCGGCGGAGCGCTTCAAGGAGCGCTACGCGATCCCGGTCGAGCTGCACCGCAGCCCCGAGCGCACCGCCGAACTCCGGCGCCGCACCGCCCCGTTCGTGCTGCGCCGGGTCAAGTCCGACCCGGCGGTGGCGGCCGAACTGCCCGCCAAGCAGGAGATGACGGTGTGGTGCAACCTCACCGCCGAGCAGGCCGGCCTCTACCAGGCCGTCGTCGCCGACCTCTTGCGGCGGGTCGAGGGCATCCGAGGCGTGGAGCGGCGCGGCACGGTGCTGGCCTCGATCGGCAAGCTCAAGCAGGTCTGCAACCACCCGGCCCAACTGCTGCACGACGGCTCGGCGGTGGGCGGCCGCTCGGGCAAGGTCGCCCGGCTGGCCGAACTGCTGGAGGAGGCGCTGGCCGAGGGGGACCGGACGCTGGTCTTCACCCAGTACGCCGAGTTCGGCGCGATGCTCCGCCCGTACCTGGAGCGCCGGCTTGGCGAGGAGGTGCTGTACCTGCACGGCGGCCTCCCCCGGGCACGCCGCGAGGAGCTGGTCGATCGCTTCCAATCCCCGGACGGGCCAAGGGTGTTCCTGCTCTCGCTGCGGGCCGGCGGCACCGGCCTCAACCTGACCGCCGCCAACCAGGTGATCCACCTGGACCGCTGGTGGAACCCGGCGGTCGAGGAGCAGGCCACCGACCGGGCCTTCCGGATCGGCCAGCGCCGCGACGTCCAGGTCCGCCGGCTGGTCTGCGTCGGTACCGTCGAGGAGCGGATCGACGAACTCCTCGCCGCCAAACGCTCGTTGGCCGAGACGGTGGTGGGGGAGGGGGAGCACTGGCTCACCGACCTGCCGGTCGAGGCGCTGCGCGAACTGGTCGCCCTCACCCGGGAGGACGCCGTGGCCGAGGAGGAGGCCTTCGACGAGGAGGACGCCACCGTGACCGAGGAGGACACCGTCGACGAGGAGGACGCGTGACCGAACAGCCCGCACCCGTCGTGAACGTCGCCGCCTACTGGCGCGGCGACTTCACCCTGCGCCCCGCCCCTCCCCGGGAGGACGACCAGGACGAACCCTCGCTGCGCCGCCTCGGCCGCGCCGGCATCACCGCGTACGGCCGCGACCTCGCCACCGTGCTCGCCCCCGCGTACCGGGCCTTCCGCTCCTGACCCCTACCGTGCGGTAGCGTCCCGGGCGTGACGGACACCCCTGACACGCGCCTCGCCGACTTCGAGCAGCACCGGCGGATGGTCTTCGGCATCGCCTACCGGATGCTCGGCAGCGTCGCCGACGCCGAGGACCTGGTCCAGGACACCTGGCTGCGCTGGAGCGGAGTCACCGGCCCGGTCGCCAGCCCCGGCGGCTTCCTGGCCCGGACGGTCACCAACCTCGCGCTCAACAAGCTGGACTCGGCCGCCGTCCGCAGGGAGTCCTACGTCGGCCCCTGGCTGCCCGAGCCGCTGGTCGCCGAGCCGGACGCGACCGACGGCGTCGAGCAGGCCGAGACCGTCTCGGTCGCCCTGCTGGTGGTGCTGGAGAGCCTGTCCCCGCTGGAGCGGGCGGTGTTCGTGCTCAAGGAGGCCTTCGGCTTCTCCTACCAGGAGATCGCCGAGGCCCTGGGCCGCACCGAGGCCGCCTGCCGCCAGGTCGGCAGCCGGGCCCGGGCCCACGTGCGCGCCCGCCGGCCCCGCTACGACGCCCCGCCCGAGCTGCGGCGCCGGGCCACCGACGAGTTCCTGGCGGCCTGCGTCGGCGGCGACCTCAACCGGATGCTCGAACTGCTCGCCCCCGACGTCACCGGCTGGACGGACGGCGGCGGCGTGATCCGCGCCGCGCTGCGGCCGATCACCGGCGCCGAGAACGTCGCCCGCTTCATCCTCGGGGTGCTCGGCCGGCTCGGCGAGACCGCCGGCGCCCGGCCGGTCCTGGTCAACGGCGACCCGGGGCTGCTGATCACCGTGGGCGGCGCGATCGACTCCGTCTCGGTGTTCGAGTTCGAGGAGCAGCCCGACGGCACCGCGCGGATCTCCGAGATCCGCGCCGTCCGCAACCCTCGGAAGCTGACCCACCTCGCCGACCGCCCCGCCGACCGCCCCGCCGACCGCTCCGCTTGACCCTCGACCAGGTCGAGCCCGCAGAGTCACCGCCATGGAGAGCGAGCTGCACAGCATCGGTGAGCTGGCCCGCGCCAGCGGCCTGGGCGTCGGCACCCTGCGCTACTACGACGGCGCCGAGGTGCTCACCCCCGCCTGGGTCGATCCGCAGACCGGCTACCGCTGGTACCGGCCCGGCCAGCTCGCCGACGCCCGGTTGCTGGCCCGGCTGCGCCGGGTCGGCCTGCCGCTGCCGGCCATCCGCGCCGTCCTCGGCGCCGAACCCGGCGGCGGCGAGGCCCGACGGGTGCTCGACGCGCACCTGCGCCGGCTGGAGGACGGCCTCGCCGACGCCCGCCGCGAGCTCTCCCTGATCCACGCGATGATCGACCAGAGGGAGCAGCCGATGACCACCACCCCCGCCGAACTGAGGCTCACCGTACGGGCCGAGGGCCTCGCCGCCGCCCTGGACGCGGTCCGCTTCGCGGTCGGCGGCGACCCCGGGTTCCCCTCGCTCGCCGGGGTGCTCTTCGAGCCGGACGGCCCGGTGCTGCGCCTGGTCGCCACCGACCGCTACCGGATGGCCCTCGCCGAGGTGCCCGCCGTCGCCGCGGATCCGGCGGACCCCGCCGCCCCGGCCGACCCGGCTGTCGCCGCCGACCCGGCCGGCCCGCCGGTGGCCGGCACCGTCGTCCCGACCGCGCTGGTGGACGCGCTGCGCGCGCTGCTCGGCGGGGGAGCCCCCGCGGTCGCGCTCACCCTGGGCGGCGGGCTGGTCCGCGCCGACCTCGGGGAGCAGCGGATCGAGGGCGCCGCGCTGGACTTCGACTACCCCGACCACCGCGCCCTCACCCGGCTCGAACCGGAGCACCGGATCACCCTCTCCGCCGCCGAACTGCGCGCCGCCGTGGAGTCCGGCGCCACCCGCACCCTGCCCTCCGGCCCGGACGGCGCCGACTGCGAGGTCACCGTCCTGACCCTGACCGGCGACGGCCGCCTGACCGTCGCCGACGACCCGGCCCCCGAGGGCTACCGGCTGGCCGTCAACCGGGACTTCCTGCTCGACGCCCTCGACGCGGGGCGGCCCGGACAGCCCGGGCAACTGCTCCTCGAACTCGGCGGCCCGATCGCCCCGCTGGCCGTCCGCACCCCCGGCCGCACGGGCACCTTCTCCGTCCTGATGCCGGTCCGGCTGCCCGAGTCCGCCTGAGCCCGCCCGAGCCCGTCCGAGTCCTCGGCCCGAGCCCGCCCGCCCGCCCGCCCGTCCGGCCCGCCGAGGCGCGCCTGCGATGATCACCGAATGAGCCCGCACATCGATCCCCCCGCCACCGAAGTCCACGTCCCCGTCTCCGGCGGTGACCTGTTGTGGGCGGAGCGCCGTGGCTCCGGCACTCCGGTGGTGCTGCTGCACGGCGCCGGCATGGACTCCCGGCTGTGGGACGCCGTCGCCCCGGCCCTCGCCCGGCACCACGACGTGATCCGCTACGACGCGCGCGGCCTCGGCCGCTCCGGCGGGCCGGCGCAGCCGTTCGACGACGTCGCGGATCTGAGCGCCGTACTGGACCACTTCGGGCTGGGCAGCGCCGCGCTGGTCGGCCTGAGCATGGGCGGGGAGACGGCTCTGGACTTCGCCCTGGCCCACCCCGACCGGGTCGTCGCGCTCGGCCTGGTCGGCGCCTCGGTCAGCGGCCACGACTGGCCGCCGTCCCCGGAGACCACCGCCTACGCCGAGGCCCGGCGGCGCGGCGACGCGGCGGCGCTGGCCGAGTTGGAGCTCTCCGTCTGGGCCGCGATGGGCCGCGGCGCACCGGGCGGCGAGCTGATCGCGACGATGGTCGAGGAGAACTCCGCCCGCCGCATCGTCAGCGAGCACTACCTCGCGGGCGCCCCGGCCCGGGCGGCCGAGCCGCTGCTCGGCACGGTCACCGCGCCCACCCTGGTCGTCCACGGTGACCGCGACCACCCGGAGATCGCGGCGATCGCGCGGCGGCTGACCGCCGACATCCCGGGCGCCCGCGGCCACCTCGTCCCGGACGCCGACCACTACCTCCCGCTGCGCACCCCCGAACGGCTCACCGACCTCCTCCTCACCCACCTGGCCTAGCCGCCTCCCCCGGCTCCCCCCGGTTCCCTGGGCCGCGCCCGCCCGGCCCCGGGTCGCGCGTTTGCTCCCGCTAGCACCCTGCTTGCATTTGCAAGCAGGGTGTTGCACGCTGGCCGCATGGCCTCACTGAACGTCGGCTCGCTCGGCGCGTACATCCGCGAGCAGCGCCGCAACGCCCAGTACTCGCTGCGGCAGCTGGCGGAGGCCGCCGGCGTGTCCAACCCGTACCTCAGCCAGATCGAGCGCGGGCTGCGCAAGCCGAGCGCGGAGATCCTCCAGCAGATCGCGAAGGCGCTGCGGATCTCGGCGGAGACGCTGTACGTCCAGGCCGGGATCCTGGAGGAGCGGCGGGGCGAGGGCCTGGAACTGCGGGCCTCGATCCTGGCCGATCCGCTGATCAACGAGCAGCAGAAGCAGGCGCTGCTCGCGGTCTACGACGCCTTCCTGAAGGAGAACGCCGCGTCGGCCCCCCGTTCGGCGACCGACGGCCCAGCCACCCAGAACACCCACCGGGAGGACCGGTAACGATGCCCATCACCGACGAGATCAAGAAGACCCTCACCGACCCGACCCCGCTGTACGCCCTGGCCGGCGCCGGCGACCTCGCCTACGAGAAGCTGCGCGAGGTGCCGGGCAAGGTCGAGGCGCTGGCGGCGGACCGCAAGGGCACCCAGGAGAAGGCCACGGCCAAGCTCCAGGAGGCGCAGTCGCTGCTGACCGGGGCCCAGGCCAAGGTCGCCGACACCGTCACCACGCTGCCGACCGACCTCAAGGCGCTCCAGGAGCGGGCCCAGGGCTTCGCCCTCCAGCAGGTGGCCCGCGCGGTCGAGCTGGCGGTGAAGGCCAAGGAGACGTACGACGAGCTGGCCGAGCGCGGCAAGGTCGTGGTGGAGAAGGCCCGTCCGGGCGGCCCGGAGCAGGGCGCCCGCGAACTGGCCGGCGAGCCGGAGCCGGTCGAGGCCGAACCGGTCGAGGCCGAGTCGGGCCAGGCCGAGCCGGTCAGGGCCGAGTCGGCCGAGCCGGCCGAGGTGGAGCCGGCGGAGACCGAGCCCGCCCCGAAGAAGTCCGGCCGGGCGCGCAAGGGCGGCGCCGACACCGCGGAGTGAGTCCGGGCCCCGGGTCCGGCCCGGGGCACATCCGGTGACCGCGGGACGTTGACCCGGTTGCGGGCGGTCGTCATGCCAGGATGGACGGCGGTCGCAGCGTCGGAGCAGAGAGCAGAGGAGATCGAAATGGTCGGAGTGTTGCAGATTCTGGCCTTTTCCTATCTGAATCCGATCTGGTGGGCGACGGTCGCCATCCTCGTCTACAAGCTGTTCGCCCTGGTCGACGCGGTCACCCGCCGCGAGGACGCCTACCGGGCGGCCGACAAGAAGACCAAGGGCTTCTGGGTGGCGATCCTGGCGATCTCCTTCGGCTGGGACTTCCTGTTCGGGGTGAACTTCTTCACCGGCATCGGCACCCTGGCCGGCCTGGTCGCCTCGATCGTCTACGTGGTGGACGTCCGCCCGGCGATCCGGGCGCTGACCGGAGGCGGCGGCCGGGGCGGCCGGAGCAACACCGGCCCGTACGGCCCCTGGTGACCGGGGCAGCGGACAACACGGCGGCCCGGGCAGGGAGTTCATCTGCCCGGGCCGCCGCACGTCTGCCCGGGCCGCCGCACGTCCGGCGGGGGAGAGGGCCCGGGGCCGCTCAGCCGAGGATCAGCTGCGCGGGGCTGCGTTCCAGCAGCAGCACCGCGACGTCGTCGGTCAGCGCGCCGCCGTTCAGCTCCTCGACCTCCGCGATGGCGCTGTCGACCAGCCGCCCCCTGGTCAGCCCGGCGGCCTGGTGATCACCGATCAGATCGGCCAGCCCGTCCTGGCCCAGCCGGCGCGACCCGGCCCCGATCCGCCCCTCGATCAGCCCGTCGGTGTAGAGCAACAGCCGCCAGCCGGGGCGGAGTTCGATCTCCTGGGCGGGCCAGGTGGACTGTCCGTCGTGGCACGGCAGCAGGCCGAGCGCGGGCCCGGCGAGGTCGGAGGGCAGGGTGATCGGCGCGTGGTCGCGGCCGAGCAGCAGGGGGGCCGGGTGCCCGGCGAGGTAGAGCCGGGCCCGCTCGCCCGCGCCGAGCGGGTCGAGGCCGCCGCCCCTGGAACTGCCGCCGGAACTGCCGGAACTGCCCCCGGAACCGTCAGCGGCACCGCCCCCGGAACCGTCGGCCGCACCGCTGCCGCCGGGCTCGATGACCAGCATGCAGAGCGTCGCGAAGATCTCGTCGCTGCGCCGCTCGTGCTCCAGCACGTGCTGGAGGGTGCCGAGCAGGGCCTCGCCGGTGAGGCCCGCGAAGACCAGGGTGCGCCACGCTATCCGGAGCGCGACGCCGAGCGCGGCCTCGTCCGGGCCGTGGCCGCAGACGTCGCCGATCACCACGTGGACGGTGCCGTCGTCGGTGCGCACGGCGTCGTAGAAGTCGCCGCCGAGCAGCGCGCGCCGGCGGCCGGGGCGGTAGCGGCGGGTGAAGGAGAGCCCGGCGCCGTCGAGCAGCGGGGTGGGCAGCAGGTGGCGCTGGAGGCGGGCGTTCTCCTGGCCGCGCAGCTCGGCCTCGACCAGGCGCCGCTGGGACTCGTCGGCGCGCTTGCGCTCGACGGCGTAGCGCAGGGCGCGGGCGAGCAGCGGGCCGTCCGTGTCGTGCTTGAGCAGGAAGTCCTGGGCGCCGGCCGCGACGGCGGCAGCCCCGAGTTCGGCCCCGGCGGCGTCGGTGAGCACCACGACCGGGGCGTGCGGGGCCCGGCGGAGCAGCTCGTGCAGCCCCTCCAGCCCGTCGGGGCTCCCCCCGGCCTGGGTGGCCGGGAGCTGCCCCCAGGGCTGGTTCGGCAGGTCGGCGGGCGCGGCGAGGTCGAGCAGCACGCAGTCGAACTCGGGGGTGCGGGAGCGCCCGCGCCGGGCCCAGGGGGCGGGTGGGGCGAGCAGTTCGGTGGCCTGGTCCAGGCCGCGGGCCCAGTGGATCTCGATCGAGGTGCCGCTGTCGGCCACCGCGGCCTTGATCAGCTGGACGTCCGAGGCGTCGTCCTCGATGACCAGCAACCGCAGCGGCCCGCCGTCGGCCGGTCCCTCCGCCGGACCGCTGCCCGGCTCGGAGATGTGGGACGGGTGGCCGGCGTGCGCGGCCCGTGAGCGGGGGTGGGGTATCGGGGAGACCGCCGTGGCCCGGCCGGTCGTGGTGCGGTTGCGGGCATGGCCGACGGGGGCGCCGCCATGGGCGCCCGGCAGGTCCGCGGCACCAGGTGCCCGCCCGTCTCCCGTTGCGGGCATCGGTGGTTCCTCCCTTTCCCCGACTGCTGAACGGTCGGCGCCCGTCCGCAGTGCCCGACCGGGCGTCGGGGAACTTCTCGCGACCATAACGTGATCTCCGGGGATTTCTGTGGCCGACCGGGCCGTTGTGGTCATTGCCACGACGATGGCGGTGTGATGGACGGATTCGGACGATGGCTCGGTTCCCGCCCCGGCGGTGCCGGCCGGCTCCTGGAAGGGGAGTGGTGGAAGTGGCCGCGGTGGACCGGATCACCCTGGTGGAGGGTGACATCACGGCGCAGCCCGCGGACGCCCTGGTGAACGCTGCCAACTCGTCCTTGCTGGGTGGTGGCGGGGTGGACGGCGCGATCCACCGCAAGGGCGGGCCGCAGATCCTGGAGGAGTGCCGCCGACTGCGTGCCTCGCACTACGGCAAGGGGCTGGCCACCGGTCAGGCGGTGGCGACGACGGCCGGGCGGCTGCCCGCCCGGTGGGTGGTGCACACCGTCGGGCCGGTGTACCGGGCGGAGGAGTACGAGGAGCGGGCGGAGCTGCTGGCCTCCTGCTATCGCGAGTCGCTGCGCACCGCGGCGGGGCTCGGCGCGCGCACGGTGGCCTTCCCGGCCGTGTCGGCCGGGATCTACGGCTGGCCGCCGGCGGACGCGGCCCGGATCGCGCTCGGCACCGTCGCGGAGGTGCTGGACAGCGGTGACGCGGAGGCGGGCTCGGAGCTGGCGGAGGTGCTGTTCGTGCTGTTCGGGTCGGACATGTACGAGGTGTTCGAACAGGCCCGGCGGGAGCTGCCCGGGTGGGCGGGCTGACGGCAGGCCCGGTGGCGGGGCTCGGCGCGGTGCGGACCGGGCGGGGTGTGGCGCCGCCGCTCGGGTGGGTCCATGGTGGCCTGTCGGGGCGTCAACACGCCAGAGTTATTCGATAACTCGTTCTAGTGAATCCATAAGGTCGCTCGCCAGCCCGCACGGGGGCCGGGAGCCTCCCCGCGCCGGCCCCTGCCGCCCCGCCGTCTCCCGCCGCCCCGCCGTCTCCCGCCGCCTACGGCGCGAGCGCCGACCAGGGCACCGTGACCTCGCCCTGCCGCCACCGCCCGCGCGCGTCCACCAGCGGCCAGCTGCCCGCCAGCGCCGTGCAGGCCGCCACCCAGCGCTGCCGCGCCCCGAAAGCCCCGTACGGCGCGGCCGCGGCCCAGGCCCGGTCGAAGTCGGTCAGGAAGGCGTGCACCGGGCGCCCCGGCACGTTGTGGTGGATCAGCGCCTTCGGCAGCCGCTCGGCCAGGTCGGAGGGCTGGCCTAGGCCGCCCAGCCGGGCCGCGAAGGTCACCGTCCGGGGCCCCTCGGGGCCGAGCGCGACCCAGACGTGCCGCCGCCCGATCTCGTCGCAGGTGCCCTCGACCAGCAGTCCGTCCGGGGCGAGCCGCGCGCACAGCCGCTCCCACACGGCGGCCACCGCCGACTCCTCGTACTGCCGCAGCACGTTGGCGGCCCGGATCAGCTGCGCCGGCGCCCCGCCGTCCAGCGGGACCTCGAAGCCCCCGCGCCGGAAGGTGAGCAGCGGCGGCTCGGCGTACGGCAGCGCGGCGGCGACCCGCTCCGGCTCGATCTCGATCCCGACCACCCGGACGTCCGGCCGCACCGCGCGCAGCCGCCCGGCCAGCTCGACGGCGGTCCACGGCGCCGCGCCGTAGCCGAGGTCCACGGCGACCGGCGGGCGCTCGGCGGCGCGCAGCGCCCGGCCGAGGGTGTGGGCGATCCAGCGGTCCATCCGGCGCAGCCGGTTGGTGTTGGTGGTGCCCCGGGTGACCGTCCCCACCGGGCGTCCGGTCCGCCCCCGGGCGGGCGCGGCGGTCGGGGGTTCGAAGGAGGCAGCCATGCCCAGAAGGGTAGTCGGGTCGTCGAAACGGCCGCGCTGACCTGGGGCGATGCCGCCGGTTCCGGTCCGTGGGCGGGGGCGGGAATGCCGGACGAGGCTCGCGCGGTTGGCACACTGTTGGTGATGTGTGCCCGGACGGGGCAGCGCACACCGGACAGCGGGCGGCCCGGAGGGGTCGCCCGGACGGGCCGCACAGAGGAGGCTTCAGCCAGGTGATCCAGCACCCCGTCCGTTCGGTACGCCGTGCCCAGCCCGCCGCCCCCGCGCGCGGCCGGCTCGAGTCGCTGGTGCCCGGCCGCCGCCGCCCGCGCCGGATAGCGATGCTGAGCGTGCACACCTCGCCGCTGCACCAGCCCGGCACCGGGGACGCCGGCGGGATGAACGTCTACATCGTCGAGCTGGCCAAGCGCCTGGCCGAGCTGAACATCGAGGTCGAGGTGTTCACCCGGTCGACCTGCTCGGACGACGAGCCGACGGTCGAGCTGGCCCCGGGCGTGCTGGTCCGCCACGTCACCGCCGGGCCGTACGAGGGCCTGATCAAGGAGGACCTGCCGGCCCAGCTGTGCGCCTTCACCCACGGGGTGCTGCGCACCGAGGCGGGGCACCGCCCCGGCCACTACGACCTGGTGCACTCGCACTACTGGCTCTCCGGGCAGGTCGGCTGGCTGGCCGCGCAGCGCTGGGGCGTGCCGCTGGTGCACACCATGCACACCATGGCGAAGGTCAAGAACGCCGCGCTGGCCGAGGGCGACACGCCCGAGCCCGCCGCCCGGGTGATCGGCGAGACCCAGGTGGTGGAGGCGGCCGACCGGCTGATCGCCAACACCACCGAGGAGGCCGCCGAGCTGGAGCTGCACTACGCCGCCCGGCCGGACCAGCTGGCCGTCGTCCACCCCGGGGTCAACCTGGACGTCTTCCGCCCCGCCGGGCCGAGGGCGCCCGCCGCCGCGCGGGCCCGGCTGGGCCTGCCGCAGGACGCCGCGGTGCTGCTGTTCGCGGGCCGGATCCAGCCGCTGAAGGCCCCGGACGTGCTGCTGCGGGCGGTCGCCGCCCTGCTCGACCGCCGTCCCGAGCTGCGCGAGCGCCTGGTGGTGCCGGTGGTCGGCGGGCCGTCCGGCACCGGGCTGGCCCGGCCGGAGAGCCTGCACAAGCTCGCCGCCCAGCTGGGCATCGGGGACGTCGTGCGGTTCCACCCGCCGGTCGGCCAGCCGCAGCTCGCGGACTGGTACCGGGCGGCGACGGCGCTGGTGATGCCCTCGTACAGCGAGTCCTTCGGGCTGGTCGCGCTGGAGGCGCAGGCCTGTGGCACCCCGGTGGTGGCGGCCGCGGTCGGCGGCCTGCCGGTCGCGGTGCGGGACGGCGAGACGGGCAGCCTGGTGAACGGCCACGACCCGCTGGAGTGGTCGTACGCGCTGGAGCCGTACGTCATCGACCCGGGCCTGGTGGCCCGGCGGGGCGCGGCGGCGGCCCGGCACGCGGCCGGCTTCGGGTGGGACACGGCCGCGGCGGCCACCGCCGAGGTGTACGCGGGCAGCCTGGCCCGCCCGGCGGGCCGGTTCGCCGCGGCCCGGCAGCGGCTGGGCTGAGGGTCCGCCCTCGGGGCGCGCCCGTGCGGGGGCTGCGCCCGGTCGGTACCGGCGAGTAGCCTCGCCCCCATGGCAATCCGCACCAAGGACGAGGCCCTGACCCTCCTGCGCACCGCCCTGGACGACGCCGGGGTGGCCTGGGAGCTGGCCGCCACCGACCCGTACACGCTGGTGGCGACCCTCCCCGGCACCCGGAAGCTGAGCACCACCTGCGCCCTGCGGGTCGGCGACCACACCCTGTCGGTGAACGCCTTCGTGATCCGCCGTCCGGACGAGAACCACGAGGCGGTCTACCGCTGGCTGCTGGAGCGCAACACCCGGCTGTACGGCGTCGGGTACGCGGTCGACGCGCTCGGCGACGTCTACCTGGCCGGCCGGCTGCCGCTGGAGGCGCTCACCCCGCGGGTCGTGGACCGGCTGCTCGGGACGGTGCTGGAGAACGCGGACGAGCCGTTCAACACCCTGCTGGAGCTGGGCTTCGCCTCGGCGATCCGGCGCGAGTGGGAGTGGCGCACCAAGCGCGGGGAGTCCACCCGCAACCTGGCCGCCTTCGCCCACCTCGCGGCACCGAAGGGCCCGACGGACGCCCCGGACGCCTGACCGGGCCGCCCGCCTGGACGCCCGGGCCGCTTGACCGGACCGCCTGACCGGACGCCTCAGGCGCCCGTCCGGGCCTTCCCTGCCTGCTCGACGGCGGGCGCCGCGACCTCCGCCGCGCCCGCGACTTCCGCGACCTCCGTCACTCCTGCCGCCTCCGCGACCACCGGCCGCCGCCGGCCCGCCGCCCCGGTGCGCCGGGCCAGTGCCACGTACCCGAGCGCGGTGGCCGTCCCGACCGCCCCGCAGGCCGTCCAGAGCACCACCGGCCCGGCGTGCTGGAGTAGCAGCCCGCCGCCCGCCGGCCCGAGGAACGAGGCCAGCGACCAGGAGAGGCTGTGCACGCCCTGGTAGCGTCCGCGCCCGTGGGTCGGCGCCAGCTCGGCGACCAGGCCCATCATCACCGGCGTGTTGAGGATCTCGCCGACCGTCCAGACGGCCACCGACAGCGCGAACATCCAGGCCGAGGAGCCGGCCAGCGCGGCCAGCCCGAAGCCCCAGCCGGTGAGCAGACAGCTGGTGATCAGCAGCCCGGTCCGCGAGCGGCCCTCCATCCAGCGGGTGAGCGGGATCTGGAGGACCACGATCAGCAGGCCGTTCAGGCCGATGACCAGGCCGTACTCGGTGGAGGTGATGCCGGAGGCGCCCATGTCCACGGCCAGCGTGGTGCTGCCCTGCTGGAAGACCAGCGCGAGCAGCAGGGTGAGGCCGACCAGCGCCATGAACGGGGCGTCCCGGAACACCGAGAGCAGGCTGACCGCAGGTTCGGCGGAGCCGTCCGCCGCCTCGTCGGGCGAGACCTGCGGCTTGGTCTCGGGGATCCGGACGAAGATCACCACCGCGCAGACCAGGGTGGTCAGCGCGTCCAGCAGGAAGAGCGTGAGGTAGCCGTGGGTGGCGATCAGGCCGGCCACGGCGGCGGAGAGGCCGAAGCCGATGTTGATCGCCCAGTAGTTCAGCGAGTACGCGCGGACCCGGTCCTCGGCCGGCACCAGGTCGGCGATGATCGCCGAGGTGGGCGGCCGGGTGGCGTTGTTGCACAGGCCCACCAGGAAGGCCACGGCGGCGATCGCCACCTGGCCGTCGGCGAAGCCGAGCACGGCCGTGAACAGCGCCGTGCCGAGCTGGGCGGCGACCAGCGTGGGCCGGCGCCCGATCCGGTCGGCCAGCACCCCCGCGAGGATCGCCGCGACGGCGGAGCCGAGGCCGAACAGCGAGGCCACCAGGCCCGCGTACGAGGCCGAGTACCCCCGGTCGACGGTCAGGTAGAGCGCCAGGAAGGTCACCACGAAGGCGCCGAGCTTGTTCACCAGGGTGCTCACCCACAGCCACCAGAACTGCCGTGGCAGTCCGCCGACCGTCTCCTGGAGAATTCTTCGGAACCGGGCGGTGACGAGCATGTGGGGGCTCCCGAGGGCAGGTGTCCGCTGAGCGGCACGGCAGCCCGGCCAGCCGACACATGTAAGTGGCAGATGCGCAGAGCACACATTACACATCGGTCGAAGGTCCCCACCAGGGGTTTTCCGGGCCCCCACTAAGCTGGGGGCCATGGCTGACACGACGTACCGACTCATCCTGCTCCGCCACGGCGAGAGCCAGTGGAACCAGAAGAACCTGTTCACCGGTTGGGTCGATGTCGACCTCAACGAGAAGGGCGAGAAGGAGGCCGCCCGCGGTGGCGAGCTCCTGGCCGCCGAGGGCCTGCTCCCCGACGTGCTGCACACCTCGCTACTGCGCCGCGCCATCCGGACCTCGCAGATCGCCCTGGACAAGGCCGACCGGCACTGGATCCCGGTCAGCCGCAGCTGGCGGCTGAACGAGCGCCACTACGGCGCGCTCCAGGGCAAGGACAAGGCCCAGACCCTGGCCGAGTTCGGCGAGGAGCAGTTCCAGCTGTGGCGCCGCTCGTACGACACCCCGCCGCCGGTGCTGGCCGACGACGCCGAGTACTCGCAGGCCGGCGACGCCCGCTACGCGGAGATCCCGAGCGAGCTGCGTCCGCGCACCGAGTGCCTGAAGGACGTCGTCGAGCGGATGCTCCCGTACTGGTACGACGCCATCGTCCCGGACCTCGCCGCCGGCCGGACCGTCCTGGTCACCGCCCACGGCAACAGCCTGCGCGCGCTGGTCAAGCACCTCGACGGCATCTCCGACGAGGCCATCGCCGGCCTGAACATCCCGACCGGCATCCCGCTGGTCTACGAGCTGGACGCCGACTTCAAGCCCGTCACCCCGGGCGGCCGCTACCTCGACCCGGACGCCGCCGCCGCGGCCATCGAGGCGGTCAAGAACCAGGGCAAGAAGTAAGCCGCTTGCCGACACGGCCCCGCCGCCCGGCTCGCCCGGGTGGCGGGGCCTTCGTCTTTCGGTCAGTTCGGGGCCAATCCGCATGGGCCGCCCGGGAGTTGGGCAGCTGAGAAAATGGTTCAGACCATTGACGGGTTCGGGGCAGGCTTCTACCGTGAGGGCACCGGACCGGCGCAGGCATGCCAGGAAGTCCCCGTCCGGGCCGCCGCTCCCCACGCGCGCGTCTGCGCCCCGGCGCACACTCCATCCACCCCCACGGAGGAGCACCATGCGCACACGCCACATCGTCGGGGCGGCCGTCGCCGCGCTGGCGATCCCGCTGACCCTCGCCTTCCCGGCCTCGTCCCACGGCTGGATCTCGACCCCGCCCAGCCGCGCCGCCCTCTGTGACACCCACGTGAAGGGTGTCCCCTGGGACTGCGGCGACATCCAGTGGGAACCGCAGAGCGTCGAGGGCCCGAAGGGGTTCCCGACCCTCGGCCCCTCGGACGGAACCATCTGCGCGGGCGGCAACGCACGCTTCGCCGAGCTGGACGACCCGCACGCGGGCGCCTGGCCGACCACCAAGGTGACGGCGGGGCAGCAGCTCACCTTCACCTGGACGTTCACCGCCCGGCACGCGACCAGCGACTTCCGGTACTACATGACCAAGCCGGGCTACGACGCCAGCCAGCCGATCACCCGCGCCAACCTGGACCTGACGCCCTTCCTCACCGTCCCGTTCGGCGGGGTGCAGGTGCCGAGCACGCTCAGCCACACGGCGACCATTCCGAGCGGGCGCACCGGCCACCAGGTGGTCGTCGCCGTCTGGAACATCTCCGACACCCCGAACGCCTTCTACTCCTGCACCGACGTGCAGTTCTGACGGCCCCGCCGGTCCGGGCGGGCCGGCGGCGCGCGGGGCCTGAGCGAACGCGAACGAGGTGCACGGCGGCCGGAATGCCGTGCACCTCGGAAACCCCGAATCCTCGAACCCCCCGAGCGCCCCGCACACCCCGAATCCCCCGAAGTCCTTCGGACCCTTTCAGACCCCTTCAGACCTCTTCGGATCCCTCCGGCCGCTCAGTGGCCGCCGCAGCAGCCGCCGTCCGCGCCGCCGCACTGGCAGGGCGCGCCGGACTGGCAGCCGCAGCCGCAACCGGGGCCGCAGCCGCAGCCTGCCGCGAGGACGGGAAGCAGCTTCGGAGCGGATGGCTCGACGGTGTCGTGGGCGGTTGCCGGTCGGGTCGGGTTGGCCTTCATCGAGCTCCCCTTCTTGTGACGGGCACGCTCCGGTGCCCCCACCGTCGAGTGAAACCGCCGAACGGAGGGAGCGTCAACGGGCGCGCAGTGGTGGGGCGCACGGAAGTCCGTGCGCCCGCACCACCCTCGCCACGGGTTTACTCACCCCCGGGGGTGAGCCGGGAGCGGCGCCGCCGCAGACGGCGCGGCAGCGCGTGCCCGGCGCGCCGGCCGGCCGACCGCCCCGCCGGTCAGTCGACCGGCACGGCCTCGGCGGCCTCGGTGGCGGCCACGAACTCGGCCACGTGCTCGCCCGTCACCAGGTACACCACGCGCTTGGCGACCGACACCGCGTGGTCCGCGAAGCGCTCGTAGTAGCGGCCGACCAGGGTGATGTCGACGGCGGTCTCGATGCCGTGGTGCCAGCGCTCGTCGATCAGGTGCGACAGCAGCTCGCGGTGCAGGGTGTCGATCGCGTCGTCGTCCTGCTCCATCTCCAGCGCCTTGTCGACGTCCTTGGTGGCGATGACCAGGCCGGCCTTGGCCACCAGGCGCTGGGCGAGCTGGCCCATCTCCAGGACGGTGGAGTGCAGGTCGCGCGGTACGGCGGTCTCGGGGTAGCGCATCCGCGCGACCTTGGCGACGTGCCGGGCGAGGTCGCCGCAGCGCTCCAGGTCGGCGCTCATCCGCAGCGAAGTGACCACGATGCGCAGGTCGGTGGCGACCGGCTGCTGGCGGGCCAGCAGGTCGATGGCC
Source organism: Kitasatospora sp. NPDC034533 (assembly GCF_055575155.1). Classification (NCBI taxonomy): domain Bacteria; kingdom Bacillati; phylum Actinomycetota; class Actinomycetes; order Kitasatosporales; family Streptomycetaceae; genus Kitasatospora; species Kitasatospora sp. NPDC034533. The sequence goes on from NZ_JBVITE010000019.1 coordinate 106,695, forward strand.
CGGTTCTCCAGGTCGTGGTGCAGCTCGTTGATCTTCTGATCGGCGGCGATCACGCTCTCCGCCAGCGCCAGGTCCGCGTCGAGGAGGGCGGTGGTGGCGCGGCCCAGTGCAGAGCCGACCAGCCGGGCCATCTCGACCAGGCTGTCGCCGATCGCATCGAGTTCCTCGTGGTACGCGTCGCGCATGTTCTCTCCTCAGTAGCTGTGTCGGTGGCGGTGCCGACCGGTCAGCCCGTCCGACCATCGTTCCGGTGTTCGGGCGACCGCTGCTGGTGGCGCGCATCGTACGCGCACACCCGAGCCGGTGGCCGCTGTTCGGCACACCGATCTCTCCCACACGGGCTGCCTGGCCAACTTTCGGCCGCCAGGGCGACGGTGCACGGCCGCCACGGTGAATCGGCGGCTACCTGAAGGTGAATTCTCGGCAACGCGTGGTCGATGCCTTGATCCACCGCTTGGGGACAGCCCTCACCGTGCGCTTACGCTGGCCACATGGACGTGAACGTGGCCGCCGCCGCTGCCTGCGCCATAGCCGGGCTCGGCGTCGGCCTCACCGCCTCCATCGCCTTCCGTTGGAGCGAGCGCGAACAGGCCAGGGGCAGGCACGGCGCAACAGGCGGCAGGAACCTGGGCCGGTACCAGTCACTGGGCACCGGCAGCCCCGAGCAGCCGCTGCCGCCGGGGGTCGACACCGTGCTCTCCGTGCTCCGCTCCTGCGCGATCGTGCTGGGCGAGGGCGACGAGGTGGTCAAGGCCAGCTCGGCGGCGTACGCGATGGGCCTGGTGCGCGGTGGCGCCGTCGCCGTGGACCCGATGCTGGCGCTGGCCCGCTCCACCCGCAGGGACGGCGAGATCCGCCAGGTCGAGCTGGAGGTGCCCCGGCCGGGCGCGGCCCGCGCGGCGGAGCCGCTCGCGGTCTCCGTCCGGGTGGCCCCGCTGGGCTCCCGGCTGGTGCTGGTGCTGGTCGAGGACCAGACCGAGCGCCGCCGGGTGGAGGCCGTCCGCCGGGACTTCGTGGCCAACGTCAGCCACGAGCTGAAGACCCCGGTCGGCGCGCTGTCGCTGCTCTCCGAGGCGGTCGCCGACGCAGCCGACGACCCGGAGGCCGTGCAGCGCTTCGCCGGCCGGATGCAGGTCGAGGCGACCAGGCTGGCCAGCCTGGTCCAGGAGATCATCGACCTCTCCCGGGTCCAGGACGACCGGCTGATGGTCGATCCGGAGCCGGTCGCGGTGGACGAGCTGATCGCCGAGGCGATCGACCGCTGCCGCCAGCAGGCCGCCGCCAAGCAGATCCTGATCGCGGCGGGCGGCATCGCCGGCCTCTACCTGCACGGCAACCGCGGCCAGCTCGCCGCGGCGCTCGGCAACCTGGTCGAGAACGCCGTCAACTACAGCCCGCCCCGCACCCGGGTGGCGATCGCCACCCGCCGGATCTCCAGCGCCGCGGCGCTCGGGGAGGCGGACGGCGAGCTCATCGAGATCTCGGTCACCGACCAGGGCATCGGCATCTCCGAGAAGGACCGCGAGCGGGTCTTCGAGCGGTTCTACCGCGTCGATCCCGCCCGCTCCAGGGCGACCGGCGGCACCGGCCTGGGCCTGTCCATCGTCAAGCACGTCGCGGCCTCGCACGGCGGCACCGTCTCGGTGTGGAGCGTCGAGGGCCAGGGGTCGACCTTCACCATCCGCCTGCCCGCCGGGCACGCACCCACCGACGACGAACCCGACGACGAACCCGACGACGAACCCGACGACGAACTCGACGACGAATCCGACGACGCGTTCGACGGCGAACCGGACCGGACGCCGGACCACGCGCCGGACGGCGACCCGTCCGGCCCCGCCGCCGCACCCCGAACCCTCACCACGGGCCGCACGGCTCGTCCGCTCCCCGCCGGGGAGCGGAAAGCACACCTGTCAGACACAACCCCTCAGCTTGCCCCGGAGGCCTGATCGTGACCCGAGTACTGGTGGTCGAGGACGAGGAGTCGTTCAGCGACGCCCTCTCGTACATGCTCCGCAAGGAGGGCTTCGAGGTGGCCGTCGCCGCCACCGGCCCCGACGCCCTGGAGCAGTTCGAACGCAACGGCGCGGACCTCGTCCTGCTCGACCTGATGCTGCCGGGCCTGCCCGGCACCGAGGTCTGCCGCCAGCTCCGGGTGCGCTCCAACGTCCCGGTGATCATGGTGACCGCGAAGGACAGCGAGATCGACAAGGTCGTCGGCCTGGAGATAGGCGCTGACGACTACGTCACCAAGCCGTACTCCACCCGCGAGCTGGTCGCGCGGATCCGCGCGGTGCTGCGCCGCCGCGGCGAGGACGGCGGCGCGGGCGACGCCGGCAACGGCCCGGGCGCCCTGGAGGCGGGCCCGGTCCGGATGGACGTGGACCGCCACGTGGTGACGGTGGACGGCGCCAAGGTCGACCTCCCGCTCAAGGAGTTCGACCTGCTGGAGATGCTGCTGCGCAACGCGGGCCGGGTGCTCACCCGGATGCAGCTGATCGACCGGGTCTGGGGCGCGGACTACGTCGGCGACACCAAGACCCTGGACGTCCACGTGAAGCGCCTGCGGGCCAAGATCGAGCCGGACCCGGGCGCGCCGCGCTACCTGGTCACCGTCCGCGGCCTGGGCTACAAGTTCGAGCCGTAAGCCGTAAAGATCAGCCGTAAGGAGCCGGAACCGCCCTCGGGCGGTGAAGGGCCGCACGGCGCCGTGGAGCGCCGTGCGGCGCCCCGGAAGCCCCCGCGCCTCGCGCCGGCCCCCAAGCGCGCCGAAGGCCCCCTCCGAACAGCCGGAGGGGGCCTTCGCGTCGTCCCCGGCGGGCCCGGGGAGCGGCGTCAGTGCGCGGCCGGGACCGCCGGGGCGCCGGCGGCCGGGACGGCCGGGGCACCCGGGGTGGTGGCGCCGGCGGCCGGGGTGGCCGGGGCGGTCGCACCGGGGGAGGCGGTCTTGGCGGGGGTGGCGCTCGCCGACGGGGTCGGCCCGTAGCCCTTGTACAGGCCGTTGCCGTGCTCGCCCGAGTCCGGGCTCACGCCGGCCTGGGCCTCGACCTTCTGGCCGTCCTTGAAGGTGAAGGTGGTCGGGGCGAAGCCGCCGACGTGGACGGTCGTGGAGGCGACGGTCGCGGACGGGCTGCCCTCGACGCCGATCGCCACCGCGCCACCGGCCGGGATGACGATGCTGGACAGCGGGGCGCCGGCCGGGTCCGCGAAGGTCGCGGCGGTGCCGTTGACCGCGACGGACTGGAGCTCGGCCGGGGTGTCCGCGGTGTTCGCGATGTTCACGACCACGTTGGCGGGCCCGGTGTGGTCGCCGACGGTGCCCTCGCCGGTGACGACCACGATGTTGTTCAGCCGGAGGTGCGTTCCGAGGGTCGCCGCCGCGTTGTCGGGCTTGATCTGCAGCGTGTCCGGCGTGTTGCCGGCGGCGCAGGAGGACAGCGAGGCGATGGCGATGGCGGCGATGGCGGCGATGCTGCCGCGTCGAAGGCTGCGGCTCACGGCGGCGGCTTCTCCTAGGTCACGTGTCGGTAGGTCAGGTCTCAGATTATCGACCTCACTTATGCGCTCCTCACGGGGTGGTCCCCGTGTCGCACTCCCGGGGGCCGCCGAGGGCCGTCCGGCCGTACGTTCGGAGCCGTCCGTCGGCCGTCCGGCAGCCGCCAGGCAACTGGCCGACGGCCGCCCGACCGGATGCCCGACGGGACCGCCCGACATGTCCGGGTCACGCTACGGACAAGGTTCGACCAAGATCGAATAACGATTCGGCCGCGACCTGAAAACGGGTGAAAGCTCAAGATCCAATCATGGTTGCGGGGGTGTTGCGCAAGGGTTTCACCGAACCCCGGAACCGCCTCCGACCTGCGGGAAGCCCTTCTCGAACACTGGTCGCAGCACGTCATGGGGGTCCTTGTCAAGCCCCGAGACCTGCCCTGACCTGCGAAAACGCCCTTCGGGTGCGCCGAGAAGCGTGTTAAGCTGGAAAGCCACGGAAGGGGTCCTGTCACATGACGTTCAAGGTTGGCGACACGGTGGTCTACCCCCATCACGGGGCCGCGCTGATCGAGGCCATCGAAACTCGCCAGATCAAAGGTGTGGACAAGACCTACCTGGTGCTCAAGGTGCAGCAGGGAGACCTGACGCTCCGCGTGCCCGCCGAGAACGCGGAGTTCGTCGGCGTGCGCGATGTAGTCGGCCAGGAGGGTCTGGACCGGGTCTTCGAGGTGCTGCGCGCACCGTACACGGAAGAGCCGACCAACTGGTCCCGTCGCTACAAGGCGAACCTGGAGAAGCTCGCCTCGGGCGATGTCATCAAGGTCGCCGAGGTCGTCCGCGACCTCTGGCGTCGCGAGCGCGAGCGCGGCCTCTCGGCCGGCGAGAAGCGGATGCTCGCGAAGGCGCGCCAGATCCTCGTCAGCGAGCTGGCGCTGGCGGAGAACACCAACGAGGACAAGGCGGAGACGCTGCTCGACGAGGTCCTCGCCTCGTAGCGCACGCAACCGCGATGCCGTCGGGCCGCGCCGCCCAACGCTCACAGCGCCCGGTGTCGAAGCGCCGCTCCTCGGACGAACCGTCCGGGAGTGGTGCGGTGGCACTCCGGGCGCTGAGGCGTGTCCGGACCACGCCGGGCTCGCCTCCCGGTCCGCGCCGAGCGAGTGCGGCCGACGCGGGTGCGGCCGGACGGCCGAGCGGCCGGGCGCAGCCGGACGGGCGCGACACACCCGGACGTGCACGACCGTTTCCGCACCCGCTTGCGCGGAGTTTGCGGAGCTGTGCGGCGGGGCGGTAGACCATGGCTCTTCGGAAGGGGCCCGGTGCGCCCGCCGGGCACGCCATGGCCATACCCACTTCGCCGAAGGAGTGAAACCTGAACGCGTCAGCAGCAGTCGCAGCAGCAGTGGTGCCCGCCGCCGGGCGCGGGGAGCGGCTGGGGCCCGGGGCCCCGAAGGCCCTGCGGGAGCTGGGTGGTGTGCCGCTCCTGGTGCACGCCGTCCGGGCCCTGGCCCGCAGCCGGGCGGTCGGCCTGGTCGTGGTCGCCGCGCCCGCCGACGGGGTGGCCGAGGTGGTCGCCCTGCTGGACACCCACGGTCTGGACGACAAGGACATCCGGGTGGTGGCCGGCGGGTCGACCCGCCAGGAGTCCGTCCGGCTGGGCCTGGCCGCGATCCCGGAGGACGTCGAGGTCGTGCTGGTGCACGACGCGGCCCGCCCGCTCGTCCCGGTCGAGGTGGTGGACACCGTCGCCGCCGCCGTCCGGGCCGGGGCGCGGGCGGTGGTGCCCGCGGTGCCGCTGGCCGACACGGTGAAGCGGGTCGAGCCGAACCCGGGCGGCGCCGAGCCGGTGCTCGACACGCCCGAGCGCGCCACGCTGCGCGCGGTGCAGACCCCGCAGGGCTTCGACCGCGCCACGCTGGCCGAGGTGCACGCCAAGGCGCTGGCCGAGGAGAGCGCGGGCACCGCCGACGCGCCGCCCGTCACCGACGACGCCGGCCTGGTGGAGCGCTACGGCGGCCGGGTCGTCGTGGTGCCCGGCCACGAGGAGGCGTTCAAGGTCACCCGCCCGCTGGACCTCGTGCTCGCCGAGGCCGTACTCGCCCGCAGGAGGGCCGCCGATGCCTACTGATCCCCAGCTGCCGCCGATCCCCCGGGTGGGCATCGGCACTGACGTGCACGCCTTCGAGGCCGGCCGCCCGCTCCGGGTGGCCGGGCTGGAGTGGCCGGACGCCGAGGTCGGGCTCTCCGGGCACTCGGACGCCGACGTCGCCGCGCACGCCGCCTGCGACGCGCTGTTCTCGGCCGCCGGGATCGGCGACCTGGGCGCCCACTTCGGCACGGACCGCCCGGAGTGGGCCGGCGCGTCCGGGGTGAAGCTGCTCGGCGAGGCGGCCCGGCTGGTCCGCGAGGCCGGCTTCGAGATCGGCAACGTCGCCGTCCAGGTGATCGGGGTCCGGCCGAAGATCGGCAAGCGCCGGGCCGAGGCGCAGGCCGCGCTGTCCGGGGCGGTCGGCGCGCCGGTGTCCGTCTCCGGCACCACCACCGACGGGCTGGGCCTGACCGGCCGCGCCGAGGGCCTGGCCGCCATCGCCACCGCGCTGGTGTACGAGCGGCGTTGAGCCCTCGCGGGTGAGCGGGCGGGGGCGACCCGCCGCTGACGGGTGTTCACCGACGGTCCGGCGGGCCCGAGTCGCTAGGGTGCGGTTCGGGCCCGTACGGGTTTCCGCTCGGGCCGTACCCCCCGTACCCCGACGAGAAGAGGTCATCCGTGGCTGCCAAACTCTCCGACCGTGCCAAGTCCCTGCTCGACGCCAAGAGCTTCGCCGTGGTCTCCACCGTCCAGCCCGACGGCGGCCCCCAGTCCACCGTGGTCTGGGTCAAGCGGGACGGCGACGACATCCTGTTCTCCACCGTCAAGGGCCGCCGCAAGCACCTCAACCTGGAGCGGGACCCGCGGATCGCGATCCTGATCAACCCGGCGGACACCCCGTACGAGTACCTGGAGGCGCGCGGCGAGGTCACGATGACCACCGAGGGCGGCCGGGAGCTGATCGACGAGCTGGCCGGCAAGTACATGGGCCAGGACAAGTACACGATGGACGGCCCGGACGACGTCCGGGTGGTCGTCCGGCTCACCCCGCGGAAGGTGCTCGGCACCATCTGACCCGGGCCCCGGGACCCGCCTTTCCCCGGGATCACGCCCCCGTTGTCCCGGGGAATGTGGCGGGGCACCCCCCACCGCCCACTACGCTTGACGCTGTGAGCATTCGTCTGTACGACACCAGCACCCGCCAGGTACGCGACTTCGTCCCGCTTGTACCGGGTTGTGTCTCGATCTACCTGTGCGGCGCTACCGTCCAGTCGGCGCCACACATCGGGCACATCCGGTCCGGGCTCAACTTCGACATCATGCAGCGGTGGTTCGCCTACCGCGGCTACCAGGTGACCTTCGCCCGGAACGTCACCGACATCGACGACAAGATCATCGCCAAGGAGCGCGAGCTCGGCACGCCGTGGTGGCAGATCGGCTACGAGAACGAGCGCGCCTTCAACGACGGCTACGACGCGCTGGGCTGCCTGCCGCCGACCGTCGAGCCGCGGGCCACCGGGCACATCCCCGAGATGGTCGAGATGATGCGGGGCCTGATCGAGAAGGGCCACGCCTACGCGGCCGACGGCAACGTCTACTTCGACGTGCGCTCCTACCCCGACTACCTGGCGCTCTCCAACCAGAAGCTGGACGACCTGCGCCAGCCCGAGGGCGAGGGCGAGACCGGCAAGCGGGACCCGCGCGACTTCGCGATGTGGAAGGCCGCCAAGCCGGGCGAGCCGAGCTGGGAGACCCCGTGGGGCCGCGGCCGTCCGGGCTGGCACCTGGAGTGCTCGGCGATGGCCCACAAGTACCTGGGCGAGGCCTTCGACGTCCACGGCGGCGGGCTGGACCTGATCTTCCCGCACCACGAGAACGAGATCGCCCAGTCCAAGGCCTACGGCGACGACTTCGCCAACTTCTGGGTGCACAACGCCTGGGTCACCATGGCCGGCGAGAAGATGAGCAAGTCGCTGGGCAACTCGGTGCTGGTCTCCGAGATGGTCCGGAGGTGGCGGCCGATCGTGCTCCGCTACTACCTGGCGGCCCCGCACTACCGCTCGATGATCGAGTACAGCGAGGAGTCGCTGCGCGAGGCCGAGGCCGGCTTCGGCCGGATCGAGGGCTTCGTCCAGCGCGCCGTCGAGCGCTGCGGCCCGGTCGACGCGGCGCCCGAGGTGCCGCCGGCCTTCGCCGAGGCGATGGACGACGACCTCGGCGTCCCGCAGGCGCTGGCCGTCGTGCACACCGCCGTCCGCCAGGGCAACAGCGCCCTGAACGCGGACGACAAGGAGAGCGTGGTGGCGCGACTGGCCGAGGTCCGTGCGATGCTCGGTGTACTGGGCCTCGACCCGCTCGACCCGCACTGGGCCGGGACGGAGCGCGGCGAGGACCTGCACGGCGTGGTCGACTCGCTGGTCCGCCTGGTCCTCGACCAGCGGCAGGCGGCGCGCGAGCGCAAGGACTTCGCCACCGCGGATGCCATCCGCGACCAGCTCGGCCTGGCCGGGCTGGCGATCGAGGACACCCCGTCCGGCCCGCGCTGGACGATCAACAGCCAGTAACCCCGTCCGACGATCGGGGTGACGGGTGGGCCGTACCGGACCGGTGCGGCCCTCCCGCATGACGTAGCGCGTGCCGTCGGCCGCCACCGGACAGACCGGGGCGGCCGGGGCATGCCGGACAGACAGGAAGTACAGCCATGGCCGGCAACAGCCAGCGCAGGAACCGCCGCAACCCCGGATCGAAGAAGGGCGCGTCTGTCGGTACCGGCGGGCACAGCCGGAAGGCCCTCCAGGGCAAGGGCCCGACCCCGCCCGGAGAGGCGCGCAAGGGCCACCCCAAGCAGCGGGCCGCCAACGCCGCGCTCAAGCGCGAGCGGGACGCCAAGGCCCGCGCCGGCATGCGCCGGGCCGGCGCCGGCGGTCGCGGTGGCCGCGGCGGCGCGGGCAGCGCCGAGCTGGTCTTCGGCCGCAACTCGGTGGTCGAGGCCCTCCAGGGCGACGTGCCGGCCAACGCGCTGTACGTCCAGCAGTTCATCGACACCGACGACCGGGTCCGCGACGCCTTCCAGACCGCCAACGAGCGCGGCATCCCGCTGATGGAGGCCCCGCGCGCCCAGCTGGACCAGATGACCGGCGGGATGAACCACCAGGGCCTGGTGCTCCAGGTGCCGCCGTACGAGTACGCGCACCCCGAGGACCTGCTGGCGGACGCCGCCGACGCGGGCGAGGACGCGCTGATCATGGCGCTGGACGGCGTGACCGACTCGCGCAACCTGGGCGCCGTGGTCCGCTCGGCCGCCGCCTTCGGCGTGCACGGCGTGGTCATCCCCGAGCGCCGCGCGGCCGGCATGACCGCCGGTGCCTGGAAGACCTCCTCCGGCGCCGCCGCCCGGCTGCCCGTCGCCCGGGCCACCAACCTGACCCGCACGCTGGAGGCCTACCAGAAGGCCGGTCTGATGGTGGTCGGCCTGGCCGCCGACGGCGAGGCCGAGATCGGTGACCTGGAGCTGCTGACCGGTCCGGTCGTGATCGTCGCGGGCAGCGAGGGCAAGGGCCTGTCCCGGCTGGTCTCGGAGACCTGCGACATGCGCGTCCGGATCCCGATGTCCGGGCTGACCGAGTCGCTGAACGCCGGTGTCGCGGCGGGCATCGTGCTGTACGAGGCCGCGCGGCTGCGTGCCAAGCGCTGACGTCGCCGGGTGCCCGGTTCGCCGAGTGCCCGGTTCGCCGGGTGCCCGGTCCGTCGAGTGCTGGGATCGGCTGAGCGCTGAGATTGGCTGAGCGCTGGCAACGGCTGAGCGCTGGGAACGGCTGAGCCGAGTACGAGCGGTGCGCGGGGCGCAGGAGATCTTCCGAATTCCCCGCAATCCGAGAGAAGGCGATCGGGCCCCGACCGGGCCCGATCGCTTTTTTCATGATCACTTCAAGTGTCCGCCGGACATCCACCCGGGAGAGTGTCCTAAGCGGCTGTCACCCGGTTAGACGGGCGTGGACACCAGAACACCTCGGCGCCCCCTGTTCGGCGACGGCAGCACCGGGATAGACGCGGGCCCCGGCCTCAACACCGTCAAGGTGGAGTCGGACCCGGCGCGGCTCAGCAGCACCCAGGCGAGCTTCCGGCTCCAGCTCCAGTCCCCGGTGGCGCCGCTGATCGAGGCCCCGGCCGGACTGCTGTCCACCGGGGCCGCGTTCGGCGACCCGTACGCCAATCAGGGCCTGATCCGCCGTCCGCTGGTCACCCCGCAGGTCGTCGTGCCCGCCGGGGCCGTCCCGGCGATGGCCGGGGCCGGGGCCGGCGGCGTGCCGCGCCGCAAGGGCCGGGTCACCGCCGTCACCTGGACCGGGCTGGCGCCCCCCGGGGACCTCGCGGCCACCCAGCTGCTGGAGGCGGTGCGCCAGGGCCAGGGCGGCAACCCGGTCGGCGGCGTCCGGCCGGACGCCGCCGAGACCCAGGTGATCCCCTCCCTCGCGGGCGCCCGGGCCCTCCCGCGCCAGCCCCGCGAGGGCACCGGCTCCGCCACCGACGCGGGCGTCGGCCCGATCGGCGAGCCGCACGGCTGGACCCCGAGCGGGGAACTGCCCGAGGTCTCCGCCGTCGACGCCGAGGGCAGGCAGCCCTGGTACCCGGGCCGCCGGGTCGACCTCGGCCTGGTGCTGCTGCCGCTGCGCGCCGTCCTCGGCTCGCTCGCGGTCTACGCCGGGTTCAGCAAGCTGTGCGACCCGGTGTACTTCGACGGCGGCGAGCGCGGTTCGATGATGCGCTGGCTCTCCTCGCTGCACCCGTGGAAGGTCGCCGAACCGCTGCTGGCCTTCGCCATGGCGCACCCGGTGGGCGCCGGACTGGTGGTGTCGTTCACCCAGATCGTGGTCGGCGTGCTGACCGTCCTCGGCCTCTGGCAGCGGCTCGCCGCCGGCGCGGCGATGGCGCTCTCCGCCGCGCTGCTGTTCACCGTCAGCTGGCGGGCCGTCCCGGTCTACGACACCCCGGACCTGATCTTCCTCGCGGCCTGGAGCCCGCTGCTGATCGCCGGGGCGCCGTTCGCCTCGCTGGACGGGCGGCTCAACCTGGAGGCCTGGCGCCGGTTCGGCGCCGACGCGCCCGGGGCGCTGCGCCGCCGGGTGCTGCGCCGGGGCACGGTCGTCACCACGGTGGTGGTCGGCCTGACCTTGCTGCTCGGCTCGATGCTCGGTGCCGCCGTCCGCACCAGCGCCCGGGCGCACCAGGCGCCGGACCGTCCGGCCACCGACTACGGCACCCCGGTCTGGCCGTCCGGCGGCCCCTCCGGTGCACCCGGCGGCAAGGGCACGTCCACCTCGCCCCAACCCGCCGCCCCGCGCCCGGCCACTCCCACCCCGAGCGCGACCCCCCCGTCCGCCACGCCGTCCACCAAGCCGGCCACCCCGACGCCGAGCGGCAAGCACTCCGGCAAGGCGGAGGCCGGGTCCGGCGCCTCCCCGGCCGCCTCGGCGCCGGCCGGCGGGGCGGGCACCGCGCCCGCGTCGCGCGGCACCCCGGGCTCCGGCGGTCCGGCCACGGCGCCCAGGTCCAGCCCGAGTTCCGCCGGGCTGCTGGGCGGGGTGCTGGGCAGTGCGCCGCTGGCCGACCTGTCCGGCGGCCGGTCCTCCTACCCGGGGGCGCCGACCGCGACCTGAGACCCCCGGTGACGCCGGTCGGCCGGGTGCTCCGTGGGGGAGCGCCCGGCCGACCGGCGTGTGCGGGCGTCTGCGGGTGTGTACAGGGGCCGGGTGCCCGGCCGGCGGGGGCTAGCGGGGGGTCCGGCCGGCGCCGGAGGCCAGCTCCTTGGCCGCCTCGGTGAGGTCCTTGGCGGTGTCGATGGCCCGCCAGTACACGCCCTGCGGCAGCTGGTAGCCCGCCAGCCGCTTGCTCCGGGCGAGTTGGGGGAAGGTGGTGCGCTCGTGGTCACCCACGTCCGGCAGCAGCTCGGCGAACTCCGGGCTGAACACGTACAGGCCGGCGTTGATCAGGAACGGCGAGGGCGGGGCCTCGACGAAGTCCAGCACGTTGCCGAACTGGTCGGTCTCCACCGCGCCCCAGGGGATCCGCGGCCGGGCCAGCGCGAGCGTCGCGAGGGCGTCCCGCTCGTGGTGGAAGGCGGCCATCTCGCGCAGGCTGAAGCGGGTCCAGATGTCGCCGTTGGTGGCGTACCAGGGCTCCTCCGGGCGGGGCAGGGCCTTGGCCGCGTACTTGAGGCCGCCGCCGCGACCGAGCGGCTCCGCCTCGATCACCGTGCGGACCCGCAGCGGGAGCTGCGCCTTGTCCAGCCACTCCTCCAGCACGTCGGCGAGGTGCCCGCAGGAGACCACGGCGTCGGTGACGCCCTCCTCGGCCAGCCAGGCCAGCTGGTGGCCGAGGATCGGCACGCCCGTCCCGGGGATCTCGACCAGCGGCTTCGGGCGGTCGTCCGTGTAGGGGCGCAGCCGGGAGCCCTGGCCACCGGCCAGGATGACGGCCTGGGTCACGGGTGTCGTGGTCGGCCGGGGCGACTGCGGGTGCGGAGCGGACGGGAGTTCGATGGTGGGGCCGGAGTCAGCGGTCATGTCTGAACAATAGGGCGGAACGGCGGGGTGGTGGACGGCTCCCGTCCACCACCCCGCCGCCCCGCGAGGGCCGTTCCGTCAGCCGACGACGCCGGCCGCGAACGCCCCGTCGCAGACCGGGCGGGCGAAGGAGCGGGCCCGCTGGACGTCACCCTGGTACTTGCGCACCGCCGCCTTGCCCAGCTCGGTGGCCAGCGAGGTGCAGTACGGCGTCAGCGAGGGCTGCTCGCGCATCGAGCGCTCCAGCAGGTCCAGCGCCGCGGAGGGGTTCTTCGCGCGCAGCTCGTCCAGCAGCACCACCCGCAGCGAGTCCTGCGGGGCGAGCCCGTCCGGGGCCTTGGCCGCGGCTCCGGCCGCGTTGTTGGAGCGCCCGATCCCGGCGCCGTCGCCGCTGGACGCCGCCACGACCTGCTGGTCGAGCCCGGTCGGCGGGGCCCAGGGGACCCGGGTCACGGCGAGGGTGCCGGTGGTCACCAGGACGACCGGCAGGGTCAGGGCGACGGTCTGGCCGATACGGCGCACTAGCTGCTTCACCCTCAGGAGAGTAGCGGTGGGTGCGGGCGGGATCGCCCTCCGTTACCCCATCGAGTGACACGGTGTCCGGGTTTGTCCCCCCGCCGTGTTGACGCGGGGGACGACGGAGCCCGCCGGACCGCGGGGTCCGACGGGCTCGGTGGCGTTTCGCCGGTGTCGCGTCAGCTGTTCAGCCGCAGGCCGGTGCTGGCGGAGAACACGTGGGTCTCGGTGGCGGTCGGCACGACGTGGATGGTCTCGCCACGGGTCGGGATCTCGCGGCCGGGCACCCGGACGACCAGCTCGTGGTCCTGGCCGGCGATCTGGGTGGTGCCGTAGACGAAGCCGTCCGAGCCGAGCTCCTCGACCACGTTGACGGTCACCGCGACGCCCTCGATGCCGCCCGCCGGGACGACCCGGAAGTGCTCGGGGCGGATGCCGACGGTCACCGTCTTGTCGGAGCCGGCGCCGGCCAGGTCCTCGCGGGAGATGTGCACGACCGAGCCGCCGAACTTCACGCCGCCGTCCACCAGCGGCACCTCGAGCAGGTTCATCGCGGGCGAGCCGATGAAGCCGGCCACGAAGACGTTGGCGGGCTTGTCGTACATGTTGCGCGGGGTGTCGACCTGCTGGAGCAGGCCGTCCTTGAGCACCGCGACCCGGTCGCCCATGGTGAGCGCCTCGGTCTGGTCGTGGGTGACGTAGACCGTGGTGATGCCCAGGCGGCGCTGGAGGCCGGCGATCTGGGTGCGGGTCGAGACGCGGAGCTTGGCGTCCAGGTTCGACAGCGGCTCGTCCATCAGGAAGACCTGCGGCTCGCGGACGATCGCCCGGCCCATCGCGACACGCTGGCGCTGACCGCCGGAGAGCGCCTTCGGCTTGCGGTCCAGGAAGTCGGTGAGGTCGAGGATCTTCGCGGCCTCCTCGACCTTCTTGCGGATGTCCGCCTTGTTCACGCCGGCGATCTTGAGCGCGAAGCCCATGTTGTCCGCGACGGACATGTGCGGGTACAGCGCGTAGTTCTGGAACACCATGGCGATGTCCCGGTCCTTCGGCGGCAGGTGGGTGACGTCGCGGTCGCCGATCCGGATCGCCCCGGTGTTGACGTCCTCCAGGCCGGCCAGCATGCGCAGGCTGGTCGACTTGCCGCAGCCCGAGGGGCCGACCAGCACGAGGAACTCGCCGTCCGCGATGTCCAGGTCCAGCGCGTCCACCGAGGCCTTGGTGGCCCCGGGGTAGATGCGGGTCGCCTTGTCGTACGTGACAGAAGCCATGGTCGTTGCTCTCCTTCACCGGCAGGAACGTGCCGGACGATCCGAGTAAAGGGGGTTGTCGGTGCTCCGCCGGCCCACCAGTGGTCTGAACCACTCGACGAACCGACTCCCGGCGACGCTACCCGCGCGCCCGCCGCTTGTCAGCCCCCGCCCGCCCCGATTTCGGCATCGGTTCCATCACGCCCACCCATCCCACCAACCCCCGGATATCCCCCCATCCCGTCACCCGGGCCCGGTAGACTGCCCCCCGGTGCCGCCGTGATCCGTCGCGGACGGCCACCGTGCCTCCTTAGCTCAGCTGGCCAGAGCACCGCTCTTGTAAAGCGGGGGTCGTCGGTTCGAACCCGACAGGGGGCTCCGTGGTGCGAGGAGGGCCGGTTCGACCAGTGGCGGTTTCTAGCGGTCGTTGCAACACGTGGTCGGTTGTCTAGGCCGCGAGGAGTTTAGCCAGACGCTCGGCTGGGGTTTCCCAGCCGAGCGTCT
>NZ_JBVITE010000020.1:0-119485 GCF_055575155.1 Kitasatospora sp. NPDC034533
TCCCGGAGGACCGGGCGGCCATTCTCCTTGAGCCATCAACGGCAAACCGTCATCAGCCACACCCGGTCCTCCCGGACCGCCTCACATTCTTAGGGCCCGTCATGACGCACATCCCGCCGAACCTCAGGTACACCAGGGACCACGAGTGGGTGGAGACGATCGGGAAGGACCGGGTCCGCATCGGCATCACCGACTACGCGCAGAAGCAGCTCGGCGACGTCGTCTTCGTCGAACTCCCCAAACCGGGCCAGACGTTCGACGCCGGTCGGCCGTTCGGCACGGTGGAGTCGGTGAAGTCGGTGAGCGACCTCTTCGCGCCGCTCTCCGGGACGGTGGCCGCGGTGAACGAGACGCTGAACGACGAACCGGAGGAGGTCAACTCGGACCCGTACGGCGACGGCTGGTTCATCGAACTCACGCCGAGCAAGGCCACCGAGTCGAAGGAGCTGCTCTCGGCCGCCGAGTACGAGGCACTCCTCGCCGAGGAATAGCGGCCGGAGGTTCGCCGCGGACCGTCCGTTCGGGCGGGCGGTCCGCGGGGAACGACCGAGGGCATGACGACCCCCCACCACCTGATCGGCACCGGCGACCACCACGTCCTGGTCCTCCACGACTGGTTCGGCACCAGCGCCGGCTGGGGCCCGTTCCTCGACTACCTCGACGGCGGCGCCTTCAGCTACGCCTTCCTCGACTACCGCGGCTACGGGCGGCGCAAGGACGTCCCCGGCGCCTACACCCTCGCCGAGATCGCCTCCGACGCGCTCGCCCTGGCCGACCAGCTCGGCTGGGAGCGCTTCTCCCTGGTCGGCCACTCGATGGGTGGCAAGGCCGCCCAGCAGGTGCTCGCCGAGGCTCCGCTGCGGGTGCGCAAGCTGGTCGGCCTGGCCCCGGTGCCCGCCGGGGCGTACCCGCTGGACGAGGCGGGCGAGGCGCTGTTCTACGGCGCCGCCGAGGACCGGGAGAAGCGCTTCGCGATCCTCGACCTGGTCACCGGGCAGCGGGCGGGCCGGGTCTGGCTGGACCGGATGGTCGACCAGTCCCTCCGGCTGTCCACCCCCGAGGCCTTCGGCGGCTACGTCCGCGACTGGACGACGGCCGACCTGGAGCGCCGGATCAGCGGCAACCCGGTGCCGGTCAAGGTGATCGTCGGCGAACACGACCTGGCCCTCACCGCCGAGGTGATGCGCGGCACCTTCCTCTCCCACTACCCCAACGCCGAGCTGGAGGAGCTGGGCGGCAGCGGGCACTACCCGATGTACGAGACCCCGGTGGCCCTGGCGGCGTCGCTGGAGGGGTTCCTCCACAACTGATCGAGACGGCGCCGAGGTGACGGGCGGCTCCCGGCTCGGCGACGGCGCCCAGGTCCTCGGCCCGATCTCCGCCCGCGCGGTCGAGCTGGCCGCCGGGCGCCCGTACACCCACCCGGACCCGGACGGCCGCGGCGGCGTCCTCAAGGGCCACGGCCGCGCCCGGGGCGTCCGGGTCGGCGTCGGCGAAGTCCTCAACGGCAACGGCGACTTCGCCACGGCCCCGCTCGAACGCCAGCGGACCTACCACCCGGACGCACCCCGGCTGGGCGGCTGACCGCCCGCACGAGAAGTCGGACCGGCCGACTTCCCGCGCACCGCCCCTCGCGGGCACCGCCCCTCGCGCCCGCCGCTGACGGGCCCCGCAGCCCCGCCAGCGCCAGAAGTCGGACCCGCCGACTTCCTGTGGCCCCACCCCCACCCTCACCACCGGCCAGACCTCACAGCCCCCGCCGCACGAGAAGTCGACCAGGCCGACTTCCCGCGCACCGCCCCCCACAGCCTCAGGTGGCGGCGGGCCGCAGGGCGAGCCTGCGGGTGGCGAGGAGGGCCGTGCGGGCCCTGGCGGCGCCGGTGCGGGCGACGGCCGGGTCCGACACGGGTCGGCGTGGGACGAGGCCCGCGCAGGCGCGACAGATGCCCGGGCGGGGCACCGGGTCGCGGCACTCCGGGCATTCGGCGCGCGGGGCCGGGGCCACGGTCGGCTCGCAGAGCGGCGGCAGCTTGCGCCGCAGGCGGTCACGGAGGATGCCGACCGACGAGATCACGGGGTACGGGAGGCCCTGGAGCAGGGCGACGGAGAGGTCCGCTTCGCTACTGCCCCGGGCCAGCCAGTCGGCGACCAGGGGCGCGAGGGCGAGCGCCTCGCGCTCCCCGAGGCGCAGCCGGGGCTCCGGGCGGATCACCCGGAAGAGCACGGCGACGGCTTCCGCGATCTGCGGGTCGAGGGGCGTCAACTCCTCGGCGGGCGGCGCGGGTACTTCGTCCGGGTTCTCTCCGGAAGGGGCGTCGAGCGGCTCGGCCTCCGGCCCGTCGCCCTTGGCCGGGGGCTCGCTCGGCGGCGCGTCGAACCAGGGCCGGTCGAAGACGTGCGCCTCGGAGCGGAGCGTGCCGTCGGGCATCCGGATCGTGTCGACGCGGTAGTACCCGGCCGCCGCGAGCTCCTTGAGCGCCTTGCGGACGGCGGTGCGGCCGATCCCCAGGGTCCTGTCCGCGATCTGCTGCCCGGTCTCGCTCCAGCCGTCGGGGCGGGAGAGGAGGTCCAGCAGGATGATCCGGGCGATGGCACTGAGGCGGACGCCGCCCTGGACGATGTCGTTGGGAAGAAGCGCGAAACCGCGCGTGAGGACGCTACGATGAATCTGCATTTGGGAGTTGCTGCTCCTGGTGCCAGACCCCGGGGTGTTGCGAGCACCGCTGGGGTCTTCTCTTTCCGCTTACGGTGCGGAACGTAACACGACGGTTGCGTTGGGTGTTAACCGGATTGACGGTTGGTCAGAGCGCGGGGTCACTTAGGGGCGCGCGCCAACTCCCGCGCGCCCCCTAGACGCTGGCGCATGGACCGGAGACCCACGCACATTGGGCGTCTCATGCTTCTCGTTTACGTTCGAGGCATGACAGAAAAGCGAGTTGACGGTCCGTCGCCGGTGCTGGTGGTCGGCGCTTCCGGAGCGGTCGGGCGGCACGTCGGGCTCCAGCTCGCGGCCGCGGGCGTACGGGTGCGGACGCGGGCGCCACGGGACCTGCTCGATCCCGCGTCGCTGGAGGCGGTGGTGCAGGGCACGAACGCCGTGCTGCTGGGATGGCCGTACTCGACGGCGGACGGCGCCGCCGAGGTGGTGGGGGTGCTGGCCCGGGAGGTCGGGCGGGTGGTGTTCCTGTCCTCGGCCGTCCCCGGCCGGCCGGAGGGCCGGATCGAGGCGCTGCTCGCCCGCAGCGGAGTGCGGCACACCGTGCTGCGGGCGCACGGCTTCGCCGCCGCGCTGCGGTGGGTCGAGGACATCAAGGCAGGCCGCCCGGTGCGGGGCTACGGCGGCGCGGCCCGGCTGAACCCGGTGGACGAACGGGACGTCGCGGCGGTCGCCGTCCGGGCCCTGGTCGAGGAGGGCCACGACGGCGCCCGGTACGTGCTGACCGGCCCGGAGTCGCCCACCCGGGCCCAGCAGGTGGAGATCATCGGCGCGGCCACCGGCCGGCCGCTGAGCTGGGAGGAGGTCCCCCGCGAGACCGCCCGCCGGCACCTGCTGACCACCGGCCGCTCCCCCGCCGACGCCGACGCCGCCCTGGACTTCCTCCACTCCCGCACCATCGCCCCGCAGCCCGCCACGACGACCGTCCAGGACCTCACCGGCCACCCCGCCCGCAGCTTCCGCGCCTGGGCGAAGGAGCACGCCGCCCTGTTCCGCTGAACCGGCCGGAGCCCGGGCAAGGACCTCGATGCCGCCGCGTACCGCGTCGCCACCCGGCTCGAACCCGTCGCACCACCGTGACGCGCGCCGATCCCCGGCGCCACGGAGCCGCGAGCGGGCGGAGGGTGGGGAGGGGGGTTCTTTCCCCCGGTCTTACAGGGGAGCGACAGGGCGGCCGATATCCGCCGGGCCGGCACCCGGTCGGGGCGGCAGGAGCGGCTGCGCGGACTCGAAGACGCGTACGCGGGGGCGGGGGGTGCCGTCGGGCGCGCGCTCCAGGACGACGCGGTAGAGCCCGGCTTCCGTCAGCTCGCCGATCGCCCGCAGGATCTCCTCCAGGTCCGGCGCGCAGCTGGGGTCGGTGAGGGGCCAGTCCGCCTCGATCCACTCGTCCGGGCGGCCGAGGAGGTCGAGGAGGTCGAGCAGGACGGTCAGGGCCGCGTAGCCGAGGCGGCCGTCCATCAGCTCGGTCGGGACGGTGGTGACGGGGCCCGGGTTGTCGCTGCGGTGAACGATGATGCGCACGGTGTCGCTGCTCCTGGTGGCGTGGCCCGGGCCGGTGGCGCCGCCGGGGCGTTCCCTCGATCGCGCCGCGGAACGCAGCACGCGTGCGGGGCCCGCCGTCCGGCCGAGCGGCCGATTGCCGGAGCGTGGGGCGGCCCGGCGGCGCGCGAACGCCGACGCGCGCCGGGTCCGACGCCTTCGGGGCATCGGTCGGCGCGCGCGGGTCGGAGGGTGCCGGGTCGGAGGGTGCCGGGTCGGAGCGTGGCGGGTCGGAGGGCGTCGGGTCAGACCCCGAGGCCTCGGACGACGAGGTCCACCAGGGCGAAGAAGAACAGCGAGACGCCCACGAAGCTGTTGGTCTGGAAGAACGCCCGGTTGAGCTTCGACAGGTCGTTCGGCCTGACGATGGTGTGCTCGTACACGAACGCGCCGGCGACGACCGCCAGCCCGATCCAGAACGCCACCCCGGCGTGGGTCAGCAGCCCGAACCAGCCCAGCAGCAGCGTGGTCAGCACGTGGCACACCCGCGCACCGCGGATCGCCGCCGGCACGCCGTACCGGGCCGGCACCGAGCGGACCCCGTGCTCCCGGTCGGACTCGACGTCCTGGCAGGCGTAGATCAGGTCGAACCCGCCGATCCAGATGCCGACGGCCGCGCCCAGCACGACCGCGTCCCAGGACCACCGGCCGGTCACCGCGAGCCAGGCGCCGCCCGGCCCCATCGCCTGGGCCAGGCCCAGGATCACCTGCGGGAAGTCCGTGAACCGCTTGCCGTACGGGTAGACGACCATCGGCACCACGGCCACCGGCGCGAGCACCAGGCAGAGCGGGTTCAGCATCGCGGCGGCGCCGAGGAAGACCACCAGCGCGACGGCCGAGCCGACGTACGCGGTCCTCAGCGACACCGCGCCGGTGACGAGTTCGCGCGAGGCGGTCCGCGGGTTGCGGGCGTCGATCTCGCGGTCGATGATCCGGTTCGCCGCCATGGCGAAGGTCCGCAGCCCGACCATGCAGACGGTGACGATGAACAGCTGTCCCCAGTGCACCCGCTTGTCGGTGAGGAACATGGCCGTCAGGGCGGCGATGTAGGCGAAGGGCAGGGCGAAGACCGAGTGCTCGATCATCACCAGGCGCAGGAAGGCCTTCGCGCGCCCCGGGGTCTCGACCGCAGCGGCGGTGCTCACAGTCCGTACTCCTTCCAGCGGCGCGACACCAGCGCGGCCGTGGCCGGGTCCGAGGACACCATCTCCGGCCAGCCGCCGTCCCGGGTGTACCCCTCCTCCGGCAGCTTGCGGGTGGCGTCGATGCCCGCCTTGCCGCCCCAGAACTGCTGGTACGAGGCGTGGTCCAGGTGGTCCACCGGCCCCTCGACCACCGTGAGGTCACGGCTGTAGTCGACGTTGCCGAAGGCCCGCCACGCCACCTCCTGGTAGTCGTGCACGTCGCAGTCCGAGTCCACCACGATGATCAGCTTGGTGAGCGACATCATGTGGGCGCCCCAGATCGCGTGCATCGTCTTCTGGGCGTGCTTGGGGTACTTCTTGTCGATCGAGACGATCACGCAGTTGTGGAAGCCGCCGGCCTCGGGCAGGTCGTAGTCGACGATGTCCGGGATGATGATCTTCAGCAGCGGCAGGAAGAACCGCTCGGTGAACTTGCCCAGCGGGCCGTCCTCCGTCGGCGGGCGGCCGACCACGATGGACTGGAGGATCGGACGGCGGCGCATCGTCACGCAGTCGATCTTCAGTGCCGGGAACGGCTCCTGCGGGGTGTAGAAGCCGGTGTGGTCGCCGAACGGGCCCTCGGGGAGCATCTCGCCGGGCTCCAGCCAGCCCTCCAGGACCACCTCGGCGTCGGCCGGGACCTGGAGCGGCACCGTCTTGCAGTCGACCATCCGCACCCGCTCCCCGGCGACGAAGCCGGCGAAGAGGTACTCGTCGATGTCCCCGGGCAGCGGTGCGGTGGCCGCGTAGGTGACGGCCGGCGGGCAGCCGAAGGCGATCGCGACCGGGAGGCGCTCGCCGCGCCTGGCCGCCACCGCGTAGTGGTTGCGGCTGTCCTTGTGGATCTGCCAGTGCATGCCGATGGTGCGGCGGTCGTGCCGCTGGAGCCGGTAGAGGCCCAGGTTGCGGACGCCGGTGTCCGGGTCCTTGGTGTGGGTCAGGCCCAGGTTGAAGAAGGAGCCGCCGTCCAGCGGCCAGGTGAAGAGGGCGGGCAGCGCGTCCAGGTCGACGTCGTCGCCGGTGAGCACGACCTCCTGCACCGGGGCGTCGCCGGACTTCACGTTCCGGGGCGGCACGTGCGCGATCGAGGCGAGCTTGCCGAAGGCGTCCCGGAAGCCGGTGAAGCCCTGCGGCAGCTCCGGCTTGAGCAGCCCGGCGATCTTCTCGGAGATGTCGTCCGGCCCCTTGAGGCCGAGCGCCTTGGACAGCCGCCGCTCGGTGCCGAAGACGTTCATCGCCAGCGGCATCGACGAGCCCTTGACGTTCTCGAAGAGCAGTGCGGGGCCCTTGGCCTTCTGCACCCGGTCGACGATCTCGCCGACCTCCAGGTGGGGGTCCACCTCCGCCTTGATGCGCTTGAGGTCGCCTTCGCGGTCGAGGGCCCGGAGAAACGAGCGGAGATCGTCGTATGCCATGCCTGTCAGTATCCGCCACCAGATAGCCTGGCTCGGTCAAGGGCCCCTGCCAGGCGCCCGTCACTACCGCCGTTGCGGGGGAGATCGCGGCCATGTTGCGGATTCTGCTGACCATCGTCCTTCCGCTCGCGCTCTGGGTCTGGGCGTTCGTGGACTGCCTGACCACGCCCGAGGACGAGGTGAAGCACCTGCCGAAGGTGGTCTGGGTGCTGATCGTGCTGCTCTTCCCGCCTCTGGGCCCGATCGCCTGGCTGATCGCCGGCAAGCAGCGCGGCTTCCTGCCGGCCGCGTCCGCCGGGGCCCGCCCGGGGCACCCGGCCGACGACCGCGCGGGCCGTCCGGCTCCGCGCGGCGGGCGCCCGCTGGCGCCGGACGACGACCCCGAGTTCCTCGCCTCGTTGAAGAAGAACAACAAAGAGCACGAGGACATGCTGAAGCAGTGGGAGGCCGACCTGCGCCGTCGCGAGCGGGAGCTGCGCGACCGCGACGAGCCCGAGGAGGGCAGGAAGCCCTGATCGGAGCCGGTCCGCCCGCTCGCTCGGACAGCCCACCCCCACGGTTCGGGGTGGGCTTCGGCGTTTTTGGCGCTTCCCTACGAGAATCCGCGCTTCGAGCCGGACGGGGGCCGGACGGCCACACCGCTTGAGCGGCCCTTGAGCGCCACCCCAGACTGCCGCCTTACCTTACTGGAAGACGGTCCTGACCTGCGCTTTTGTTAACGCTCAGATCATCGGACCATCACCCGTCCGACAACCCCCGGTACCCGTGTGAACACCGAGCGCTCAGGAACCGAACGGACCGCTTCTGTACAGGCCTGACAGCTAAACGAACTCGACCTTGTACGGAATCGACGCCGAAACCAGCGCACGGCCCCTCGTACAGTCATAAGTGAAGAAAGTGATTCGCAGCCGGGGGCACAGTAGACGTTGGCTGTCGGACAGTTCCCTCACCCTTGGAGTGGTTCGAGATGACGGTTGTGCATGAGGCGCCGGTCGACGGCGAGGTCCACGAGGTCCCGGCCGACGCCCGGGGGCGGGTCGCCGAGCTGCACGAGCTGCGCGAGAAGGTCCGCCGGGGCCCCAGCGACAAGGCCACCGAGGCCCAGCACGCCAAGGGCAAGCTGACCGCCCGCGAGCGCATCGAGCTGCTGCTGGACGAGGGCTCCTTCCACGAGGTCGAGCCGCTGCGCCGGCACCGCGCCCAGGGCTTCGGCCTGGAGGCCAAGAAGCCGCACACCGACGGCGTGATCGTCGGCTGGGGCACCGTGCACGGCCGCACCGTCTTCACCTACGCGCACGACTTCCGGATCTTCGGCGGCGCGCTGGGCGAGGCCCACGCCCAGAAGATCCACAAGATCATGGACATGGCCATCGCGGCCGGTGCCCCGCTGGTCTCCCTCAACGACGGCGCCGGCGCCCGCATTCAGGAGGGCGTCACCGCACTCGCCGGCTACGGCGGCATCTTCCAGCGCAACACCAAGGCCTCCGGCGTCATCCCGCAGATCTCGGTGATGCTGGGCCCGTGCGCCGGCGGCGCCGCGTACTCGCCCGCGCTGACCGACTTCGTCTTCATGGTCCGCGAGACCTCCCAGATGTTCATCACCGGCCCTGACGTCGTCCAGGCCGTCACCGGCGAGAAGATCACCCAGAACGGACTCGGCGGCGCCGACGTCCACGCCGGCGTCTCCGGCGTCTCCCACTTCGTCTACGACGACGAGCAGTCCTGCATCGAGGAGGTCCGCTACCTCCTCTCCCTGCTCCCGCAGAACAACCGCGAGATGCCGCCCTCCGTCGTCACCGAGGACCCGGTCGAGCGCCGCAACGACAGCCTCCTGGACCTCGTCCCCGCCGACGGCAACCGCCCCTACGACATGCGCAAGGTCATCGAGGAGATCGTCGACCACGGCGAGTACCTCGAAGTCCACGAGCGCTGGGCCACCAACGTCCTGTGTGTCCTCGCCCGTGTCGACGGCCACGTCACCGGCATCATCGCCAACCAGCCCCAGTCCCTGGCCGGCGTCCTGGACATCAACGCCAGCGAGAAGGCCGCGCGCTTCGTCCAGATGTGCGACGCCTTCAACATCCCGCTGCTCACCCTCCTCGACGTCCCCGGCTTCCTGCCCGGCGTCGACCAGGAGCACGGCGGCATCATCCGCCACGGCGCCAAGCTCCTGTACGCCTACTGCAACGCCACCGTCCCGCGGATCTCGCTGATCCTGCGCAAGGCCTACGGCGGCGCCTACATCGTCATGGACTCCCGCTCCATCGGCGCCGACCTCTCCTACGCCTGGCCCACCAACGAGATCGCCGTCATGGGCGCCGAGGGTGCCGCCAACGTGATCTTCCGGCGCGAGATCAACGCCGCCGAGGACCCGGACGCCATGCGCGCCCAGAAGATCAAGGAATACAAGAACGAGCTGATGCACCCGTACTACGCGGCCGAACGCGGCCTCGTGGACGACGTCATCGACCCCGCCGAGACCCGCCAGGTCATCGCCTCCGCCCTGGCCATGCTCCGCACCAAGCACGCCGACCTGCCCAGCCGCAAGCACGGCAACCCGCCGATGTAGTAGCGACACGCTCCACCGCGCAGCCCGTACCGGCAACCACCTCAGACCTAGCAACCGGGGGAGAAACCAGGACATGACCGCTTCCGCCGAACCCCTCGTCCGCATCGTCCGCGGCAGTCTCACCGACGAGGAACTCGCCGCCCTGACCGCCGTCCTCGCCGCGCGCGCCGCCGCCGCGCAGCAGGCCGCCGCCAACGCGCCGCTGGAGCCGATCGCCAGCTGGCGTCGTCTGGAGCGCCGCCCGGCGTACTACTCGCCGGTCAGCTGGCAGCAGGCCGCCTGACGGCCCAGGCCCGCGCCGACGGCCGGTCACCCCACCCGGGTGACCGGCCGTCGCGCGTTCCCGGTCCGGGGGCGCTCCGGCCCTGCTCAGACGCGTGCGCCGTGGGTGTGCGCGGGCTTCCACGCCGTCCGGGGGAGCGCGAAGCGGCTCGGTAGAATACCTACTGGACGGTATGCGTCCGCCGCCCAGTCCGCCCCCGTAGGATCGGCCGCTGCCGTTACCAGAACTTTCCAGGGAGGCTGCGATGGCCAGGCAGGCCCGCGCGCTGGCGACCCGCCAGGCGGTACTCATCGCGGCGGCCGAGGTGTTCGACGAGCGGGGCTACGCCGCCGCCACGATGTCCGGAATCCTGGACCGCGCCGGCGTCACCAAGGGCGCGCTGTACTTCCACTTCCCCTCCAAGGAGGAGCTGGCTCTCGCCGTCATCATCGAGGGCCAGGGCGCCTGGATCTCCGGCTGGAAGCCGACCTCGGACAGCGCGGTGCAGAACCTGATCGACCTCGGCTACGCCTTCGCCCGCGCGCTCCAGACCGACCCGCTGGTGCGCGGCAGCATCCGGCTGACGATCGAGCACGGCAGCTTCACCCAGCCGCAGACCGCGGCCTACCAGGGCTGGATGGACACCACCCGTGCGCTGCTGGAGCAGGCCCGGGAGGCCGGCGACCTCCACCCGGGGATCGACCTGACCGCGGCCGCCGGGGTGATCACCGGAGCCGTCACCGGCATCCAGCTGAGCTCCCAGGTGCTGGCCGACCGGAAGGACCTGATCCAGCGGATGTCCGACCTCTGGACGCTGGTGCTGCCCGGTCTCGTCCAGCCGCACGCGCTCGCCCGGCTGAGCGTCGCCGAGCGGACCTGAGGCCTCGCACGCGCCCGCCGCGGACGACGACGCGGGCCGTGATGTCGACGCGGGGCCGTGACGTCGGCACGGGGCCGTGACGACGACGCGAGTGCTGTGACGACGACCCGCGCAGCGCCCTGACACCCGACCGCCGCCGGGGCGGCTCAGACCCGGTAGTCGACCCGGCTCTCGGCCGCCACCAGGGCCGGCAGCGCGGCCGTCCAGAGCCGGCTCACCGCCTCCGGCCCGGGCCGGCCGACCCCCTCCCCCGCGATCAGCACCTGACCGGCCGCCGCCGCGGTGAGCAGTTCGGCGGCGGCCCGCCGGTCCACCTCGGGGCACAGCTCGCCGGCCTCGGCGGCCCGGTCCAGCAGCCGGTGGACGACCGCGGTGAGGCTGCGCCAGGCGATCTCCGGGCCCGTCGGGGGCACGCCGGGCGGGCCGTCCGGGGCGCCGTCCCGGCGCGCTCCCTGGCAGCCGAGCCGGACGCCGGCCCGCACCACCAGGTCCTCGCGCAGCATCCGGGCCAGCTCGTGCGAGAAGTCGATCAGGCCCTGGAGCGCCGGGCCGTCGGCCCGCAGGGCCCGGAGCGCGGACGAGCCGATCTGCCGCCCGGCGGCGCGCCGCACCCCGTCGGCGAGGGCCTGCTTGGACACGAAGTGGAAGTAGAGGGCCCCCTTGCTCACCCCGGCCCGGCGACTGATGTCGACCAGGCTCGCGGCCTCGAAGCCCACCTGCGCGAAGGTCTCCGCGGCGGCGAGCAGTACGGCCTGCCGGGTCCGCCCAGCCCTTTCCTGCTTGACCACTGGCCCCTCCGGACTCCGCCGGGCGCGATCCCCGCCCCACCCGGCTGCTGTCGGCGCGCCCTGCGGGGCGGCGCTCGCATGCGGACGGGACGCCCCGAAACCGCATGGTTGGTATCTAATCTAGCGCCTGCCCGGTTTCGGCCGTCCAGCAGGGACGGCACCGCCGCCCACGGCCCGAGTCGGCCCGAACGGGCATTCGCCCAGTCCACGAGAAGGGTGGCGGGAACGGGCCGCGGAGCCCGGCCGAGGGGCACCCCAGTCAGATAAGCAAACCGGGTGGTCTGTATGTTTTCCCGGGACGGCCGTGGCGGCCGCTCCGACCGACACCCTGAAGCGGGGGCCAGTCATGCCATCGATCGTAGAGCCGGGCCCCCACGGCCTGTACTCCCACCCCGGCCCGGGCAGCGGCCGCGGCGGCGGCTTCGACTTCGGAGGCTTCGACTTCCACGACGGGCCCGCGACCGGCTACGACTTCCACGACCGGACCGTCTCCCGGCACCTGGTGCACCGCGCCTCCGTCTCCGAGGTGTTCATCACCGGCTGGCAGGCCACCGGCCCGTACGACTTCCTGCTCGGTGCCCAGTGGCCCCGGCTGCACGGCTTCTACCGGCTGCCCGGGGACCGCTACCACGACCCGGTGCTGATGGCGGAGACCATCCGGCAGGCCGGGCTGCTGATCGGCCACGCCGGGTTCGGGGTGCCGCGCGGCCACCACTTCGCCATGGAGGACCTCTCCTACGCGCTCGGCGAGCCTGGGCTGCCGGGCCTGGCCGTCACCGCCGGCCCCGCCTCGCTGATGCTGGCCGTCGACTGCGAGGACGTCCGGATGCGGGGCGGCGAGCTGTCCTCGCTGCGGGTGCGCGTCGAGGTCACCCGGGACGGCGCGCCGATCGGCCACGGCTCCGGCCGGCTGCGGGTGATCTCCCCCGCGTCGTACGCCCGGCTGCGCGGCCCGGTGCGGCGCACCGCCGCACCGCGGCCTCCGGCGCCCGCCGCGCCCGAGCTGGTCGGCCGGGCACAGCCCGCGGACGTGGTGCTCAGCCCGACCCTGGCGCCGGACACCTGGCTGCTGCGCGCCGACGCCACCCACCCGGTGCTGTTCGACCACGAGCTGGACCACGTGCCCGGCATGCTCGTGCTGGAGGCCGCCCGGCAGGCCGCCCAGCGGCTGCGCCACCCCGAACCGGTCGTGCCGGTCGAGCTGGTGACCTCCTTCGACCGCTACATCGAGCTGGACCGGCCCTGCTTCGTCCGGGCCGTCCCCGAACCGGCCTCGGGCCCGGGCACCGGGCCGGGCACGGCGGCCGACCGGCGGCCGGTGCGGGTCCGGCTGGTCCAGGACGGCCGGACGGCGGCCGAGTGCCGGGTGCTCACCGCACCGGTGGACGGCCCGGCCGAGAGCCCGGCCGAGAGCCCGGCCGAGAGCCCGGCCGCACCGGACCGGCGGGACGCCCACGACGGCCGCCCCGCCGCGCCGGGCCTCGGCGGCAGCCGGCTGCCGCTGGCCAGCTGACCCCGGTCAGGCGGCCATCAGGGCGGCCGGACGGCCCGCGTGCATCACGCTCAGGTTGGTCGCCAGCCGGACCTCGTCCTGGGCCAGCCAGAGCCGCAGCGCCGCGCCCAGGGCCGCGCTGGCCGACTCGATCCGGACGTCGGTGATCTGGGCGATCCGGGCCGCGCCGGGCACCAGCAGGTCGGCCAGCGGGGTCGGCAGCCAGACCGTCAGGGCGCACGGCGCGGGCACCGCCAGGGCCCCCAGCAGCCGGTAGGCGTCCCCCGGCGCGCTGAGCGTCGGGATGATGTCCAGCAAGGCGTCCGACACCACCTCGGACACGTCGCTCCGGTGTCCCTGGGCGAGCCGGCGGAGCAGCATGCGCTCGGCGGCGGTGATTCGGACGGTCAGCATGACCTCGTCGCACTCCATCGCGCGATTTCCTCCTCAGTTCCCTCTCGCACCGGCCGGCGGCCGGCGCGCACTACCCCTGTTCGCACCTCGGCCCGGCTACCTGTGGGAGAGAGCCGGGCCGGTGGGTGATCGTGTGCCCCGGTCAGATCCCCGCGTAGGAGTGCTTTCCGGTGACGAAGATGTTCACGCCGTAGTAGTTGAAGAGCCAGCAGGCGAACGCCGCCAGCGCCAGGTAGGCGGCCTTGCGGCCCTTCCAGCCGGCCGTCGCGCGGGCGTGCAGGTAGCAGGCGTAGGCGACCCAGGTGATGAACGACCAGGTCTCCTTCGGGTCCCACTCCCAGTACTTGCCCCAGGCCGCCTCGGCCCAGATCGCGCCCGCGATGATGGTGAACGTCCACAGCGGGAAGACCAGGGCGTTGATCCGGTAGGACAGCTTGTCGAAGGTCGCCGCGGCGGGCAGGCGGTTGCCGACGGACACCCGGACGCGGGCCAGCAGGATCCGGGCCCGGGAGTACTTCTGCCCGTCGAGCGAGCGCACCGCCCCCGGACGCAGGAAGTCGTACGCACCGGCCTCGACCCGCTTGTGGTACGAGTCCTGCCACAGGTACAGCAGGGTGGCGATGAACGCCGCGTAGAAGGCGCCGCCGCAGAAGATCGCGGTGGAGACGTGGATCGCCAGCCACGGCGAGTGCAGCGCCGGGACGAGCTGCTCGGAGTCGGTGTACAGCACCGTGGTGGCGATGCCGAGGGTCAGCAGCACCGCGAGCACGACCGGCAGGCCGAGCCAGCGGACCCTCTTCCTGGCGGCCAGCAGCACCAGGTACGCGGCCGTCATCGCGAAGGCGAAGGCGCAGGAGAACTCGTACATGTTGCCCCACGGCCAGCGGGACACCGACAGGCCGCGGGTGACGATCCCGCCCGCGTGCAGCAGCGCCGCCAGCACGGTGAGCGAGATGGCGATCCGGCCGGCCAGGTCGGCCTTCTCGCTGGTGCCGGCCGCGCCCGGGCCGTCCTGCTCGTCGGTGCCCCGGCCGGTGGTGACCACCGTCGCGCCCTCGCCCGCGACCGCGGTGCGGGTGAGCGTGGTGGTGCCGCCGCCGGCCCCCGCCACGGTGACGGTGACCTTCTTCGCGCCCTTCGGCGCCGCCGTCGCGACGGTCTCGCCCAGGCTGCCGGACTGCTCCTTCGAGCGGACCGCGACGGCGCCCCTGCTGCCGAAGGTCCACTCGATCATGTGGGCGAACATGGCGAGGGTGTAGACCACCATCGCCGAATAGATCAGCTTGTTGGAGAGGTCGGCCAGCTGGGGGTCGACCGCCGAGGCGAGTTGCACCGTCTACTCCTTGGAGTTCTGGTCGGCAGGGACTGCGGGGGCTGAGGCCTCGGCCTCGGGGTCGCCGGGTGCCGGGCCGGGGTCCTCGGCGTTGGCGTCCTCGGAGCCGTCCTCCTCGGAGGCCGGGGCGTCGTCCTGGAGGTCGACCGCGAGCTCCGCCAGCTCCTCGGCGATCTTCGCCGACTCGCTGCGGGCCAGACCGGCCAGCTCCACCTGGGTGCCGCCGCCCGGCAGGGCGACCGCGCGCACCCAGATCCGGCGGCGCTGGATGAACAGCGAGCCGACGAGGCCGAGGATCGCCAGCACGGCGCCGGTCAGGGCGATCTCGTTGCCGGGGCGGTGCGTGATGTTGAAGCTGGCCCACTGCTTGTAGCCCTCGAAGGTGACGGTGCCGTAGCCGTCGGGCAGGGTCCAGCCCTGGCCGGGCTTGAGCCGGGCCTTGGCCGGCTGGCCGTCCTGGGTCAGCTGGGTGAGCTTGCGGGTGTTGAGCTGGTAGACGTTCTGCGGCAGGCCGGAGTCGGTGCCGAGGTCGCCCGCGAAGGCGTTCAGCACCAGTTCGGGAGCGGCGTCGCCGGGGAACAGCGAGATCGGGCCGGTGCCCTCGAAGCTCAGCGGGGCGGTCGGCAGGAAGAAGCCGGAGAAGCCCAGCTGGGTCCTGTCGCCGGAGGGGCCGACGCCGTAGTCGGAGACCTTGACGACACCGGTGGAGGTCAGGTTGCCGTCCTGCGGCAGGAACGGGACGGCGCCCTGGTAGACGACGTCGCCCTTGCCGTTCCGGACGGTCACCATCGGGGCGTAGCCGTGGCCGATCAGGTAGACCTTGCTGCCGCCGACCTCCAGCGGGTGGTTGACCTCGATCGTCGACTTCTTCAGCTTCGACTCGTCGCTGCCCTCGTAGTACGAGACGTTCGCGGTGAACTGCCGGGCGGCCCCGATCTGGTCGCCCTTGTCCTGGAACTTCGAGGTGAAGCCGTCCAGCTTCAGGTAGAAGGGGTCGAGGTCCTGGCTGCCGTAGAACCGCGTACCGGTGAAGTCGTCGAGCTGGGTGATGGTGTTGGAGTAGCCCTCGCCCTCGACGATCAGCTTGCCGCCCGTGCCGGCGGCCAGGCTGGACCAGGCGAAGCCGCCGAGCAGGGCGAACAGCGACAGGTGGAACAGCAGGTTGCCGACCTCGCGCAGGTAGCCCTTCTCCGCGGACACCGCGCCGCCGGACAGGTGGGCGCGGAAGCCGCGCTTGCGCAGCAGCCGGTGCGCGGCGGCGTTCACCTTCCCGGCGTCCGCCTCGGTGCGCCAGGCCGCGTGCACCGGCATCCGGGTCAGGTTGCGCGGGGCGGCCGGCGGCTGGGAGCGCAGCACGCCGACGAACTGCCAGGTGCGCGGGACGATGCAGCCGGCCAGCGAGACGAACAGCAGGATGTAGATCGCGGAGAACCAGACCGAGCTGTAGACGTCGAACAGCTGGAGCTTCTCGTAGATCGGCGCGACCGTGGTGTGCTGCGCCTTCCAGGTCTGCACCTTGAACTGGTTCTGGCCGTTCTGCGGGATCAGCGAGCCCGGGATGGCGGCCAGCGACAGCAGGAACAGCAGGATCAGGGCGACCCGCATCGAGGTCAGCTGGCGCCACATCCAGCGGGCCCAGCCGAACGCGCCTATGCCGGTCGGTCCGTCCGACTCGACCGGCGCGGTGCTGAGCCGCTCGGCGGCGGTGTCGTCCGGTGCCGGGGCCTGCTCGGTCTCGGTCGTGGTCTTGCTCACGGTCAGATTCCGATCTGGAAGTCGGCGGTCCAGGACTGCAACTGGCTCATCATCGAGTCCCAGATCCCGGTGACGAGCAGCAGACCGACCACGACGAGCATGCCGCCGCCGATCCGCATGACGAGCGGGTAGTGCCGCTTGACCCAGCCGAAGGCGCCCAGCGCCCTGCGGAAGGCCACGGCGGCCAGGATGAACGGTACGCCGAGGCCCAGGCAGTAGAAGGTGGTCAGCAGCGCGCCACGCTGGGCGTCGGCCTGGTTGAGGGCCAGGTTCTGCACGGCGGTCAGGGTCGGGCCCATGCACGGGGTCCAGCCGACGCCGAAGACGACCCCGAGCATCGGGGCGCCCAGCAGGCCGACCGCCGGGCGGCGGTGCGAGCGGACCTCGCGCATGCTCAGCCCGGGCACCAGGCCCATGAACGCCAGGCCCATCACCACGGTGAGCGAGCCCAGCACGATGCTGATGATCCGCTTGTAGTCCTGGAGCTCCTGGCCGAAGTAGCCGAACAGGGCCCCGGTGGAGACGAACACCGCGGTGAAGCCGAGGATGAACAGCACCACGCCGAGCAGCATCCGGCCGCGCCGCGAGCCGCGGGCGTCCGCGAGGTCGGCGGCGGAGAAGCCGGTCACGTACGAGAGGTAGCCGGGGACCAGCGGCAGCACGCACGGCGAGAAGAAGGACGCCAGCCCGGCCACCAGCGCGACCGGGGCGGCGGCCAGCAGCGCGCCGCTCTGGACGGTCGAGGTGGTGTCGGCGAGGTACTGGGAGGGCAGGCTCACTGCTTCTGCTCCGCGACCACCGGCTGGAGGATCGACTCCAGCGCCTCCTCGGTGGTGCCGCCGACGGCACGGGCGGCCAGATTGCCGTCCCGGTCGACGATCAGGGTGGTCGGGATGGACTGCGGGTTGAGGCTGCCCTTGGCGAACTTCAGCAGCTGGGTGCCGGCCGGGTCGAAGATGCTCGGGTAGGTGACGCCCTGCTCCTGCTCGAAGCGGACGGCGTTCTGCTTCTCGGTGTCCCGGGTGTTGATGCCGAGGAACTGGACGCCCTGGTCCTTGTACTTCTCCGAGACGGTCTGCAGGCTCTTGGCCTCGGCCCGGCACGGGCCGCACCAGGAGCCCCAGACGTTCAGCACGACGACCTTGCCCCGGTAGTCGGAGAGCTTGGCCGGGGTGCCCTCCAGGGTGTCCCCGGTGATGTCCGGCGCTTCCCCGCGCCGGCCGGCCTCCGCCTTCGACAGGTTGGTGCCCTTGACCGTGACGAAGCCGACCTGGCCCTCGCCGCTCGACGAGCCCGAGGAGGAGCAGCCGGTGAGGGCGAGCGCGGCGGCGGCGACGGTGGCGGCGGCTGCGGCGGCGACACGGGGACGGGGGCGCGTCATGGCAGACATGTGAAAAGTTTCGCATGGAGTTCCGGGCGGGTTCGCCGGGGTCCTGCCTTGCGCGTCACACCCCATCTGACCTGCGACGAAACCGGGTCACCCGGCGCTCGCCAGGTGACCCGGAGTCATACTTACGCACCGCTTACGCGACGTGCGCGCGGGCGCCGCGGGGCGCGCGCGGGCGGCGTGCCGCCGCTTGCGCGCCCCGGGCGGGGGCTACGCGCCGAAGCTCTTGCCCACCGGCTTGTCGCCCTTGCGGCCCTTGCCCACCAGGTGGGCGGGCAGCAGGTCGCGGGCCGGCTCGCGGTAGCCGACCGAGACGATCTTGTCGCCCTCGAAGGTGAAGCTGGTGAGCGAGGCCAGCGAGCACTGCCGGCGGCGCGGGTCGTGCCACAGCCGGCGGCGCTCCACGAAGGAGCGGACGATCCAGATCGGCAGCTGGTGGCTGACGCAGACCGCCTCGTGCCCGCGCGCGGCGTCCCGGGCGGCACCGAGCGCGCCCATCATCCGCACCACCTGGTCCAGGTACGGCTCGCCCCAGGAGGGCTTGAACGGGTTGGTGAGGTACTTCCAGTAGCCCGGGTTCCTCAGCGAACCGTCGCCGACGCCGAAGGTCTTGCCCTCGAAGACGTTCTCCGCCTCGATCAGCCGCTCGTCCGCCGCGACGTCCAGGCCGTGCGCCTCGGCGATCGGCGCGGCGGTCTCCTGCGCCCGCTCCAGCGGGGAGGCCACCACGTGGGCGATGTCCCGGTCGGCCAGGTCCTCGGCGACCCGCTCGGCCATCTTCCGGCCCAGCTCGGACAGGTGGTAGTCCGGCAGGCGCCCGTACAGGACGCCCTCCGGGTTGTGCACCTCGCCGTGGCGCATCAGGTGGACGACGGTGATCTCTTTGGCGCTCACTTCTCGACTACTCCTGGGATCGGATTTCGGGCCGGTACGGGCCGGTTCAGGCCGTGGCGGCGGCAGCGGCGCGCGCGGCGGCCGGCAGGGCGGCGGCGATCCGCTCGATCGCCCGCTCGTCGTGGGACGCCGAGACGAACCAGGACTCGAAGGCGGACGGCGGCAGGTAGACGCCCTCGGCCAGCATCGCGTGGAAGAAGGCGGTGAAACGGTACGCCTCCTGGGTCCTGGCCTGGTCGTAGTCGGTGACCGGGGCCTCGGTGAAGAACACCGAGAACATGTTCCCGGCGGTCTGGAGCCGGTGCGCCACGCCCTCCTTGGCGAGCGCGTCGGAGACCAGGCCGGAGACCTCGGCGGCGACCTTGTCCACCGTCGCGTACACCTCGTCGGTGCAGCCGCGCAGCTGGGCCAGGCCGGCGGCGGTGGCGATCGGGTTCCCGGACAGGGTGCCCGCCTGGTAGACCGGACCGGCCGGGGCCAGGTGGGCCATCACGTCGGCACGGCCGCCGAAGGCCGCGGCCGGGAAGCCGCCGCCCATGACCTTGCCGAAGGTCAGCAGGTCCGGCGCCCAGCCCTCGTTCGCCGCCTCCAGGCCGTACCAGCCGGCCCTGGAGACGCGGAAGCCGGTCATCACCTCGTCGGAGATGAACAGCGCGCCGTTCTCCCGGCAGAGCCGGGCCAGGCCGCCGTTGAAGCCGGGCAGCGGCGGGACGACGCCCATGTTGCCGGGCGAGGCCTCGGTGATCACGCAGGCGATCTCGCCCGGGTGGGCGGCGAAGGCCTGTTCGACGGCGGCCAGGTCGTTGTACGGCAGCACGATGGTGTCGCCGGCCTGGGCGCCGGTGACGCCCGGGGTGTCCGGCAGGCCGAAGGTGGCCACGCCGGAACCGGCGGCGGCCAGCAGGGCGTCCACGTGGCCGTGGTAGCAGCCGGCGAACTTCACCACCTTGGCCCGGCCGGTGAAGCCGCGGGCGAGCCGGATCGCGGACATGGTGGCCTCGGTGCCGGAGGAGACCAGGCGGACCTGCTCGACCGGGGCGACCCGGGCGACGATCTCCTCGGCCAGCTCGACCTCGCCCTGGCCGGGGGTGCCGAAGGAGGTGCCGCGGGAGACGGCCTGCTGGACGGCGTCGAGGACCGCGGGGTGCGCGTGGCCGAGGATCATCGGACCCCACGAGCACACCAGGTCGACGTACTCGCGGCCGTCGGCGTCGGTGAGGTAGGGACCGCTGCCGGACACCATGAAGCGCGGCGTGCCGCCGACCGCGCGGAAGGCGCGCACCGGGGAGTTCACGCCGCCGGGCGTCACCACGGAGGCGCGGTCGAACAGCGACTGGGACTGGGGGGCTTCGTAGGGGTAGCTCACAAAGGACATGGTCTCAAATCGTGTCCTCGCGCTCTGCATGTCCGACCCGATCATCTGGAACGATGATCCGGGCACCGTTGTCTGTACGGTTGTCCGTACAGCGGGGGCCGCTGACTGCACCGGACCGGGGACCAGTCAGACTGTGTACACAGAGTGCGCAGGCGTTCCGGTTGTGTGCAGGGGTGTGGAGAGGACTGCCGCGTACCGCGAGTGGGTACGGCGGCGCATGACGGGTAAGGAGCACGGCCGGTGGGACGCCGGGCGTGCGGGGGTCTGTCGATTCCGGCGAATTCCGGTGAGGATGGTCCGAGTGTCCGAGGCGCAGGACGGCTACGACGAGGCCGCGGGGGGCTCCCGCCGACCCGCCGAGGCCCCACGCGGGGGAACGGGAGCGGGTACCGGCCGTGGTCGTCGCGGCGGTGAGAGGCGGGGTGAGGGACGCGTGGGGGTGACGTACAAGTACTTCGGCGCCCCCGACCGCGCCACCGCCGCCAGGGTCCCCACCGCCCTCGGCCCGGGCGGGCTCGGCCTGGAGGCCGGCGAGCTCGGCGCGCTGGGGCGGCTCGGGGACCTGATGGAGACCAGCGGCTCCCCCACCGGCCACCTCTCCACCAAGATCAAGCCGGAGACCATGAGCGCCATGGTGCTCACCGGCATCCAGGGCGTCCCGCTGCACCAGGTGCCGCCGCTGGAACTGGTCGTGCTGCACCCCGACTACGCCGTCGTCCAGCTCCCCCACAACGTCGTCGAGCCGCTGCGCAAGGCCGACGAGACCGAGCTCGGCGCCGCCGCCTTCATCTGGTCCACCGTCCCGGACCGGCGCGGCCCGCGGGACGCGTTCGTGATCTACAGCATGCTGCACGAGTGGCAGGACTTCGCCAACCGGCTGCACGAGGCGGGGCACCAGCTGTACTGCCTGGTCTGGCCGTAGCGCCGGCGGGCCGCTCCCCGGCCTCCCACCGGTCGCCCGGGGGAGGCCGTTCGTGCGCTCGGCGGCCTCCGGGCGGAACGGGACGGACCGGTACGGGAACGGGCCGCCGCCCTCGCGCGGAGGTTCGCGAGGGCGGCGGCCCGACCGGTCGGGGCCCGCGGTCGGCGGGTGCCACCGGTGGTACCTGGCGGTCCGTCAGCCTCGGCCTCCTCAGCACGTCGGCGGCCGGGCGGAGTTCCTCGCTCCCGGACTCCCGCCGGGCGATCCGCCGGGCGCGGGCCCCGCACGTGCCGTCCTCCTCCGGCTCGGGCCTCGCTTCCGCGGTTGCCCCTGGACAGCTATCCCTTGACGTTCCGCCGGGCCGACCCGACCAGGAACACCACCGCGAGCATCACCGCGGACAGCGCCACGACCAGCAGCGGGCTGGGACCGGCCGGCCTGCCGTGCACCCGCACCGCGCCCATGAAGTCCAGCGCCGCGACGTTGTTGACGAGGACGTACCAGATCGGCAGGTAGACCGCCTGGAAGACCCGGTGGGTGCGGCTCAGCACGCCCGACGACATGGCCAGCGAGGGGATGAACAGCACGCCGCCGGCCCAGCAGGCCACGCCCGGGCCGTCACCCGCCGCCAGCATCCGCGCCAGCGGGGCGACGCCCGTCACCGCGGTGAGCACCAGCCCGGACGCCCACTCGGCCAGCAGCCTGCGCCGGGCCGCCGGGTAGGCGCCCAGCAGCACCTCCAGGCCGTTCTCGACCTGCTGGCTGCCCAGCCTCGACCAGATCAGCACCGGCCAGAGCCAGACACCGGGCAGCAGCAGGCCGGTCACCGTCTCCATCGGCAGTGCGAAGCCGGCCGCGGTGAGCGCGCCGGCCACCGCCCACCACCAGGGCGAGACGCCCTGGAGCAGGATCCGGACCTCGCCGGCCAGCAGGCGCCCGAAGGCTCCGGCCCGCGTCGGCGCGGTCCGCGGGAGCTCGCCCGGGGCGGCGGCGGCCGGGACGGTGCACCAGGCGGCGGCCGGGGCGGTGGACCGGGCGGCGGCCGGGGCCGGCTCCGGCCCGGTGGCGGTGCCGAAGGGATCGGCCGCCGGAGCGGCGGGCTCGCCGTCCGCCGACGCCTGAGCCGGGAGCAGCGAGCCGGCCGCGCGGGCCGGGTCGAAGCGGCCGAACCACAGGGCCGGCAGCAGGGCGACGGCGCAGGCCAGCAGGACCAGCGCCACCCGGCCGAGGACGAAGCCGCCGGACGGGTCGAAGCCGTCCCAGAGGAAGGTGCCCAACGGCTCGGTGACCTTGGTCAGGCCGAGGCTGAACCCGCCCTCGCCGGACCGCAGCCGCCGGCTCTCCATCGCCGCGTTCATCGACTGCGCGACCTCGTGCACACCGAGGCCGCCGAGCGGCGCGGAGCCGGACTGGCCGACGATCGAGATCGCCAGGGCCAGTACGAACCAGACCACGTTCCCGAAGCCCGCCCGCAGCAGCGGCACCGTCTCGAAGAGGATCGCGACCGCGGCGGTCAGCGTCATCACCGGCAGCGAGAGCAGCACGAACGGCTCGACCAGGGCGACCACGTCGACGGAGCGGTTCTCGCCCCGGGCCAGCTGCATCACCAGCGCGGTGACGGCGAGCACGCCGAGCATCGAGGCGAGCACCAGCAGGTTGCTCAGGAACTTGGCGAACAGGTAGCTCGACGTCCGCAGCGGGGTGGCCGCGAGGATCTGGCCGACCCGGCTGGTCCCGTCCCGCGCGATGCCGGCGCGCACCACGTAGAAGCCGCCGAAGGTGAGCCAGAGCGCCCCGGCCAGGGAGGTGACCGCGCCGACGTAGGCGCTGTTGTAGATGCCGCGGTTGCCGCCGACGTCCATGATCACCCAGGTGCTGTCCACGTCCGGGACGGCCAGGTAGCCGAGGCCGATCGCGGCCAGCAGGGTCACCGCGTACGCCGGTCGGCGCACCCGGTCCCGGAAGTCGCCGACCGCCAGCCCGGCGAGCGCGCGCCCGTTCACCGCCGCACCGCCGGCTGCTCGGCCGGGGTGCGCCCGGCGGACCCGTGGACGATGCCCAGGTAGGCGTCCTCCAGGTCGGGCGCGACCCGGACCGCGTCCTGGGTCGGCGGGACGGCGGCGAGCAGCCGCAGCCGCACCCCGTTCGCGGTCCGCACCATGCGGCTGACCACGTGCCGGGCCTGCACCGCCGGCACCTCGGCGGGGGCGACCACGGCCTCCCAGACCTGTCCGTCGATCTCCCGGAGCAGCTCGTCGGGGGCGCCCCGGCGCAGCAGGCGGCCCCGGGCGACCACCGCGATGTCGGAGGCGACCGACTCGACGTCGGAGACGATGTGGGTGGAGAGCATGACCACCCGGTCGGCCGCGAGGTCGCTGAGCAGGTTGCGGAAGCGGACGCGCTCCTCCGGGTCGAGGCCGGCCGTCGGCTCGTCGACCACGATCACCCTGGGGTCGGCGA
The DNA here is from genome assembly GCF_055575155.1 of Kitasatospora sp. NPDC034533. Lineage (NCBI taxonomy): Bacteria > Bacillati > Actinomycetota > Actinomycetes > Kitasatosporales > Streptomycetaceae > Kitasatospora > Kitasatospora sp. NPDC034533. Next base: position 23,389 of record NZ_JBVITE010000020.1, read on the forward strand.
GCAGCGCCTGGGCGATGCCGACCCGGCGGAGCATGCCGCCGGAGTACTTGCCGAGCGGGCGCTTGACCGCCTCGGTGAGGTTCACCAGCTGGATCAGCTCGTCGATCCGGGCCCGGGCCGAGCGCGCGGAGAGGCCCTTGGCAGCCGCCAGGCAGGACAGGAACTCCCGCGAGGTCAGGTTCGGGTAGACCCCGAAGTCCTGTGGAAGGTAGCCGAGTTCGCGGCGCAGCCGGTCCGGGGCGGCGACCACGTCGGTCCCCTCGTACCGGACCTGGCCGCTGGTGGGCTTGGTGACCGTGGACACGATCCGCATCAGCGAGGACTTGCCGGCGCCGTTGGGCCCCAGCAGGCCCAGCATGCCGGGGTTCAGGTGCATCGTCATGCCGTCGACGGCGCGCTTGCCGCCCTTGTACACCTTGGTGATGTCGATCAGTTCGAGCATTGTCGTCGTCTTCTTCCCTGTCGGACCGGTCGGCCTCAGCCCTTCGGATCCGCCCCTCCGCCGTCGCGCGTCACGGCGACGCCGCGCGGCCTCCACCCGGAACCCGGCGTCGCGGTCGGCGAAACCGGTGCGCTGCGCCCCCGGCCTCGGCGCATTCGGCCAGCGGCACGAGGGCCGCGGCGGCGAGGGCGGGCGGGCCTGGTGCGGCTTCCCCGCACGAGGCCACCGGTTCCTCCGGAGAGCCGGGATCGGGCACGTCGAAAGCCTGGCCGGTCCGCGCTCCGCTGCCATCTGCCGTTCGGCAGATATCGCCGGTGTCACCGGCCCGGCCGGCCGGCCCCGCCGGGTCGGGGCACAGCGGGTCGGGGCGCAGCGGGTCGGGGCGCAGCGGCAGTACGCCGCGGACGCGCCAGCGCCCACCGCGGGGGGCCGGAGGGCGAAGCGCGGCGGGAGCGCCATCAGCGCCGCTCGCCAGGTACGTGACGGCTCGTCAGGCATTTGGCGTTCGGCAGATCTTTCGAGCGCCCCCGGACGGCACGATGGCCGCACGGGCGGTCACACCGCCCCGTCCACCGGGGCCGGCGCACCGGCGGTCGCCCGGACCGGCGCTGGACGGCCGGCCGTCCCACCAGGACGTTCATCACCCAGGCCGGCGAATCCGCACCGGACCGGCCTCCTTGCCACCGGGTCCCTGCGCACCCGGCGCCGGGGATCCCTCAGTCCGCCGACCGGCCGGTCGCATATCCCATCTCGAATGCGCGCACGGCGATTCCGACCCGGTTCCTGACGCCCAGCTTCCGCTGGATGCTGGCCACGTGCGTCTTCACCGTGCCGACCGAGATGAACAGTTCACCGGCGATGTCGGAGTTGGTCTTTCCCTCGGCCACCTTTCCGGCGACCTCCGCCTCCCGGCCGGTGAGCGACTCGACCATGGCCGGGCCGCCCGGACGGCCGCCGGTGACGTGCTTGAGCAGCCGGACCGTGACGGAGGGGCTGATCAGGCTGTCGCCCGCCACCGCGGCCCGGACCGCCTCGACCAGCAGCGTCGGGCCCGAGCGTTTGAGCAGGAATCCGGAGGCGCCGTGGCGCAGCGCCGGGTACACGTATTCGTCGAGGTCGAAGGTGGTGACGACGACGACCTTGACCGGTGGCGCCGCCGAGGGGCCGGCGAGCCGGCGGACGACCTCCAGACCGTCCATGCGCGGCATCCGGATGTCCACCAGTGCCACGTCGGGCCGCAGCAGGCGCGCCGCTCGCACCGCGGCGACGCCGTCCTCGGCTTCGCCGACCACCTCCATGTCCGGCTGGCTCTCAAGGATCCGCCGCATGCCTCGGCGGACCATCTCCTGGTCGTCCGCGAGCAGTAATCGAATGGTCACGGCCGGGGATTCTGTCACACGCCCATCAACCGGAGGGCTTCCGTCCGACGGCCGGGGCCGGTTCCGGTCGGCCCCGCCGGGCCGGCGCTTGACGAGTTCACCTCCACCCTCTGGTTGATGCCGCATCAGACTTCCGGCGGACCCGGGCACCGGGCACGGCTGCCTAGCCTGAAGAGGTGGATCGACTCGACGTCCGGTTGCGCACCCGCCCGATGACGGTCGATGCCGGTTGGGCCGGGCTGCTGCTGGTCGCCGGCCTGCTGCACGCGGCACAGTCCGGCGGCCCGCAACCGGCCTGGCGGGCGGCGCGCTGGCCGGCCCGCTGGCGACCTGGTGCTTCGCCCCCGACGGGCTGACGGACCGCTGGACGACGGCCGCCCCGCTGACCCCGGTCACCGCCCCCGGGGGCGGCGGGCGCGGCGCACGGTGCGCTCGACCTCGACGGGCTCCGCGAGGTGGCCCTCGACCAGGTTCGTCAGGGCGGTCAGGAACACCTCGCGCTCGGGCTGCGGCAGCGTCTCCAGCAGCTCGCGGTGCACCCGGTCGGCGATCGCGGTGCCCCGCACCACGGCCCGGGCGCCCGCCTCGGTGACGGAGACGATCCGGGCCCGCCGGTCGGTCGCGGACGGGCGGCGCTCGGCCAGCCCCGCCTTCTCCAGCTCGTCGACGGTGACCACCATGGTCGTCTTGTCCAGGTCCGCCAGCTCGGCCAGCTGGATCTGGGTGCGCTCGGCCTCCTGCGCGTGGAACAGCACGCAGTAGGCGCGCGGGGTGATCCCCAGCTCGCTGAAGGCGGCCGCCATCCGGGTCGCCAGCACGTGGCTCGCGTGGTCCATCAGCCCGGAGATGTCGCGGATCTGGCGCACGGGCGGCGGGGGCGTCGTCATGCTTCCGAGGTTAGCAACGACCCGTCTGCTCCCGGATGATCCCGTTGCCAACGAATCGCGCGGTCTACGGGATGCCCAACTCGAACAGCGCGTACCCGGCGTACCAGCCGGCCGCGAGGACCGGCATCGCCAGCAGCCCGGCCAGCGAGGAGGTCCGCACCCGGCGCAGCGCGATCGCCAGGCCGATGCAGAGCGGGAAGGCGGGCAGCAGGTAGCGCGAGATGTTGCCGAAGATCTGGTTGCTGCTCAGCGCGGTGAAGACGGTGAGCGCGGTGTAGACCCAGAGCACCAGCGGCGGCCGGGTGCGCCAGAGCAGCACCAGCAGACCGGGCAGGGCGATCAGCAGCGCGATCGCGATGAGGTCCGGGACGGGGTTGGACTGCCAGAAGTCCCAGTGCCCGGTGATCACGTCCATGATCGTGCGCAGGGTCGAGGCGCCGCCGTCGAAGTAGCGGTTCCAGGCGCCCGACTGGAGCTTGAAGTAGCCGCCCCAGTCGCCCATCTTCCAGCCGACCCAGGCGACGTAGCCGAGCAGGCCCCAGGGGGTGATCAGCATCGCGGTCAGCGGGCGGGCCACCCCGTCGGTGCGGCGGACCAGCGCGACCAGCGCGGCGATCGAGACGGCGGCGATCAGCGCGGCGGCGGTCGGCCGGTTGAGGCCCGCCACCAGCGCCAGCAGGCCGGCCGCGAGCCAGCGGCGGGTCATCACGCAGTAGCAGGCCCAGGCGGACAGCGCGACGAACAGCGAGTCCGAGTAGACCGCCCACTCCACCCCGGAGCCCGGGAACAGGCCCCAGAGCACCGCGGCGATCACGCCCGCCCGGAAGCCGCCGAGCCGCTCGGCGACGGCGAAGATGCCGGCCGCGGCGACCAGCGAGGCGAGCACCGAGACGGCGATCCCGGAGCCGTACGGGCCGAGCCCGGTGACCGCGCCGACCAGCCGCATCAGCCAGGGGTAGAGCGGGAAGAAGGCGGCCGAGTTCTCGTAGTAGGTGGCCAGCGGGAAGCCGTGCAGCGGGATCAGCTGCGGGTCGTACCCGTTCTCGGCGATCCGCTGGTACCAGACGCCGTCCCAGGTGCCCAGCACGTCCCAGGCGTGGGCGCCGCCGCCGCGGCCCGGCTGCTTCTTCAGGTAGTCGCCGGTGTGCGAGAGCAGCAGCAGGAAAACGGTCAGCCCGATCGCCTTGACCACCGCGTAGGCGCCCAGCGCGGGCCCGAAGCGGTCCACCAGCGCCCCGAACCGCCCGGGCGCCCGGCCCGTACGCTCCTCGACTGCCTCCGCCGGCGCCGCCTCGGGCGCTCCCGGCTCGGTGCTGGACGACTCGGTGCTCGGTGCCGTGCTCATCTGCTCTGGGTACTCCCCGCCCCGCTCGTGGTCCGCGCGGCTTCGGCGCAATGATGTTCACGTGAGCCTACGGCACGCCCCGGAACCGAAAACCCCTGGCGCCCCCGGCACCCCTCCCAGCACCATGCCGCCCATGCCGAACACCCCGCCGCCCCCACGCCACCTCCGCGCCGCCTGGACGCCGGAGACCATCACCGTCTACCAGGCCTTCCGCCCGGAGATCGCCGACCACGCGGCGGCGGACGGGCGCTTCCCGGAGGCGTTCCGGCGCGACCGGATGACCTGGGTCAAGCCCTCGTTCCTGTGGATGATGCACCGCAGCGACTGGGGCCGCGCGCCGGGGCAGGAGCGGGTGCTCGCGCTGGAGATCAGCCGGGAGGGCTTCGACTGGGCGCTGGAGCGGGCCGTGCTGAGCGCCTACAGCGGGCGGGTGCACGCCTCGCGAGCCGAGTGGAAGCGGGAGCTGCGGTGGAGCCCGGTGCGGGTGCAGTGGGATCCGGACCGCGATCTGCGCTTGCGGCCGCTGCCCCACCGGGCGATTCAGGTCGGGCTGCGCGGCGAGGCGGTGCGGCGGTACGCGGACGAGTGGATCCGGCGGATCACCGACGTCACCGAGCTGGCCGAGCGGGTGCGGCTGGAGCGGGACCCTGCGCTGTTGCCGGTCGAGGTGCCGTATCCGGTGAGCGCGGCCGTCGCCGCCCGGTTGGGGGCGGCGACGGCCTGAGGGTGGTGCGGGGCGGCTCAGCCGTGGACATAGAGGATGCCGAGCTTGGTGAGCTGCCAGAGCTGGTTGGCGGCGCCGGTGTCGGTGGCCAGCTCGACGTACGGGTTGCCCTTGGCGTCGAGGGTGCTGCCGGCGGCCAGGACCTTCGTCTGGTCCTGGGAGTCGGCGATCTTGTAGCGGCCGTCGCCGGCCGGCTTGAAGACCCAGTGCTGGTTGCCGCCGCCGGTGCAGCGCCACTGCTGGATCCGGGTGCCGGGGGCGGTGGACGCCGCGTTGGCGTCCAGGCACATGTCGCGGTTGCCGCTGAAGTCGACCTCGAAGCTGCCGCCGGCCTTGGCCTCCAGGACGAAGGACTGGTTGAGCCCGCCGCTCGCCGGATAGGTGATCGCGGCCCGCCCGTTGGTGGCGTCGCCGTAGGTGCCGCCGCCGGTGAGGTCGAGCACGTTGCCGCTCGCGGCGTTGGTCAGCTGGTACCAGGAGCCGTCCTCGGGGCCGTCGCCGAACGGCTGTCCGGGGCTGAGCGGCTGGATCGAGGTGGTGTTCTGCTGGTTGAGCGTGCAGTACGCCTGGGGCAGCTCGGGCCGGGCGTAGAACTGGCCGAGGCAGACGCCCTCACCCCGGTAGCCGGCCACCCGCAGGTGGTACGACTGGCGGACCATGTTCATGCACAGCCCGGGGATGCCGATCTGCGAGTCGCAGCCGTTGCGCGTCCACTCGGCGAGGTTGATGACGTCCCCGTTGGTGTACTCGTACGGGGAGGTCGTCCACTCCGCGCAGACCTCGTGCCCGAAGGCGACCCTCCGCTGGTCCAGGTAGCGGACGCCGGGCACCTGCTCGGCCGCCCCGCGCAGCGCGTCGCTGAGCGTCGGCACCACCCAGTTGTGGCCCCAGGCGAGGTCCTCCGGGAAGGCCGGACAGCCGTCGGCGACCTTGCCGACGTAGTCGTTGCGCCGGATGTCCGGGGTGATCGGGTTGAAGTACGACTGGTAGACCAGCTGGTACGCGGAGTCGGCGTAGCCCGCCCTGCGCATGGTCTGCCGGACGTTCTGGAGCGCCGCGACCACCTTGGGCTGGACGCCCTTGGCGCGCCGGCGGATCTCGTCGCTGCCGATGGTGTCCCGGCAGCCCTGGTCCTTGGGGATCGGGAAGTACTGCGAGAGGCAGTGCATCATGATGCCGCTGAAGTCGAAGTCGTCGTTGGCGCCGATGGTGACGACGACCATCTTGACGTCGTACCTGGCCGCCGTGTCGGCCAGTTTGACGTCCTGCTTGGGCTCGCCGAAGTCGCCGCTGCCGGGGCCGGTGATCTTGGCCAGCTCAGGGTCGCTGACCAGGTCCCCGGTCTGGGCGCCGGAGCAGGCCAGGTCGATCGGGGTGACCCCGGGGATGTCGGTGACGAAGATCTCCGACTTGGGGTGCCGGTGGCAGTAGTTGGTGGAGCTGTCCGTCTCCGGGAAGTAGCCGTCGTTGGTGTCGGTGCCGGCGCCCTCCCCGGAGATCGCGCTGTCGCCGAGGGCGACGATCGCGGCCGGACGGGTGGCCGCCGGCGCCGCGGCCGGGGCGGGGTCGGCCAGGGCGACGGGCGCGCCGGCCAGGCCGAGGGTGGCGAGGAGGGTTCCGGTGGCGAGCAGCGCCGCGCAGCGGGAGGACCCGGTGCGCGTTCGCCGTGCCGCCGGCCGTGGGGACCTGGTCACACGCGACTCCTTGCGGGGGTGGGGGAAAGCCGCCCGGGCGGGGGCGCCGAGCGGCGCGGAGCAAGGGAGGAGCAGAAAAGGTGAGCAGGTCTCGCATTCTAGGTACTGACAAGTAACGCAACAAGGCTCTTGACACGCCCCGGATCTGACGACCCGACGGCCGGCGGGCACACGGCGAAGAGCCGCCGCCCCGCGCCCCAGGAGGGAAGCGCGGAGCGGCGGCTCTCACCGGCCGAACCGGGTGCGGGCTCAGCCCACGTTGGCGCACTTGTTGCCGAAGGCCGGGTTCAGCAGGCCGATGATGTCGATGGTGTTGCCGCAGACGTTCACGGGAACGTGCACCGGAATCTGGATCTGGTTGCCCGAAACGACACCGGGGGAGCCGGCGGCGACGCCCTGGGCGCCCGCGCTGGCCATGGCGGTGCCCGCGCCGGTGGCCACGATGCCCACCACGGCCGCGCCGACGGCGGCGGTCTTCTTGATGCTCATAGCGAGCCTCCTGACTGTTCGACGGATGTGCACGGGGAGTGCGACATCAAGAACGAGACCCGTCCGGGGCGGTTGCGACGGCCCGCGCACTGTCACCCATCCGGCGCAACAGCGCGGCCGGACACCGGCATTCGGGTGATGGGCCGACCGGGCCGTTTCCCCTCCCCCGGTGCCTCGTTCTCCCTGACGGAACCCGGTCTCCACCCCGGCCCCCACGCGGCGGGCCTCCAGAAGCCGGCGCCCGGCAACCCGTGCCGGAGCGTCCGACCGGAATTCCACCGGTCGCGCCTTTGTCCAAGCCTTTCCCGGCCGTGCGGGAATTGCCGCGGAAGGCACCGCGACCCGGCGACGCGGCCACGCCCGAGCCATGGGCGGAACACGCCGGAATACGCCGACCGAGTGACAATCACGGCGAACCCTGAAGTCATCGGGTGAGTATTCGTGCTCGCCCGGCTCCCGACATTCCCTTTCCGTCGGGCAGAAATCGGAGGAATGACATGCGTAACCTCAAGAAGGCCGCCGCCCTGGGCCTGGCCGCCAGCGGCCTGGTGCTCGGCTCCGCCGGTGGCGCGTTCGCCAGCGCGGGCGCCGAGGGCGTCGCCGCCGGCTCCCCGGGCGTGCTGTCCGGCAACCAGATCCAGGTGCCGATCCACATCCCGATCAACCTGTGCGGCAACACCATCGACATCATCGCGCTGCTGAACCCGGCGTTCGGCAACGAGTGCGCCAACATCGGCTGAACCCCGCTCTCGCCGCACCGGCGACAGCTGATTCACCGAGCCCGTGCCGCGCCCCGCAGCGCCGGGGCACGGCACGCTCCACCCGTGTGTGATCGAGGAGATCAACCCCCATGCAGAACATGAAGAAGGCCGCCGTCCTCTCCGCCGCCGCTGCCGGTCTGGTGCTCGGCGCCGCCGGTGGCGCCGCCGCCAACTCGACCGCCGAGGGCGTCGCCGCCGGCTCCCCCGGTGTCATCTCCGGCAACCAGATCCAGGTGCCGCTGGACATCCCGATCAACCTGTGCGGCAACTCCATCAACCTCGTCGGCCTGCTGAACCCGGCGTTCGGCAACTCCTGCGCCAACGTGGAGCTGCCCCCGCCGCCGCCCGGCGACGACTGCTGATCCGATCGATACGCGTTCCGACCGTCCTGCCCCCCGACCAGCCGGCCGGGGGGCAGTTCGGCATCCCCGGACGGCCGTCCGGGCCCCCCGATCCACCGAAGGGTGATCACGATGGTTTCGAAGAAGAACGCGGCCGGCCTGGCCGCCGCCGTGGGCGCCGCGGTGCTGCTCGGCGCCGGTTCCGCGCAGGCCGCCACCGTGCCGGGCGAGTCCGTCCCCGGCCAGGCGACGCTGGCCAAGACCGACGTCGGCCAGGCGCTGAACGGGACGACCTCCGGCCTCGGCTACGGCATCGCCCCGATCAAGAGCCTGCGGCTGGACCCGTGGGCCAACTCCTCGGCCGACTTCCTCAACAACGGCGCGGCCCTCCAGCCGGACCAGGGCCTGCCCGAGATCGGCACCGGGACGCTGACCGGCCCGCTGAGCGCCGGCGGCGGCGTCAAGGACCTCCCGCTGGTCGGCGGGCTGACCGGCCTGCTGCCGGGCTGAGCGTCCGAACGCGCGGGAGCCCGGCACCCCGGCCGTACGGCGGGGGTGCCGGGCTCCCGCGCGCCCGGGGTGCGCTAGAGGCGGGTGAGGTCCGTCAGGCCGGTCTGCTGCACCACGCCGGCCGTCATCCCGGCGGTCGTCCCGGTCAGCGCGTTCGCCGCGTCGCTGAGGGAGATCCGGCTGTGCTCCTCGTCGCCCAGGCTGGCCTTGGCGCCGGGGATCACCTGGACCGCGCCGGTGACCAGGCGCGGGTCGATCTCGTCCACCTTCAGCCGGCCGTCGGCGAGCTGGCCGGCGCCGTCCTCGGCGAGCGCCAGCGGCTTGCCGAGGGTGAGCCCGGGGGTCTTGGCGTGCAGCGGCGAGGCCGGGGCGTCCAGCAGCACCTTGCCGACGTCGGCGCTCTGGTCGAGCAGCGGCACCGGCAGCTCGGCGGTGGCGCTGGGGCCGACCTTGCCGGTGCCCAGCTGGGGGACGATCTGCTCCGGGAGCAGCGCGCCGTCGGTGCTGGCCGTCGGGCCGGGCACCGGAGGCATGAGCAGTGAGGTCGGGATGCCGGCCGTGAGATGGCTGCCCAGCGGGGCGAGCGGGATGTCCGCCGGGACCTGCTGGGTGGCCAGCGCGTCCTCCAGGGCGCCGACCTGTTCCGGGCCGATCGGAGCGGCCGCGGAGGCCGCCCCCTGGGAGGCGAGCACACCGGCGCCGACCGCCAGCAGCATCGCGCCGGCCCGCTTGGAGAACTTCATGCTTTTCACCGTTCTGCTGTCCGAACTGGGGTCACTGGGAAGGCTGCGGAAGCCGCAGCCGGAAAGCGATGTGCTCAACGAGTGACCGGGGGCGCGGATTGCGGCGATTAACCGGTTCGGGTTAATAATCCGACCGGAAACCACCCGCCGCCGCGCCTCCGGGACTCTTTTCAAAAATCCCCGTAACCTTCCGTGCCGTCGTTCTTTGATCTGGACGTCAGTGACTGCAGACCGGGTCTGAGCGTTCTCAGCGTTGTACGCACGGAATCCAAAGAGCATTTCAGAGAGGGATCTCGCCATGATCCAGAAGTCCTTCGCCGCCGCCGGCCTGGCCGTCGCCGCGCTGGCCGGTGCCGCCGGGCCCGCCGCCGCCATCGGCGACTCGGATGGCGCGGCCGCCTCGATCGAGGGCAACGGCGGCACCAACTTCACCGGCACGGTCGGGAACAACAGCCCGAACTTCCACTTCCTCGACAACCCGAACATCTGCCTGCCGGAGATCCACAACATCGCCGTCGGCGTGCTCGGCGTGGCCGTCCCGGTCGAGGTCCCGATCGCCAACAGCGGTGGCAAGCAGTACTGCACCATCGGCCAGGGCACCCAGACCACGGGTGACGGAGGCATCTCCCACCTGGTCGGCTGACCGTTCCCCGCGCTGCTCTCCCTGTACCACCCGTCTGATCCACCCCTGATTCACCCCCGAGAGGAAAACCGGAAATGATCAAGAAGTCCTTCGCCGCCGCCGGCCTGGCCGTCGCCGCGCTCGCGATGTCGGCCGGCTCGGCCTCCGCCATCGTCGACTCGGACGGCTCCGCCACCTCCGTCCAGGGCAACGGCGGCACCAACCACACCGGCACCCTGGGCAACGACAGCCCGAACAGCCACGTTCTGGACAACCCGAACATCTGCCTGCCGGAGATCCACAACATCGCCGTCGCCGTCATCGGCGTCGCGGTTCCGGTCGAGGTCCCGGTCCTGAACAACCAGCCGAAGCAGATCTGCGACGTGGGCCAGAACACCCAGTCCTCGGGCGACTCGGGTGTCTCGCACCTGATCGGCTGATCAAGGGGCACGGCACGGTCGGAGGGCCCGGGGAGGAAGGTCTCCCCGGGCCCTCCGGGCTTGGGCCGGGTCCAGTGGAGGGAAGTGTCCGGCCGGCCGCCGCCGCAGCGCGGTCCGGCCGGGTGACCGGCGGTCCGGTCCGGCGCGTGGGGCGCCCGGCCGGGCCACCGGGTGTGATCACGTGTCAGAGCGCCCACGGGGGCGCTCCCAGAGAGAGGGGCAGTTCCATGAAGAGCAAGCTGGCCAAGGCCGCCCTGACCGCCGCCGCGGCGCTGGCGCTCGCGGGCGCCGGCACCCCGGCCTTCGCGCACGTCGGCGTGGCGGGCGGCGGCGAGTTCGCCGCCTCCGCCTCCGAGCCGTTCGCGGCCGCCGCCGGCTTCGGCGTCGCCCACGCCGGTGACACCGCCGCCGGCGGCTTCGGCGGCGGCGCGGCCACCTCCACCGACCTGATCGGCGGCGGCGCGGGCTTCGCGCACGCCGGCGACGTGGGCATCTAGGCGCCGAGCGCCCGCGGAAACCGGAAGGCCGGGCCGCTCCCGTTCGGGGGCGGCCCGGCCTTCCGCCGTGCGGTGTCCGCTACTTGAGCATCGCGGCGGCCTCGACGGCCCAGTAGGTGAGGATCTGCTCGGCGCCCGCGCGGCGGATCGAGGTGAGCGTCTCCATGATCATCCGCTCCCGATCGATCCAGCCGTTCGCGGCGGCCGCCTCGACCATCGCGTACTCGCCGGACACCTGGTACGCGGAGACCGGCACCGGGGAGGCGTCGGCGACCTGGCGCAGGATGTCCAGGTACGCCATGGCGGGCTTCACCATCACCATGTCCGCGCCCTCGGCGAGGTCCTGCTCCAGCTCGCGCAGCGACTCCCGGGCGTTGGCCGGGTCCTGCTGGTAGGTCTTGCGGTCGCCCTTGAGCGAGGAGCCGACGGCCTCGCGGAACGGGCCGAAGAAGGCCGAGGCGTACTTGGCGGTGTAGGCGAGGATGCCCACGTCCTGGTGCCCGGCCTCGTCCAGCGCCCGGCGGATCACGCCGATCTGGCCGTCCATCATGCCGGACGGGCCGACCAGGTGGACGCCGGCGTCGGCCTGCACCCTGGCCATCTCGGCGTAGCGCTCCAGGGTGGCGTCGTTGTCGACGCTGCCGTCGGCGGCCAGCACGCCGCAGTGGCCGTGGTCGGTGTACTCGTCCAGGCAGAGGTCCGACATGACCACCAGGGAGTCGCCGACCTCGGAGACCACGTCCCGGATCGCCTGCTGGAGGATGCCGTCCGGGTTGGTGCCCTCGCTGCCGACCGCGTCCTGCACCTCGGGGACGCCGAACAGCATCAGACCGCCGAGGCCGGCCTCGGCCGCCTCCACCGCGGCCTTGCGCAGGCTGTCCCGGCTGTGCTGGACGACACCCGGCATCGACGTCACCGGGACGGGCTCGCTGACGCCCTCCCGGACGAACACCGGCAGGATCAGCTCCGCCGGGTGCAGCCGGGTCTCGGCCACCAGGCGGCGCATCGCCGGGCTCCGGCGCAGCCGCCGGGGGCGTACGTACGGGAATTCAGCGGTCACGGCTTCTCTCTCCGAACGGTTGTGCAGTGCCGGGGGCGACGGTCGGCCGCCCCCGGCCATGAGGGGTTTCAGCGGGCCTTGCGGCGCGAACCGGGACGGCGCTCGCTGGGCCGGTAGACCGGCTCACCGGCGGCCGTCGCGGTGTCGCGGCGCTTGGCCCCGAAGTCTGCCAGCGCCTGGGCCAGCGCGGTCGCCGACGGCGCCGGGGCCATCACGTCGACCCGCAGGCCGTGCTCCTCGGCGGTCTTGGCGGTGGCCGGTCCGATGCAGGCGATGACCGTCACGTTGTGCGGCTTGCCCGCGATGCCGACCAGGTTCCGGACGGTCGAGGACGAGGTGAACAGCACCGCGTCGAAGCCGCCGCCCTTGATCGCCTCGCGGGTCTCGGCCGGCGGCGGCGAGGCGCGCACCGTCCGGTACGCCGTCACGTCGTCGACCTCCCAGCCCAGCTCGACCAGGCCGGCCACCAGGGTCTCGGTGGCGATGTCGGCGCGCGGCAGCAGCACCCGGTCGATCGGGTCGAAGACCGGGTCGTACGGCGGCCAGTCCTCCAGCAGACCGGCCGCGGACTGCTCCCCGGAGGGCACCAGGTCCGGCTTCACGCCGAAGTCCACCAAGGCCTGGGCGGTGGTCTCGCCGACCGCCGCGACCTTGATCCCGGCGAACGCCCGGGCGTCCAGGCCGTACTCCTCGAACTTCTCCCGGACGGCGCGCACCGCGTTCACCGAGGTGAAGGCGATCCACTCGTACCGGCCGGTGACCAGGCCCTTGATGGCCCGCTCCATCTGCTGCGGGGTGCGCGGCGGCTCGACCGCGATGGTCGGCACCTCCTGCGGCACCGCGCCGTACGAGCGCAGCTGCTCGGACAGGCCGGTGGCCTGCTCCTTGGTGCGCGGCACCAGGACGTTCCAGCCGAACAGCGGCTTGGTCTCGAACCACGAGTGCGAGGCGCGGTGGGCGACCTGCTCGCCCACCACGGCTATCACCGAGGTGGCCGGGTCGACCGGGGCGGAGACCGGCGAGGGCAGCACCCGGGCGGCCTTCAGGTCGGCCGCGATGCCCGACAGGGTGGAGGTGAAGGTCCGCTGGCGGGTGGTGGTGCCGGAGAGCGTGGCGCTGAGCGCCGACTCCGGCTTGCGGCCGCCCGCGACCAGGGCCGCGGCGGTGGCCGGCAGCTGGCCCAGGGTGGTGCGCACCACCAGGGTGGTCTCCGGCGCGCCCAGGTCCACCGGGCCGCCGGCCAGCAGCGCGGCGCCGTCCACGAAGCGCACGTCGGTGCCGGCGCCGGCCCGCAGCGGGACACCCGCGTACGCCGGGACGCCGACCGACTGGGCGACGCCCGGGATCACCTCGAACGGGATGCCGTCGCCCGCGCAGCTGAGCATCTCCTCGGCGGCGCAGCCGTCCAGGCCGGGGTCCCCGTCGACGGTGCGGACCACGTGCTTGCCCGAGCGGACGGCCTCGGCGACCAGCTTGGCCAGGTCGAAAGCGGCGCCCTCGGCGGCGGGGGTGTGCACCTGCACGGCGGCCGGGCAGTGGCTGCGCACGGCGGCGGCCGTCAGCGGGTCGGCGACCAGCACGTCGGCGGTGGACAGCACCTCGACCGCGCGCAGGGTCAGCAGCCCCGGATCCCCGGGGCCCGCGCCCAGGAAGGTGCACCGTCCGGTGGCGGGCTGACCCGGGAACAGGGCGTCGGTGGCGGCGGTGGGGCTCATGCGCGCACCTCGCTGCGCTCGGCGGTCTCTTCGCGAAACGCGCAGCTCTTCATGATTCGCTCGCTTCGCTCGCTCATCGGGCTCGCTCCCCCATCAGGGTGGCCGCGCCCGCGGCGAGCAGCCGGTCGGCCAGCGCGCGGCCGAGGGCCACCGCCTGCCGCTCGGCGGTCTCGTCGAGGACGATCGGACCGTTGGCGGACATCTTCAGCAGGGCGGATCCGTCGGGGTCGCCGACCACGCCGTCCAGCCGCAGTTCGTTCTCCCGGCCCCAGGTGGCCAGCGCGGCCACCGGCGCCGAGCAGCCGGCCTCCAGGGTGGCCAGCAGGGCGCGCTCGGCGGCCACGGCGACCCGGGTGGGGGCGTGGTCCAGCGCGGCGAGCGCGGCGGTCAGCTCCGTGTTCGCGGAGGTGCACTCGACCGCCAGCGCGCCCTGGCCGGGGGCCGGGATCATCAGCTCGGTGTCGAGGTGCTGGGAGATCTCGGCGCTGCGGCCGAGCCGGTTCAGACCGGCCGTCGCCAGCACCACCGCGTCCAGTTCGCCGCTGGTCACGAAGCCGATCCGGGTGTCCACGTTGCCGCGGATCGCGACCGTCTCCAGCTGGGCGCCGCGGGCGGCGGCCCAGGCGTTCAGCTGCGCCATCCGGCGGGGCGAGCCGGTGCCGACCCGGGCCGGGCGGCCGGCGCCGGCCAGCTTCTCCACCAGTTCGTCCAGCGTCAGGCCCTCGGCCGAGACCAGGGCGTCGCGGACGTCCTCGCGCACCGGGACGGCGGCCAGCGCCAGGCCCTCGGGGGCGGCGGTGGGCAGGTCCTTGAGCGAGTGCACGGCGAAGTCGATCCGGCCCTCCAGCAGCGCGTCGCGCAGCGCGGAGACGAACACGCCGGTGCCGCCGATCTGCGCCAGCGACTCCCGGGAGGTGTCGCCGTAGGTGGTGATCTCCACCAGCTCGACGGGGCGCCCGGTGACCCTGGTCACCTCGCGGGCCACCATGCCCGACTGCGCCATGGCGAGGGCGCTGCGCCGGGTTCCGAGCCGCAGGGCCGCGGTGGCCGAGGGCTGCTCCGTGATCGCTTGACCATTCATGAGGTGATCGTCCCGGTGGTACTCGTGGGATGGCTGACGGTTCATCTGGGGCCCCCGGCGGAGGGCTGGGGCGCACCGCCGACGGGCGTGCCCGACACGGCGTGCACGGCCGCCGGGTCGAGGTCGAACAGTTCGCGCAGCGCCTCCGCGTAGGAGGCGCCGCCGGGCTCGGCGGCCAGCTGCTTCACCCGGACGGTCGGGGCGTGCAGCAGCTTGTCGACGACGCGGCGGACGGTCTGGGTGATCTCGGCGCGCGAGCGCTCGTCCAGGTCGGGCAGCCGGGAGTCCAGCCGGCCGAGCTCGGCGGCGACCACGTCGGAGGCCATCGAGCGCAGCGCGACCACGGTCGGCGCGATCCGGGCGGCCCGCTGGGCGGCGCCGAAGGCCGTCACCTCGTCGGCGACGATCCGGGTGACCTCGTCGACGTCGCCGGCGCCGGGGCTGGCGGCGTGCGCGTGGGAGAGGCTCTCCAGGTCGACCAGCAGGGCGCCGTCCAGCTCGTGCACGGCGTGGTCGACGTCGCGCGGCATGGCGAGGTCGAGCAGGGCCAGCGGCGGGGCGGACGGCGCACGGGTGGCGACGGCGGCGGCCACGTCCTCGGCCTTGATCACCACGCCGGACGCGCCGGTGCAGGAGATCACCAGGTCCACGTCGGCCAGCGACTCCGGCACCTTCTCCAGGTCCAGGGTGCGGGCCACGTCCGGGCCGAGGATCTCGACCAGCCGCTCGGCCCGGGCCGGGGTCCGGTTGGCGATCAGCAGGTCGGTCACGCCGGCGCGGACCAGGGTGGCGGCGGCCAGCGAGCTCATCGAGCCGGCGCCGACCACCAGCGCGCGCTTGCCGGCGATCTCGCCCGCGCCCGCCGCGACCTGCTCCAGGCCGAAGGTGACCAGCGACTGCCCGGCCTTGTCGATGCCGGTCTCGCTGTGCGCCCGCTTGCCGACCCGCAGCGCCTGCTGGAACAGCTCGTTCAGGCCTCGCCCGGCGGTGTGCTCGTCCTGGGCCTTGGCCAGCGCGTCGCGCAGCTGGCCGAGGATCTGGCCCTCGCCGACGACCATCGAGTCCAGGCCGCAGGCCACCGAGAAGATGTGGTGGACGGCGCGGTCCTCGTAGTGGACGTACAGGTGGGAGGTCAGCTCCTCCAGGTCCACCCCGCTGTGGTGGGCCAGCAGCAGCGACAGCTCGGCGACGCCGGCGTGGAACTTGTCCACGTCCGCGTACAGCTCGATCCGGTTGCAGGTGTTCAGCAGCGCGGCTTCGGCGACGGTCGCGGTGGCGGCCGCGTCGTGCAGCAGCCGGGTCGGTACGTCACCCGTCAGCGCGGCGCGCTCCAGCACCCCGACCGGGGCCGTGCGATGACTCAGCCCTACGACGAGAAGGCTCATGCCCGCCCCTCACAGCTCTCGGTGTTCATGCGGGCATCACCGCGGAGAGATCCCCGTCGCCGCCCTTGGCGGACTTTCCCTTGGCCTGCTCGGCCTGGTCCTTGGCCGCCGTCTCGGCGGTGCCCCGGACGGACTTGCCGCTGCCGCCGGCCGCGCGGCGCAGCTTGGCGGCGGCCGCCCGGACCGGCCCGGGGGCGCGGTCGAGCACCGACTCGGCGCGGTCGTCCGGCTCCTCGCCGGCCTTGCGCTGCTCGTGGAAGGCGAGGATCTGGAGCTCGATGGAGAGGTCCACCTTGCGCACGTCCACGCCGTCCGGGACGGTCAGCACGGTGGGGGCGAAGTTCAGGATGCTGGTCACGCCGGCCTCCACCAGCCGGTCGCAGACCTGCTGGGCGGCGCCGGGCGGGGTGGTGATCACGCCGATGGAGACGTGCTGGCTCTCGACGATCGACTCCAGCTCGTCCATGTGCCGCACCGGAAGTCCGGCGGCGGTGGAACCGACCACGTTCGGGTCGGCGTCCAACAGGGCGGCCACCCGGAAACCCCGGGAGGCGAATCCGCCGTAGTTGGCGAGCGCGTGGCCGAGGTTGCCGATGCCGACGATGACGACCGGCCAGTCCTGGGTCAGGCCGAGCTCGCGGGAGATCTGGTAGACGAGGTACTCGACGTCGTAGCCGACACCGCGGGTGCCGTAGGAGCCGAGGTAGGAGAAGTCCTTGCGCAGCTTCGCCGAGTTCACCCCGGCCGCCGCGGCCAGCTCCTCGGAGGAGACGGTCGGCACCGAGCGCTCGGAGAGCGCGGTGAGGGCACGCAGGTAGAGGGGCAGGCGGGCGACCGTCGCCTCCGGGATGCCCCGGGCACGCGAGGGTCGGCGCGCGGCGCCCTGGTCGGGCGTCTGCGAACTGCTCTGTGGTGGGCGGCCGATTGCCACGGTGCTCCTGTGGGTGAAGCTGGGCTTTGGCAGCCAGGCTATGCGTTTGTGAACGTGTGCACAAAGATGGTGTCCGTTTTGTCCCTGCACAGTGACGCGCATCACGCCACCGTCAGGCCCTCGGACCCATAGCACCGGAGTGCGTCAGCACGACCTCCGGGGCCTGGGATCCGGGGAGCCAGGGGCCGTACGGCGCCTCCCTGCGCAGCAGCGGGACGCCGGTGCCGCAGGGGCGGGAGCGGGCCCGGCCGAGGCGGGGCCAGGGCACCCCGGCGGCCTCGCGCAGCGGCCCCGCCCAGTCGTCCGGCGGGCAGGACGGGGCGCCCACGCAGTGCCGCAGCAGCTCGGCGGTCACCCGGGCGTCGCCCAGCGCGGTGTGCGCCGGGAACCAGCCGAGGTCCGCCGCCTCCGCGCAGGCCGCCAGGCCGTGGCTCCGGGCCTCCGGCAGGTGGGCGCGGGCCAGCCGCATCGTGCACAGCAGCGGGACGGGCGGCAGCGGCACCCCGATCCGGGCGAACTCCCGATCGAGGAAGGCGTGGTCACAGCTGACGTGGTGACCGACCAGCACCCGGCCGGCCAGCAGCTCCAGCAGCCTCGGGGCGATCTCGCGGAAGCGCGGGGCGCCCTCGACGTCGCACTGGCGTATCCGGTGCACGTGGGTCGGGCCGACCGGGCCGAGCGGGTCCAGCAGGGTGGCGAACTCCCCCTCGGGGCAGAGCCGCTCGTCGAGCAGCACCACCGCGACCTCGACCACCCGGTGCCGCCACGGACTGCGGCCGGTCGCCTCCACGTCCACCACGGCGAAGCCCCGGGCCCCTTCCGGGGTCGCGGGCGTCCCAGGGGTGGGGCCGGGAAGCATGGCGGCACTCCTCGCGTGCTCAGCCCCCCACGGGCGCAAACGTGTTCGATCGTAAGCCGACCGACCCGTCGCGCCCCAAGCCGAAACGGAGTGTCTTTGGCAACGATTCGGCGAACCGCCCCCGCCGGATGACGGGGGCGGGGGTGTACGGACGGAGGCCCCCTCAGGCCTCCAGGGCCCTGCGCAGACGGCTCTCGTCGACCCGCCAGAAGTCGTGCTGGCGCCCGTCGATCAGGGTGACCGGGATCTGCTCCCAGTAGCGGCGGTACAGCTCCTCGTCCTGGGTGATGTCCCTCTCCTCGAAGGACGCCCCCAGCTCGCCCGTCACCCGGACGATCACCTCGCGGGCCTCGTCGCACAGGTGGCAGCCGGGCTTGGCGACCAGGGTCACGGTCCGGTCCGCGGGCTTGGGGCTCTTACGTCGCAGCAGTGGGCTCACCGCCCCATTCTGCGCCACCCGCCCGCTCGCCCACCGGCCCCCGGTCCCGTGGGGGCCGGACGAGCTGTTCACCCGGCGGGCACGGCTCCGTCACGGTCGGCGCGCGCCGGGCTGGCTATCCTCGATGACATGGCCGTGCTCAGAAGGCTCACCCAGGCAAGGCGTTCCAGCAGCGAGCGGAGCGCCCTGGCCGGCGAAGCCGCGGCCGAGGCGGCCGAGGCCGCGCTGCGGGCCGCCCCCGAGCCGGAGCGCCCCGGCGGGCCGGACGGCGCCGGCACCCCGGAGAGCCCGGACGCGGCCAAGCCCGGCAAGGCCCCCAAGGCCCCGGCCGAGAACCACACCCCGGACCCGGACGACCCCCGCGCCGCCGCCTTCTTCGACTGCGACAACACCATCCTGCGCGGCGCCGCCATCTTCTACCTCGGCGTCGGCCTCTACCGCCGGGGCTTCCTCACCCGCCGCGACATCGCCCGCTTCGCCTGGCAGCAGGCCTGGTTCCGGCTGCACGGCACCGAGGACCCGGACCACATCTCGGACGCCAAGCAGTCCGCCCTCGGCATCGTCGCCGGCAA
Organism: Kitasatospora sp. NPDC034533; assembly: GCF_055575155.1. Taxonomy (NCBI): domain Bacteria; kingdom Bacillati; phylum Actinomycetota; class Actinomycetes; order Kitasatosporales; family Streptomycetaceae; genus Kitasatospora; species Kitasatospora sp. NPDC034533. Next base: position 42,305 of record NZ_JBVITE010000020.1, read on the forward strand.
GCGCACCGCCGACCTGGAGGCGATCTGCGAGGAGATCTTCGAGCCGGTCGTGGCGGACAAGATCTGGCCGGGCACCCGCGCCCTGGTCCAGATGCACCTGGACGCGGGCCAGCGGGTCTGGCTGGTCACCGCCGCCCCGCTGGAGGTGGCCCGGATCATCGCCCGGCGGCTCGGCATGACCGGCGCGCTCGGCACCGTCGCCGAGGCCCGGAACGGCCTCTACACCGGGCGGCTGGTCGGCGACCTGCTGCACGGCCCGGCCAAGGCCGCCGCCGTCCGCGCGCTGGCCCGGCGCGAACGCCTCGACCTCGACCGCTGCGCCGCCTACAGCGACTCGGCCAACGACATCCCGATGCTCTCGTTGGTCGGCCACCCGTACGTGGTGAACCCGGACGGCGCGCTGCGCCGCCACGCCCGGGCCCAGGGCTGGCGGGTGCGGGACTTCCGGACCGGGCGCAAGGCGGCCCGGGTGGGGCTGCCGGCGGCGGCCGCGCTCGGGGTGCTGGCCGGCGCGGCGGCGGCCGGGGTGGCGCTGAACCGGCGCCGGCGCACCGCCTGAGGACCGCGCCCCGGCCCGTTCCGGCGCGCTCGCCCGGGAGGGTGAGCACACGTCAACCATGCCTCTGACCTGGCCCCTCGTACGGGCGAACTGCCTTGCAGTACACGGCAGTCCGGGCCTCCTGCACGAACTTGGCACCCGGCGACCGGTTCTGATCGTTCGCCAGACCGGGAAAGTCGGGGATTGTCGAGCCCCAAGGCTGGGAAACCGCCCCCCGGGCCGCCGAATTGGTCACCCTGGGCGCCCGTTCGATCACGTTGAGCCGGATGAACGATGACATGTCCGGTCACTATCAGCCGAACATGCACAGCAAATGGATCCCAAACGACCACTTCGACCACACGGTGTAGCTGTCATTGCACAAAGCGTTATTCTCTCCTGGATGCACGTCACCACGCGTCCGCTCGAACGGACGCCTCCGGGCGTGCTCTCCGCGCAGGCGGAGGTGATCCGTCCACAGTTCTGCCTCTGGGAGTCCCGTGTACCCACCCGTCCGGAACGACGCGCCTGCACCCTCCCGCCCGTCGTCCGCGCCCCTGCGCCCCCGCACCGGCCTCCGCGACCGCCCCACCGTCGAGCGGCAGATCTCCACCGGCCTGGACCTGCTCCGCAGCCTGCTCCGCAGCCAGTTCGACGGCCAGTTCGGCGGCCAGTTCGGCGGCACGCCCCGACTCGCGCTCGCCGGAGGAACGTTCGGCCAGCCCCAGGGCCCGGGGCCGGTGCTGCGCACCACCGCCGCCGGCTCGACCGGCACCGGCGCGCGCGGCCGCACCGCCGGCGTCGGCCGGGGCCGCGCCCGGACGGCCCCCAACCCCGGCTACGAGACCGAGCACAACCCGGTCATGGAGCTGGTCGAACGGGCCCAGGCCGGCGAGAGCGAGGCCTTCGGCCGGCTCTACGACCACTACGCGGACACCGTGTACCGCTACATCTACTACCGGGTCGGCAGCCGGGCCACGGCCGAGGACCTCACCAGCGAGACCTTCCTGCGCGCCCTGCGCCGGATCGGCACCTTCACCTGGCAGGGCCGGGACTTCGGCGCCTGGCTGGTCACCATCGCCCGCAACCTGGTCGCCGACCACTTCAAGTCCAGCCGCTTCCGGCTGGAGGTCACCACCGGCGAGATGCTCGACTCCAACGAGTGCGAGCGCAGCCCGGAGGAGTCGGTGCTGGAGTCGCTCTCCAACGCCGCCCTGCTGGAGGCGGTGCGCCGGCTCAACCCCCAGCAGCAGGAGTGCGTCACCCTGCGTTTCCTCCAGGGGCTCTCGGTGGCCGAGACGGCCCGAATCATGGGCAAGAACGAGGGCGCCATCAAGACCCTCCAGTACCGCGCCGTCCGCACCCTGGCCCGGCTGCTGCCGCCCGACGCGAGGTGAGGGGCGCGGCGGACGGCTCGACCGGGGTGCGGGCCGGCCGACCGTCACCGTCGACGCCCGGCCGACACGACAGGGTGAACGGTCGGTCCGATGATCAGCCGTGCGTAACCGACCGCCGGTACCGCTCGTTGGCCAGCGTGCAAGCCCCCACCGGGCGTACGGTCAAGTCGAATTGCGGCCTATCACCCGATGGAGTGTCTTTGGCCAGCCTGGGCAACCGTCCGGCGGGCCGGGGTGTCGACAACGACGAAGGGAGGTGTGGCCCGTGACGGCAAACGTGCTGGAGCACCGGCGGGCGAAGGCCTTCGCCGAGGCGCTGGAGGCCCACCAGGCGGAGCAACGCGCTACGGCCACCGCCGGATCGGACAACACCGCTGCCACCGGCGCCGGTTCGGCCGCGATGGCCGAACTGGTCGGTCTGGCCGACGCGCTGGGGGCACTGCCCGGCCCGGCCCTGGGTCAGGAGGCCCGGACGGTCCAACGCGCCCAGCTGATGGCCGCGTTCGAGCAGGCCTTCGCCGGCGGGACGGGCGCCTCGGTGCCCCGCCAGCGCCGCCACCGGGCGATCCGGACGGCGCCGCGCGGCCGTTGGAGCCGCCGGTTCGCCATCGGCGGACTGGTCGCCGGGCTCGCCGTCGGCAGCCTGGCCGGCGCCGCCGCGGCCAGCTCCAACGCCCTCCCCGGGGACTCCCTGTACGGCCTGAAGCGCGGACTGGAGGGCCTGCGGCTCGACCTCGCGGACTCCGACTCCGAGCGCGGCGAGATGCTCCTGGACAACGCGGCCACCCGGCTCGGCGAGGCCAAGACCCTCGTCGGCCGCACCGGTCCGGCCGGCGCGCTCAGCGACGCCACCGTCGAACGGGTCCGCCGCGCGCTGGACGACATGCACGCCGACGCCCTCAAGGGCCGCGAACTGCTGCGCTCGGTCTACCGCAGCAACGGCTCGCTCGACCCGATGCGGGCGCTGGCCGGATTCGCCCACGACGAGGACGGCCGCTGGAGCGAGCTCCAGGGCAAGCTGCCCGCCCAACTCACCCGGCAGGCCCACCTGGTGAACCAGCTCTTCGACGACATAAGCGAGGACGTCGCGCCCCTGCGCCTGGCCCTGCCCCCCGCCGTCGGCGGTGGCGCGGCCGGCTCCGGAGCGGGCGACGGCTCCTCCGCGTCGACCGGCGGTTCCCCGGCCGGCTCCCCGGCGAACGGCTCCGCCGGCACCGCCGGCACCGGGCAGGTCCCGGGCGCCCCGGCCGGAAGCCACCCCGGCGCCACCGAGCACGCCCCGGCCAACCCCGGTGCCGGTGCGTCCGGCAGCGGCGGCAAGGGCGGCATCCTGCCGGACAGCCTGCCCACCGGCGCGCCGGACGCGGTCAACGGCCTGGTCGGCGGCCTCACCAACGGGCTCACCGGCACCAAGCCCTCGCCCAGCGCCGACGCGGCACCCCAGGCACCGCAGCCGGGCGCGCCCAGCGCCTCCGCGGCCCAGCCGCAGGGGGTCGAGGTGCCGCCGCTGCTTCCGGACCTGCTGCCGGGGCTGCGCATCCTGGGCGGCTGACGGAGCGGCCGGCGGCGGGGCGGCTGCCGACGGAAGGACGGCGAGGGCCCGGCGGAGTGCGATATCCGCCGGGCCCTCGCACGTCGTGGCGGCTCCGGGCCTCCCCCAGGACCGTCCCGGGAGCACATCTCGGGAGCACATCTCGGAGGAACGCCGCGGAGGAACGCCTCAGAAGAACACCGAACGCCGCTGCACCAGCAGCTGGTAGAGGGTGTGCTGGATGGTCTCCCGCACCTCGTCGGCCAGGTCGAAGACCAGCATCGGGTCGTCCGCCGCGTCCGCCGGGTAGGTGTCGGTGGCGATCGGCTCGCCGAAGCGGATCGTCCACTTGGTCGGCAGCGGCAGCACCCCGAGCGGGCCCAGCCACGGGAAGGTCGGCGTGATCGGCACGTACGGCAGGCCCAGCAGCCGGGCCAGCGTCTTCACGTTGCCGATCATCGGGTACGTCTCCTCGGCCCCGACGATCGAGCAGGGCACGATCGGCACCCGCGCCCGCAGCGCCGAGGAGACGAAGCCGCCCCGGCCGAAGCGCTGGAGCTTGTAGCGCTCGGAGAACGGCTTGCCGATCCCCTTGAAGCCCTCCGGCCAGACCCCGACCACCTCGCCGCGCTCCAGCAGGGCCTGGGCGTCCTCGTTGCAGGCCAGCGTGTGGCCGGCCTTGCGGGCCAGCTCGTTGACGCCGGGCAGCACGAAGACCAGGTCGGCGGCGAGCATCCGCAGGTGCCGCCGGGCGGGGTGGTGGTCGTGGATGACCACCTGGGTCATCAGGGCGTCCAGCGGGATAGTCCCGGAGTGGTTGGCGACGATCAGCGCGCCGCCCTCGGCCGGGATGTGCTCCACGCCCTGGACGTCGATCCGGAAGTACTTCTCGGCCAGCGGGCGCAGCAGCGAGAGCAGCACCTCCTCGGTGAGCTCCCGGTCGAAGCCGAACTCGTCCACCTCGTAGTCGCCGGTCAGCCGGCGGCGCAGGAAGGCCAGGCCCTCGGCCGCGCGGCCCTCCCAGCCCTTGCCGAACAGCCGGGTGGCGGCCGGGCCCAGCGGGCCGGAGAGCGCCCCGCCGACGGCCCCGGCGAGCCGGTCGGCCAGATTCGGCCCCTCGGGCGAGGTCCAGCTGGGTGCGGACTCGATCGGGATGACCTTGGCCTCGCCCGGCGCGTTCTCGGCGGTGGCACTCATCGCGGGTTCAGCTCCTCGGTCGGCGGGGGAGGTTCGGTACGGCGCCCGGTCCGGCGGGGGCGGCCCGTTCGGGGCCGAGCAGGGCCGTCAGCCGGTCGGCGGCGGCGGCCAGCCGCTCGGGCGGCAGCAGCCCCGGGCCCGCGGCGGCGGCGAAGTCGGCGAAGGCTTCCGGAGTGCTGAACGCCGGACGGTAGCCGAAGGTGTCCCGCAGCCGCGCGGTGTCCACCACCCGGCCGTGGGTGAGCAGCCGCAGCTGCTCGGGCGAGACGTCCACCAGCCTGGTCCGACGGGCCAGCACGGCCGTCCAGCTGACGGCGGGCAGCAGCAGCGGCAGCGTGGGCCGGCCGAGTCGGCGGGCGCACTGGGACAGCAGCAGCACGCCCTCCCCCGCCACGTTGAAGGTGCCGGTGTTGACGGTGCCCGGCACGGGCTCGTCGGCGGCGCGGCAGAGCACGGCGACGGCGTCGTCCTCGTGCACGAACTGCAACCTGGGGTCGTAGCCGAGGACGGTCGGCAGCACCGGCAGCGCGAAGTACTCGCTGAGCGGGGTGTCCGCGCCGGGGCCGACGATGTTGGCGAAGCGGAGCACCGTCACGGCGACGTCCGGGCGCCGGCGGGCGAAGCCGCGCACGTAGCCCTCGACCTCCGCCGCGTCCTTGGCGAAGCCGCCGCCGGGCGGGTCCTTGGGCTGCATCCGCTCGCTGAACACCGCCGGATCGCGGGGCGCGGAGCCGTAGACCCCGGTGGTGGACTTCACCACCAGCCGGCGCACCCCGGGGGCCTTCTGGCAGGCGCCGAGCAGCTGCATGGTGCCGATCACGTTGGACTCCTTCACCGCGGAGCGGTTGGTGGAGCCCAGACCGGTGGCGCTGACGCTGAGGTGCACCACGGTGTCCACGCCGTGCTCGGCGAGCACCCGGGAGAGCGCCGGGCGGCGCAGGTCGAGCTGGTGGAAGCGGTACGGGGCGGCCGGGCCGACCGGCTCCTCGGGCGGCTGCCGGGGCGGCTGCACGTCCACGCCGACCACCAGGTCCACGCCCGGGCGGCGGCGGACCTCGGTGGCGAAGCGGGCGCCGAGATGGCGTGCCACGCCGGTGACGAGCACGACCACACCCACGGTGCTGCACCCCACTCCCCAGGCTCGGGCGGCCTGCGTGCACCGTACCGTGCCGCCCCGGGGGGCCGTGAAACGACACCGCCCGCCCAGGCCACGAGGGCATGGGCGGGCGGTGGAAGCGCTGGGCGCGCCGAGCGCGGCCGGGCCGCTTACTTCTTGTTGCGACGCTGAACTCGAGTCCTCTTCAGAAGCTTGCGGTGCTTCTTCTTGGCCATACGCTTGCGACGCTTCTTGATGACAGAGCCCACGGAACAACCCTCGCTCACTGAGACTCTCGCCCGTGAGAGACGGAGTCCATACGACTGACGTGAGGGCCTAGCCTACCGTCCATGGTGCGAAGGCCGTAATCGTGCTCCCCGGCACCGGGAAAACCCGGGGGAAATCCAGGGCGAACGGGCGCGGGGCCCACCGCTGTGGACCCCGCGCCCGCGCGCCCCCGCTACGCGCTTTCGAGCCGCACGTAGGACTCCTTGAGGTACTCGTGCACCGCCTGCTGGGGCACCCGGAAGGACCGCCCGACCCGGATGGCCGGCAGCTCTCCGCTGTGCACCAGGCGGTACACCGTCATCTTGGACACCCGCATGACCGCGGCGACCTCCGCCACGGTCAGGAAGACGACTTCCTGAAGGGGGCGCTCGACGGAACTCATGACCATCACCCGACCCTTACCCGTGTGCAAGGCACCGGCTTCCCCTCCGGTGACTCCACCGGCACACGTGTATCCCCAGAGTAGTTATGGGTGGTACCAGTGGGAAGAGGGGAAGTGCGGTCCTCGTACGGTGAGAGATAGGACCGTTGCAGTACGTAGCGACCCGGCGGATGGCACCACCCGAGGTACGCATCACCCCTCCCGGGCCCGGTGGGGAGGGCGGGATCAGGCCAGCAGGCCGTGCTGGGGGAACACCGCCCGACGGGTCGCCAGGATGGCCTGATCGAGCCGGTCGGCCGGATCGTAGCCCGCGTCGAAGTCGCGCCAGGCCGGGCGGGCGCCGTCGGTCATCCGCAGCGGGGCCGGGCGGCGGGTGCGGCGGTAGACCTCGGCGCGCCAGGACTCGGGGGTCTCGGTGGCCGGGTCGACGGGGCGGGCGGCGGCGGTGGCGACCAGGTGGGTCCAGGTGCGCGGCACCACGTCCACCACGGCGTAGCCGCCCCCGCCGGTGGCCACCCAGCGGCCCCCGGCGTACTGGTGGGCGAGGTCGTGCAACGCCTCGGCGATCAGCCGCTGGGCGTCCACGGTGACGGCCAGGTGGGCGAGCGGGTCCTCCAGGTGGGTGTCCGCGCCGTGCTGGGTGACCAGCACCTGCGGCCGGAACGCGTCGAGCAGTTCGGGCACCACGGCGTGGAAGGCGCGCAGCCAGCCGGCGTCGCCGGTGCCCGCGGGCAGCGGCAGGTTGGCGGCGGAGCCGGGGGCGTCCTCGCCGCCGGTCTCGACCGACCAGCCGGTCTGCGGGAAGAGCGTGGCGGGGTGCTCGTGCAGCGAGACGGTGAGCACCCGGGGGTCGTTCCAGAAGGCCGCCTGGACGCCGTCGCCGTGGTGGACGTCCACGTCGACGTAGGCGACCCGCTCGGCGCCGAGTTCGAGCAGCCGGGCGATGGCCAGCGCCGGGTCGTTGTAGACGCAGAAGCCGGAGGCCTTGCCGGGCATCGCGTGGTGCAGCCCGCCGGTGAAGTTGACGGCGTGCGGGGTCTCGCCGCGCCAGACCGCCTCGGCGGCGGCCACGGACTGACCGGCGATCAGCGCGGAGGCCGAGTGGATCGCCGGGAAGGACCAGTTGTCGTCGGTGCCGAGTCCGTGCACCGCGTCGGTGCGCTCGGGGTGGGCGGCGGCGGCACGGACCGCCTCGACGTACTCCCGGGTGTGCACCAGCCGGAGGGTGGACTCGCCGGCGGGCGGCGCCGAGCGGACGGTCACCCCGGGACCGGTGCTCAGCCCGAGGTCCTCGACCAGCCGCATGGTGAGGGCCAGCCGGGTGGGGTCCATCGGGTGGCCCGGGCCGAAGTCGTACGCGGTGACGGCCTCGTCCCAGAAGAGGTGCAGGCCGCAGGGGGTGTCACGCTCGGCTTCGGGCATGGCCTCCACCGTAGCGGGTGCGGGTGGCCGGGCTTCGGCCAGGGCGCGCCGGGCGGGTGTCGCCGGGGCGACGGGCGGCGGTGGCGGGGGCGGACGGGCGGCGCGGTCGGGGCGGGGCGGACGACGGCGCTGGGGAGGGACGGGCGTCAGGTGCGCGATGAAACTACGGAAGTTGTGGGGCAGCTGTGGAGGCGCGTGTTGAGGCGGTACAGACAAAAGCTTTGCGACTCCATATCCTCTCCGCCATGAAGCCATTCAGCGTGCAACGCCTTGGGGTAATTCTCGCTGCAATACTGGGATTTGGCGTCTTCTTCGCCGCCCAGCCGGCCTCCGCCGCGGTCAGCGGCACCGCCTTCGCGGTCGACAAGCCGACGGCCAAGGCGGGAGACCAGCTGACCCTGACCCTGTCCCTCACCAACAGTGAGAACAGCCCGATCTACTTCGCCTACGAGGCCGTCCAGCCCACCTGGCCGGCCAACACCCAGGCCGGAGCGTTCACCATCACCGGCTGCACCGGCGACACCTCGGACTGTGCGACCAACGGGAACAGCGCCAACTTCCACTTCAACGCGCCGATCGCGCCGGGGGCGACCAAGAAGGTCACGCTCACCGTCAAGATCACCGACACCCCCGCCTGGGGCACCGCGCCGTACACCCTGAACTGGGCGCCGTACGTCTACTACGAGTTCGGCCAGGTCGGCGGCACCACCACCGCCAAGGACCAGACCTGGGCCTACGGGGTGCCCGAGCTCCAGACCGTGATCAGCTGACCCCCGCCCCGTCGACCGCCCCCGCCGCCACGCCGGCGGCGGGGGCCGGGGCGAAGCGGTCGGCGAGCGGCAGGACGGCGAGCACCAGCAGCATCGGGGCCAGCAGCGCCCAGCGGTACGACCCGGCGCCCGCGATCGCCCCGACGAGCGGCGAACCCAGCAGGAACCCGACGTAGTTGAACAGGTTGAGCCGGGCCACCGCGGCGTCCGAGTCGGCCGGGAAGAGCCGGCCGCCGGCCGCGAACACCTGCGGGATGATCGCGCAGATGCCGAAGCCCAGCACCGTGAAGCCGGCGATGCCCACCCAGGCGGCGGGCGCGACCGCGGCCACCCCGAAGCCCAGCGCGGCCAGCGCGGCCCCGGTGCGGACCACCGCGACGGCGCCGAAGCGCTGCACCGCGCGGTCGCCCAGGGCCCGGCCGAGCAGCATCGCGACCATGTACCCCAGGTAGGAGAGCTTGGCGAGGTCCTCCCGGCTGCCCAGGCCGTCGGTGAGGTACTTGACGCTGTAGTTGGAGACCGAGGCGTCCGCGATGTACGCGAAGGCCATCGCCAGGCAGAGCGGCAGCAGCGGGCGCCAGGGGACGGACCGGGCGGCGGCCTCGGCGGCCTCCCGTACGGCGTCGCCGAGTTCGGCCGGGCCCGCGAGGAAGGAGCCGGTCAGCACCGCGAGCGGGGCGACCACCGCGGCGGCCGTGCCGAACAGCGCCGGAAGCCCGAGGTCCTCGTGCGAGCCGAGCCCGGCGACCGCCGCGCCGAGGATGCCGCCGAGGCTGAACGCGGCGTGGAAGCCGATCATGATCGAGCGGCCGTAGCGGTGCTGGAGCCCCACCCCGAGCATGTTCATGCTCGCGTCCAGCGCGCCCACCAGCAGGCCGAACGCGCCCAGCGCCAGGGCGAGTTGCCACAGCTCCCCGCCCAGTCCGGCGGCCGCCAGGCTGAGGCAGACGGCCGGCTGGACCACCCGCAGCACGGCCCGGGCGCCGGTGCGCTTCACCAGCCGCTCGGAGAGGATCGAGCCCACCCCGGCCAGGACCGGCACCGCGGCCAGGAAGACCGGCAGCAGCCCGTCGCTCAGCCCGTACCGGTGCTGGATCTCCGGGATGCAGGTGACCAGCAGGGCGAAGACGGTGCCCTGGAGCAGGAAGCTCACGGCGAGCGCGGCCCGCCCGGCGCGCAGGCCGGGCGGGACGGTGGACGGTGCGGCACTCAAGCGGACCTCCAGGCGACCTCGCTACCGGCCGGTAGGCCGATGCTGGCGAGAGCGTAGGGGGTGCGCGGCGATCGCGGGAGGGGTCGCGCAGCGGTCACTTTCCGCCGGAGGCCAGCTCCCGGGAGCGGTCCCGGGCCGCCTCCAGGGCGCCGAGCAGGGCCGCCCGCACCCCGTGGTTCTCCAGCTCGCGGATCGCCGAGATGGTGGTGCCGGCCGGGGAGGTGACCGCCTCGCGCAGCTTCACCGGGTGCTCGCCGGAGTCGCGCAGCATCACCGAGGCGCCGATGGCGGACTGCACGATCAGGTCGTGCGCCACCTGCCGGGGCAGCCCGAGCAGGATGCCGGCGTCGGTCATCGCCTCGACCAGGAAGTAGAAGTAGGCCGGGCCGGAGCCGGACAGCGCGGTGGCCGCGTCCTGCTGGGACTCGGGCAGCCGCAGCGCCTTGCCGACCGAGCTGAAGATCTCCTCCGCACGCGCCAGGTGCTCCTCGGTGGCGTGGGTGCCGGCCGAGATGACGCTCATCCCCTCGTCCACCAGGACCGGGGTGTTGGGCATCACCCGGACCACCGGGGTGCCGGCCGCCAGCCGCTGCTCGAACCAGGTGGTGGGCACGCCGGCCGCGGCCGAGATCACCAGCCGGTCCGGGCTGACGTGCGGGGCCAGCTCCTCCAGCAGGGTGCCCATGTCCTGCGGCTTGACCGCGAGGATCAGGGTGTCGGCGAGCTTGGCGGCCTCGGCGTTGGAGACGGCCACCACGCCGTGGCGGGCGGCGAGTTCGGCCGCGCGCTCGGGGCGGCGGGCGGTCACCAGGACGTCCGCCGGGTCCTTGCCGGCCCGCAGCAGACCGGAGAGCAGGGCCTCGCCGATCTTGCCGGTGCCCAGGAAGGCGATCTTCTGTCCGTGTCCGACGCTGCTGCCCATGGTTCGCTCCTTGCTCCGGTACTGCGGCCATCCTCGCACCGCGGGGCGACGCCCGGGCGGACCGTCCGACCCGTGGTCGCGCACCGGCCGCTGCCGGGCGGCCGGTGCCCCTAGGGATAAAACTCCGGGGTTTCCCCTATGGCTTCCGCCCTCCGGCGGGCGCACCGTGGAGCCATGGCACACGACGAAATGTCCCGACGTGAGAACCGGCAACTCGCCGTCGCCTCGGCGACCGTGGGCCCGTGGCGGACCGCCGCGGGGGTCGGTGCGGTGGTGGGGGCGACCGCCTTGGGGGTCGAGGCGATCACCGGGAACTGGGCGCTCGACATGCTGGCCGGCCCGGCCGGCTGGGGCTTGTTCTTCTTCTTCCTGGTCGGCACCGTCGGCGGGCAGCTGCGCCGCGACACCGCCGACCGGAGGCTGCGCCGCTGGGCCGACGAGCACCCCTGGCAGTCGGCGCTCCCGGCGGCCGGCGGGATGCTGGCGCTGAACACGCTGGCCCAGCTCTTCCTCGGCGACGAGGGCCTGTTCGGCGCCTTCTTCCTCTCGCTGCTGCCGGCCGGCCTGCTGCTGGCGATCGCCGGGGTGGTCGGGTCGGTCAAGCAGGCCCGGCACAAGGGCTGACCGGCCGCCGGGCGGCGCGGGGGTTCAGGGACGGACGGGGGCTCGAACGGGGCCGCCACCTGACGGCGCGTCCGCGGATCGTCACCCGGCGTGCCCCCGCGGTTGCGCCGGCCGTACCTGCCGGGCGTCAGCGCTTGCGCTTGCCCCGGCCCGGCGCCTTCGCGTCGGGCCGGCCGCTGCGGCTCGCCTGGCGCTTCTCGAACTGGACCACGGCCCGCTCGTAGGCGGCCCGCTGGACGGCCTCGCCGGGGGCCTCGACCAGGCTTCGGGCGAAGTAGGCGAGCAGCGAGCCGGCCCCGCCGATCAGCCAGACCGCGCCGAGCGACCTGTCCTCGGCCATCCAGCCCTCCAGCTGGTCCTTGCCCTCGGTGAGCACCTTCCAGGTGCGCCGCACGGCCATCATCGAGCAGACCGCGATGGCGGCGGTCAGCAGCCCGTTGAGGAAGGTGCCGTTGTCGGACAGCGCGATGCCCTCGACGCCGAAGCGCAGCACCAGCACCACGGCGGCGGCCGCGACCAGCGAGCCGATCGACACGGCGACCCGGCGCAGCCAGTAGCCGTTGTCCCGGTTCAGCCAGCTGGTGCCGAACCAGCGCAGGGGCTGCGGCTCGGGGGCGCCGGCGGGAGTGGGGGCGGGGGTGGGGGGCTGCTCGCTCACGTCCTCGATTATCACCCGACGGCCCGGAACGGCGGAGGAGCCGTCCCCTCGGTGGGACGGCTCCCCTCGCGTTCGGTACGGGCTCCGCGTCGTCCGGCGGCGGCGCGGCTTCGTGCGGTACCGGCTCGGCTCGTGCGGTACCGACGCGGCCTCGTTCGCTACCGGCTCGTTCGCTTCCGGCTCAGCCGAGCTTGGTCACGTCGCGGACGGCGCCCTTGTCGGCCGAGGTGGCCATCGCGGCGTAGGCGCGCAGCGCCTGGCTGACCTGGCGGTCGCGGTTCTTCGGCCGGTAGCCGCCCGCGGCCTCCAGGGCGCGGCGGCGCTCGGCCAGCACCTCGTCCGGGACCTCCAGGGAGATCCGGCGGCCGGGGATGTCGATGGCGATGGTGTCGCCGTCCTCGACCAGCGCGATGGTGCCGCCGGAGGCCGCCTCCGGGGAGGCGTGGCCGATGGACAGGCCCGAGGTGCCGCCGGAGAAGCGGCCGTCGGTGACCAGCGCGCAGGCCTTGCCCAGGCCCCGGCCCTTGAGGAAGGAGGTCGGGTAGAGCATCTCCTGCATGCCCGGGCCGCCCTTGGGGCCCTCGTAGCGGATGACGACGACGTCGCCCTCCTTGACCCGCTTGGCGAGGATCGCCTCGACCGCGTCCTCCTGGGACTCGACCACGACGGCCGGGCCGCTGAAGGTCCAGATCGACTCGTCCACGCCCGCGGTCTTCACGATGCAGCCGTCCTCGGCGAGGTTGCCGTACAGCACCGCCAGGCCGCCCTCGACCGAGTAGGCGTGCTCGACGCTGCGGATGCAGCCCTTGGCGGCGTCGGTGTCCAGCGACTCCCAGCGCTCGGACTGGGAGAACGCCTCGGCGGAGCGGACGCAGCCGGGGGCGGCGTGCCACAGCTCGACGGCCTCGGCGGACGGCGAACCGCCGCGCACGTCCCAGGTCTTGAGCCACTCGGCGAGCGAGTCCGCGTGCACGGTGTGGACGTCCTCGTTGAGCAGCCCGCCCCGGTACAGCTCGCCGAGGATGGCCGGGATGCCGCCGGCCCGGTGCACGTCCTCCATGTAGTACGAGCCGTTGGGCGCGACCTTGGACAGGCAGGGCACCTTGCGGGAGATGGCGTCGATGGCCCGCATGTCGAAGTCCAGCTCGGCCTCCTGGGCGGCGGCGAGCAGGTGCAGGATCGTGTTGGTCGAGCCGCCCATGGCGATGTCCAGGGCCATGGCGTTCTCGAAGGCGGCGCGGGTGGCGATCGAGCGCGGCAGCACGGAGTGGTCGTCCTGGCCGTAGTGGCGGTTGGCGATCTCGACGACCGTCTGCCCGGCCTTCTCGTACAGCGCGCGGCGGGCGGTGTGGGTGGCGAGCACCGAGCCGTTGCCGGGCAGCGAGAGGCCGATCGCCTCGGTCAGGCAGTTCATCGAGTTGGCGGTGAACATGCCGGAGCACGAACCGCACGTCGGGCAGGCGTTCTCCTCGATGATCGCGATGTCCTCGTCGGAGACGGACTCGTTGACCGCCTGGGAGATCGCGTCGACCAGGTCGAGCTTGCGCACGGTGCCGTCGACCAGGGTCGCCTTGCCGGCCTCCATCGGGCCGCCGGAGACGAAGACCGTCGGGATGTTCAGGCGCAGGGCGGCCATCAGCATGCCCGGGGTGATCTTGTCGCAGTTGGAGATGCAGATCAGGGCGTCGGCGCAGTGGGCGTTGACCATGTACTCGACCGAGTCGGCGATCAGGTCGCGCGAGGGCAGCGAGTAGAGCATGCCGCCGTGGCCCATCGCGATGCCGTCGTCCACCGCGATGGTGTTGAACTCGCGCGGGATGCCGCCCGCCTGCTTGATCGCCTCGGAGACGATCCGGCCGACCGGCTGGAGGTGGGTGTGGCCGGGGACGAACTCGGTGAAGGAGTTGGCGACCGCGATGATCGGCTTGCCGAAGTCCTCGCGGGCTACGCCGGCGGCCCGGAGAAGCGCCCGGGCGCCTGCCATGTTGCGACCGTGGGTGACCGTACGGGACCTCAGCTCGGGCACTGTGCTCCACTCCTTCGGGGCTCTCGCGGGCACCCCGCTGCTGGAGGGTTCCGGGGGCCGCTGTGGGTACCGAGCCTACGCCCGCCGTCCGGCCGGCGGACGGCCCGTCCGCGATGCGGGCAGCCGGAGGGGTCCCGCCGTCAGCCCGGCTTGACGGCGACGGTGAGGTCGAGGACGTACTGCTCGACCACCCGGCCGTCCGGGAACTCGGCCAGCATCGCCGCCCGCTCGGTGGCCAGCAGCGGTTCGCGGCGCTCGGGCGGCAGCGAGGCGAAGAAGGAGCGGGAGGTGAGGTTGTCGACCACCTGCTCGACGGGCACCTGGCGCTGCCAGCGCAGCACGCCGCGGTGGACGGCCAGCCCGGCGGCGGCGAAGGGGGCGGTCAGCTCGGCGAGCCGGCGGTAGCCGTGGTAGCGGCCGGAGAGCGCGGCGGACAGCCGCTCGTCCCGGGCGCGCACCCAGGGGACGGTCTCGTCGAAGAGGTTCCACCAGGTGGCGAGGGCGCCGCCGGGCCGCAGCACCCGGACCGCCTCGGGGACGGACCGCTCGGGCTGGGTCCAGTGGAAGGCCTGGGCGTAGCTGACGAGGTCGGCGGACCCGTCGTGGAAGGGCAGTTCGTCGCCGCCGCCGCGGACCACCGGGAGGTGCGGCGAGACGGCCCGGAACTGCGCGGCCATCCCGGCCGAGGGCTCGACGGCGACGACCTCCGCGCCCCGGGCGGCCAGCAGCCGGGTGGAGATGCCGGTGCCGGCGCCGACGTCCAGCACCCGGGCGCCGTCGAGCGGGTGGCCCCAGAGCCGTTCCAGCTCGTCGAACAGCTCCTGCGGGTAGCCGGGGCGACCGCGCTCGTACTCGGCGGCCACCGATCCGAAGCTCCCGGCCAGCTCGCGGAAGTGGCGGAGTTCGGAGAGCTTCTGATCCTGCGTCATCTGTCCACCTCGGTAGGGGAGTTCGCCACCGGTTCGGCCCCGGTGGCTCAACCTGCGCGCGCCGGGGTGGCCAGGTGCAGGCGGGTGAAGGCGAGGGCTTCGGCGAGATCGGCTTCGCGTTCCGCGGGGGACGACGAGCGGCGGGTGTTGACCTCCAGCACCACGTGGCCGTCGAAGCCGGTGCGGGCCAGGTGCTCCAGCAGCTCGGCGCAGGGCTGCTTGCCGCGGCCGGGGATCAGGTGCTCGTCCTTGCCGGAGCCGCTGCCGTCGGCCAGGTGGACGTGGGCGAGCCGGTCGCCCATCCGCTCGACCATGGCGAGGGTGTCGATCCGGGAGGTCGCGGCGTGCGAGAGGTCGATGGTGAAGTGCCGGTAGTCCTCGTCGGTGACGTCCCAGCCGGGGGCGTACGCGAGCATCTCGCGGTCCCGGTAGCGCCACGGGTACATGTTCTCGACGGCGAAGCGGACGTCGGTCTCGCCCGCCATCCGGTCGATGCCCTCGACGAACTCCTTGGCGTACTGGCGCTGCCAGCGGAACGGCGGGTGGACGACGACGGCGCTCGCGCCGAGCTTCTCGGCCGCCGCCCGGGCCCGGACCAGTTTGGTCCACGGGTCGGTGGTCCACACCCGCTGGGTGATCAGCAGGCAGGGCGCGTGCACGGCCAGGATGGGCATCCGGTGGGCGTCGGAGAGCCGGCGCAGGGCGTCGACGTCCTGGCTGACCGGGTCGTTCCAGACCATCACCTCGACCCCGTCGTAGCCGAGCTTGGCCGCCAGCTCGAAGGCGACGGCGGTGCTCGCCGGGTACACCGAGGCGGTGGACAGCACCACCTTGGTGTCGGGGATATGCAGGGCCGGGTGCCGGGGCAGCACCAGCCGGTCGGTGGTGCGCAGCAGCGGCGGGCGGGCGGCGTCGCGCTTGGCGGCCTTGACCGAGCGGACGGACTGGACGGCGGCCTTGGCGGCGCCGGCGGCCCGGGCGGTGCGGGTCTCCTTGGCGGTACGGGCTGCCTTGGCGGTACGGGCTGCCTTGGCGGTACGGGTCTCCTTGGCGGTACGGGCTGCCTTGGAGGTAGGTGGCTCCGGGGTGGTGCGGGCCGCCTGGGTGGTGCGGGACTCGCCGGCGGCCGTCCGCTTCGCGGCGGCGCTCTTCTTCGCGGCCGCGGTCTTGGCCGCGCTCTTCGCGGTGGCCGTCCTCGCGGTGCGCTGGGCCGCCTTGACCGCCTTCGCGGCCTGCTTGGCGGCCTGGGCGGCGGTGGCACCCGCGACCGCCTTGCCGAGCCGGCGGCGCGGACCGTCCGACCGCGGCCGCCCGTCCCCGGGAGCGCGGTCCTCCTGCGTTCCGTCCTCGCCCGCTGGTTGCACCACGGGAGACAGCGTAGTTGGAGCGCGCTCCGAACGGGTCGGGACGAGCGGCGCAGTGACCATCGGCACGTTGCCCTGGGGGCGGTCGCGCCCGGGGCGGTCGTCCCGGACCCGGGTACGACTGGCTCCGGCTACGGCGGGCTACCGCCGACTACGGGGTGAGCGCCGGGCGGCGGCGGTCGGCGGCGCCGTCCATGGCGTCCAGGCGGCGCAGGATGATGCCCTCGCGCAGCGCCCACGGGCAGACGTCCAGTTCCTCCAGGCCGAACAGGTCCATCGCGGCGTCGGCGACCAGCGCACCGGCCAGCAGCTGCTTGGCCCGGCCCTCGGAGACACCGGGGATCCGCGCGCGCTCGGCGACCGTCATCCCGGACAGCCGGGGCAGCCACGCGGCCAGCCCACTGCGGGTGAGCCGGCGGTCGGTGTACGGGCCCGCGTCGGCGGGGGCGGCGCCGGTCATCCGGGCCAGCTGCTTGAAGGTCTTGGAGGTGGCGACCGCGTGGCGCGGCGGGCCGAGCCGGGTGATCTCGCCGACCACGGTGGCGAGCTCGGCCCGGATGTGGCGCCTCAGCTGGCGCAGCCCGTCCGGATGGGCGACGTCCCCGGGCAGCCAGCGGGCGGTCAGCCGACCGGCACCCAGCGGCAGCGAGCAGGCGACGTCCGGCTGCTCGTCCAGGCCGCAGGCGATCTCCAGCGAGCCGCCGCCGATGTCCAGGTTGAGCAGCCGGCCCGAGGACCAGCCGAACCAGCGGCGGACGGCCAGGAAGGTGAGCCGGGCCTCGTCCTGCCCGGAGAGCACGCGCAGTTCGACGCCGGTCTCGGCGGCCACCCGGCGCAGCACCTCCTCGCCGTTGGCGGCCTCGCGCACGGCGGAGGTGGCGAACGGGAGGATGTCGACGACGCCCTTGTCCTCGGCGACCCGCAGGGAGGAGGCGACGTGGCCGATCAGCCGCTCGACGCCGGCCTCGCTGATCGCACCCTCCGCGTCCAGCAGCTCGGCCAGCCGCAGCTCGGCCTTGTGCGAGTACGCGGGCAGCGGAGCGGCGCCCGGATGGGCGTCCACCACGAGGAAGTGGACCGTGTTGGAACCTACGTCGAGCACACCGAGTCGCATAAATCTCCACGCTACGCGATGCGTGTCCTGGTGAGAGCGGGTGCGGAGGTATTCGTGCGGGTCCGGAGCCGCTCTCCGGCACCACCGCTGCCGCGCGGGCGGCCGTGGACGGCCGTGGGCGGCGGCCGGCGGCTCCCCGGGGCCGTCAGCTGCCGGGGCTGCTCGCCGTCGGGCGTCCAGACGTACGCCTCGTGCCCGGCCCGGTCTCCGTTCCGGATCTCCGGTCCCGGTCTCCGGTCCCGGTCTCCAGGACGACTCCGCGCTGCGGCGGCAGGTCAGCGGTGCCCTTCGGCGATCGCGCCGCCACGGACTCCGGATCAGCACCATCGGCAGGGGGGGGCGGGCGCGGCGGCGCGGGCCTGACGCGGGTGGTTCGGCGGAGAAGGGGTGGCGGACGACCCGGGCCCCGCTACCGGCGGCCGTCCCGGCGATCCGGGCGATGCCCTCGGGGCGCTGCCACGTGGTCTCCATCGGCAGCGTCTCTGCGGTCACTCCCGCAGCCCGGCGATCACTCCCGCAGTGGCGACGGGCCGGGCGGGGCCGAAGCTCGTGATCAGCACAGCGCAGCCGTCCCGGCGGCAGTCAGGCCGACGACCTCGCCCGTGCCGTCGGCAGCGCGGCCCACACTCTCGCCCTGCCCAGCGCCGGGACGCCGTCCCGGGTGGTGCGCAGGTCGGTCTCCGTCCGGTCGGCGTCGCCCTCGCCCAGGCGGCTCCGGAAAAGCCCGTGGTGTTCTCCGGCGCGCTGCGCGGCCGACCCCGGTGGCCGATCACCACCAGCCGCGCGCAGACCTCCGGTGCGGCGGCCGAGCGCGAGGGCGACGCCAGGCGGGCCGGCAGCGGGCTCGGCCCTCCGGGTTCCCGCGCGGGGCAGTCAGCTTGGCCGACGCGCCGTCACAGGAGACCGTCCCAGAGCTGCTCCACGATGACCGCCCACCAGTTCTCCGGGTCGTCGAAGACCGTGCCGTCCGCCGCCACCAGCGCGCGCTGCAACGCGTCCACCGCCTCGCCCGCCGCCACCGGATCGAGCCCGCGCAGCGAGGGCCACCAGCCGGCGAACACCTCCAGGCAGCTGACGAAGGCGCGCAGGCCCGCGTTGCAGTGGCGGGCGGTCGCGTAGTCCGGGTCGACCGCCCGGACGGCGCCGTCGGCCGGGTCGAGGGCCAGCAGTGACCAGCCGTCCGTCCCCAGCAGCAACTGCCCGGCCAGCGCCAGGCGTTCCCGCTCGGCCACCCTGGTGCCACGGCCCAGCTCGGCCAGGTGCGCGGCGAGCGAGGACAGCGCGGTGCCCTGGCGGGTGCCGTCGGTGACCGCCTCGGCGCCCGGGTGGTGCAGGGCGAAGAACCCCGGCACGGCCACCGGAACGCCCACCGTCAACAGCAACGCGGCGGCGTCGCCGGGCAGTTCGGCACGGGCGACGTCCGCCGGATCGAAGCGCCGCACGCCCGCCGGGCCGAACCGCGCCGTCAGCCGGGCGGCGAGCGCCGCATCGGGCTCCTCGGGCCCGGTCCGCACCGCGCGGGGGAACGGCACCCGGTTGCGGGCCGGACCGTCCGGCGGTGCGGGCAGCGCCCGTACGGCGGCGGCGCGGTGGTCGAAGCGGGGACCGTACGGGAGCTCGAAGTCGATCCGCGCGTACGGCAGTTCGGCGGCCAGCGCGTACGACCAGTAGCCGCCGGGCAGGGCGCTGAGCCGCAGGTCGGTCCGGACGGCCAGCACGTCCTCGGCCGGGACGCCCTGCTCGCGCAGCCACCACCAGCCGCGCAGCGCCGGATGTGGGAGGCCCGCCGCCGAGCGCAGGGCCAGCGAGCGCTGCTCGCCGGTGCCGTCCCGGTAGGTCAGCTCGGCCCGGGCACCACGGCCGGTCGCCGGCGGGCGGGTCGGGTCGTGGCCCCCGGCACCGACGAAGTCCCGGTACAGCGCGACCACTTCGTCCACCGGCACCGAGGGCCACACCGTGAACCGCCCGCTCTCCCGGTCCACCACGGCGCAGGCCGCCCCCACCTCCTCCGGCGCTCGCCGCTCGCCCGTCCGGGGGTCCACCGCCGCCCGGGCGGGCTCCGCCCACACCACCCACCCGAGCTCGAACTCATGGGTGCACACGCGCCGCACCGCCCCGGCCCCCTGCGGCAGGTCCCCGTTGATCCACCGGTGCCCCGCCTCCACCGCCCGCGCCCGATCGATCACCCGGCCACCGCCCCGTTCCGCCCGTTCCCGGCAGGCACCCGTCCCGCCCTGTCCCGGCAGGCACCCGTCCCGCCCTGTCCCGCGACCCTACGCCCCCGGGCGCCACCCTCCGAAGCCCGGTCCGCCTTCGTCTCGTTCGCGCCCGAAGCTCAAGCCGCGCGGCCCGAGTGACCCCTAGGGGAACGGTGGGGTAACCACCTTCCAACCACCCGTGGTGCGCAGCAGATATGACTTATCGTCACGACTTTTCCACAGGCAGTGCCGCCATGTAGCGTGCGCAGCAACGAAACAACCCCCGCCGGTGTTAGCAGCACCGAACGGGGGTCTGACCAGCACGATCGAAAGCAACTCGACCTGTGGCTACCCACGACAATACCGCGATGGCCGCCCCCGGATACGGCAAGCAGTCCGCGCCGGAGCAACTCCCCCGCTCCGCGACCGACTTCGCCCACCTCCCGGTCCGCGAGGCCTACCTCGCCTCGCTCATCGACCACCTCCCCGACGGCGCCGCCATGGACGTCAAGACGCTCGCCGCCCTCCAGCCCCACTACGGGCAGATGGCCTGCCGCACCGCCCTCAACAACCTCTCCACCGCAGGTCACCTGCGCCGCGTCCGCGAGCGCCTCAGCTCCAAGGACTGCCGCTGGGTGTTCCACACCTACTTCTCCCGCACCCCCCGCTCCGACGCCTGGTGGGCTCGCTTCCTCGCCACCGGCGGCACCGGCGACGCGTCAACGCCCGCCGCACCCGATCCCCCGACCGAGCGAACGCCCAACCGCACACCCCTCCCCTCGGCCGCCTACGCCGCCCTCGCCGGCCTCGGCCTCGCCGACCCCCGCCTCGCCCTCTCGGCCGCCGACTGCACCGCCCTCGAACCCCTGGCCGCCGAATGGTTCGCCCGGGGCACCACCACGACGCTCTTCACCGCCGCCCTCACCTGCGGCCTCCCGCCCGACATCCACAGCCCGGCCGCCTTCACCCGCCGCCGCCTGATCGACAAGCTCCCGCCGGAACGCATCACCCCACCCCTCACCCCGCAGACCCGCATCATCGAGTGCACGGCCTGCCGCACCCCCTGCCGCCCCCAAGCCCTCCTCGGCGGCCTCTGCCGCACCTGCCGCGACACCCCCACCACACCCCCACCCCGCACCGGCGCCCTCTCCCCCACCGCCGTACACCGCCACGCCGCCCGAATCCGCGACGCCCTCCGAAGTCACAACACCCCAGCCACACCTGTCCGCTGACACGGCCGCCCACCTCACCAGCCCCAACCAGCCCGGCACCCTCACCCCACCCCCAGCCACCCCCACCGCACACCCCCTCCCACACCAGAAGTCGGCCCCGCCGACTTCCTACGCAGCGCGCACGGAGCCATGCAGCAAGGAGAGGGAAGAACAGCCCTCAAAGGGGCAGAGCCTGCGCACGAGAAGTCGGCCGAGCCGAATTCTCACGCAGCCCCGCCGCACACCCGCCCACAGAGCAGGGCAGGCGACCAAGCCGCACAGGAAGTCGACCCACCCGACTTCCTACGCGAACGGATACCGGCCAACCCAAGATCCACAGACAAAAGGGGAACGGGGCAGAAACCAGCACACAGAAAGTCGGCCGAGCCGACTTCTCACGCGGCCCCTCTGAAAACAACACGGCAAACGACCCACTGCCCGCCTGCCGAGAGGAACCGTGCCACACAGGAAGTCGGCCCGGCCGACTTCCTATGCGAAGGGGGCTGGGCCATGCGCCCCGAGATGAGGACGCGGGCTCAAGGGCCGCACGTAACAGGGGAACAGGGCAGGAATCTGCGCGCAGGAAGTCGGCTGGGCCGACTTTTCGTGCAGAGGCCTGCGCGCGGCAAAGGCCCGCGCGCGAGAAGTCGGCGGGGCCGACTTCTCGTGCGCAGGGGAGTCATGCGGCGGGGGTGAGGTCGAGGGGGCGGCCCTCGGGGGTGAGGGCGATGGCCCAGAGGCCGTGGGTGGCCGGGTGGAGGGGGGTGGGGGCCTGGCGGGCGAGCTGGTGGTCGAGGTAGGTGACGGTGTCCTGGTGGTTGACGGCGTTCCAGGCGTGCGGGCGGCCGTAGGCGTCAAGGGTGAGGAGCACCGCCTGGGAGCCGTGGCCGGCGCGGCGGAGGTCGTCGGCGAGGCGCTCGAAGGCCCGGCCTCCGTCACCCAGGTCCCTGAAGGGCGTGCCGAGTTCACGTTCGGCGCGGTCCCGGCCGCCGCGCTCGCCGGCGTCGCCCTCGGTGGGGATGCGCGGAGCCGCGCAGGTCGGGCGGCCGGTGAAGCACTCGACCGCCGAGAGGGCGATCTCCAGGCTGTTGTTCGCCCGGCCCGGTTCGCGGTAGCCGCCGTCGTTGACCGCCTCCGTCCACCCGCCGGCGGCCGGGTCGGGGTGGCGAACGGGCAGGCCGCCCTCGTCCCGGGGCACCCGGCGTTCCAGCTCGGCCTGGTGCTCCGGGTCGACCGGCGCCAGCCCGCCCGGCAGACCGTACGGACGGCTGTCGGCGATGCTGCGCAGCCGGACCACCGGATCGTCCGGCTGGGCGCCGCGCCGCGCCCGCAGCGCGAGTTGGAGGGCCATCGCGTGGGCGGTCGCGACCGGGACCGCGCCCCAGGCGAGGGTCGGGTCGGCGGGACCCGCCGCGCTCTCCCGCCTCCGGGGCTCCGCCGGGTGCCCTTCGGGCCGGCCGATCACCGGGGTGGTGCCGACGATCGGCGGTGTGGCCGGAGGCGGCGGGGCGCCCTGGACCGGCGGCGGTCCGACGACCGGCTGAGGCGTGCCACCGACCGGAGTCCGGACCCCCGGAGCGCCGGGCCGGGCCTCCGCGCCGGGCTGCGGCCCACCGACACCAGGGCCGCCGGCGCCAGGACCACCGACGGCAGAGCCCCCGACGCCGGGCCCGCCGACGGCAGAACCACCGCCCACGACGCCACCGGCCCCCACGCCGCTGCCGAACGGCGCCGCCACGTTCACCGGTCCGCCTCCGGCGCCCGCCAGCGGCCCGGGCCCGACGACCCCGACCGGACCGGCCGCCTGGTACCCGCCGCCGTACCCCGGCGTGCCGAACTGCCCGGGAATCCCGACCGGCCGGACCGTCACCGGAGTCTCCGACGCCGGCCCGTGCGCGGGAGCACCGACGGACGGCGCGGTGACGACGGGCGCGGCCGGCGCGCTCACCGAGTCCGTCCGCACGGTCACCGATCCACCGCCGCCACCCCCACCGCCGTGCGAGGAAGAGGACGCGGCAGGCGCGGGTGCCTGGAGCGGGTAGTCCCCGTCCGACCAGCCCGCCGCCCCACCGCTCTGGCGGGCCGGCGCGGCGGCGGAGCGCACCGGCGCCCCGTCGTCCCGGGCCGGCGGCGTCCAGTCGGCGCCACCGCCCACCTTGCCCGGCACCGGCGAGCCCCCGGCGGACGCGTACGAAGCCGCGCCCGGGGCCGCGTACGAGGCCACGGACGCCGCCCCCGGCCCTCCCGGCGCACCAGCCGCGACCGCACCCGCCGCGACCGCGGCCTCCGGCCCGCCGACCGCCGCCCCCGGCTCGGCCGGCACGACCGAGGCCACCGTCACCACGCCCGGCGCCTTCGGATCGCCCGGCCCGTCGGCCGTCACCCCCGCAGCCGTCCGGCCGGTGTCCGGCCCGTCCGCCCCCGGCGTCAGCCCGGCGAGCGGCACCCCACGGACGGCCCTGCCGTCCTCGTCGGTGAGCACCGGCCGGCCGTGCTCGTCCAGCCGGACGGCCAGGTCCGCCACCCCGACCACCGGCTTGCCGTCCGGCCCCGGGACGACCAGCAGCCCCGAGGCGTCGGCGACCGGCGTGCCGTCGGCGCGGAGGATGACCGGCTTCCCGTCCGGGCCGAGGACGGGCACGCCGTGCTCGTCCACCTTGACCGCCAGCCCCGGCACGCCGACCAGTTGCCTGCCGTCCTTCCCGGCGAGCAGCACCAGCCCGGAGCCGTCCGCGCCGAGCACGCCCGGTTCGCCGAGGGCGGCGGGCAGCCCGGCGGCGAGCGGGTCGAACGCGCCGGTGCGGTACGAGGCGGCGGTGACCCCCGCCCCCCGGGCGGTGCCGAGCTTCAGCAGGGCGACGGCGGCCGGCTCCTTGAGCACACCGGCCATGGCGTCCTTCATGGCGCGGCCGAGTTCGGCGAGCAGTCCGCCGATCTTCAGCCCGGCGGCCTCGACGGCGACGGCCGCCATGCCCACCGCGACCTGCTCGGTGGCGGTGTTCTTCACCGCGGACGCGAAGCCGCCGACGGCCTTCTCCACTCCGCCGACCACCCCGCTGTCCGCCCGCCCGGCGTCGGCCGCCGCGGCGACCCGGCCCGCCTCCTCCCGGGCCTTGGCCGCCAGCTCCTCGGCCTGCTGGAGGTCGGCGGCCAGCTGCCGCAGGGTCGCGATGATCTCGGCCTTGCAGGTGTCCACGGCCCCGGCGGCCGTGTCGAAGGCCCCGGCGACCAGCCCGACCGCGCTGTGCGCGTCGTCCAGGTGGCCCTTGCCGCCGCCACTGAACCCCAGCCAGTACGCGCCGAAGGCCTCGACCGCGTGGCCGGAGTTGTCGGCCGTGACGCGCCGGACGGACTCGCCGCAGCGGCGGGTGAGCCGGTCCGCCTCCTGGCCGAACCCGCGCCAGACGCCGGCCGCCTTGCGCAGGCCATCCTCGTCGGCCTGCGGCCACTGCCGGCCGGTGCGGGCCAGCACCGGGACCAGTTCCTCGGGCAGTTTCCGGGACACGCGCTTCCCCCTTCGAGCCGGGTCCGTCAGACCGACATGTCCTCGGGGACGACGGGCGCCGCCCCCGGGGTTGCCGACGACGCCGAAGAGACGGCCGACGTCACCGGCGCGGCGCCCGGCCCACCCGGCCGGCCGGGGGCGCCCGGTACCGCCGTCGCCCCGAACCCCTTCGCCGCCGAGGTGTCCGCGTCCGCCGTCCGGGCGGCCATCGTGTGCAGTCCGGCCCCGACCCCGGTCACCCGGTCGGCCAACCCCCGCAGCCCGTCGAGGAGTTCACCGCGCGCCGGACCGTACACGGCGGCGAAGCCGCTGCCCGGCTGGTCCGTCCCCCAGGGGGTGCCGAGCGCGGCGAGGCCCTGCTCCAGAGCCGTGACGGCCTTCGCCAGCTCGCCGCCGATCCTCTCGAACTCCCGCCCCTCGCCGTGCAGTTCCCACGGCTTGAGGACGAACTCCCCCGCCGCCGGGCCGGACGCCCCGGTGCTGCCGCCTGCCATCCCCGTACCTCCCCGTAGCGAACCGGCCGCCATCCTAGGCAGCTCCCGGGCGGCCCCCGCACCGCCCGACGGACCTCTTCACCCCGCCTTCACCCCGCCCGGCCGCGACACCACGAGCCCCGACGGCCGTCCCGCCACCGCGCCACCCCACCCGAAAGCTCTACCCTTGCCGGGTGGCACCAGCTGAAACGTCCAAGAAGAAGGCCAAGGCGAAGCCCGAGGCCTCCCCCGCCCCCATCGACCTCGCGATGCCGACCCTGCGCCGCGAGATCCCGCGCGACGAGGTCCCGCTCGACTTCCCCCGCGCCTGGGTCGAGTTCGCCGACCCCGCCGACGAGGAGCAGGTCTTCCGCTGCGACCTCACCTGGCTGACCTCCCGCTGGTCCTGCGTCTTCGGCCAGGGCTGCCACGGCATCCGCGAGGGCCGCGGCGAGTCGGACGGCTGCTGCACGCTGGGCGCCCACTACTCGGACGAGGACGACGAGAAGCGCGTCCGCTCGCACGCGGCCCGGCTGACCCCCGAGCTGTGGGAGAACTTCGCCGAGGGCACCGACGCCAAGGGCCGGATCGTCGCCGACGGCGGGATCACCATGCTGGACGAGGACGGCGACCGCCAGACCCGCCGGGTCAACGGCGCCTGCATCTTCGTGAACAGCCCGGGCTTCGCGGGCGGCGCCGGCTGCGCCCTGCACGCGCTCGCGCTCAAGGAGGGCCGCGAGCCGCTGGAGACCAAGCCGGACGTCTGCTGGCAGCTGCCGATCCGCCGCACCTACGACTGGATCGACCGCCCCGACGACACCCGCTACCTCCAGGTCTCGATCGGCGAGTACGACCGCCGCGGCTGGGGGCCGGGCGGCCACGACCTGCACTGGTGGTGCACCGGCGCCCCGGCGGCCCACCAGGGCGCGGAGCCGGTGTACGTCAGCTACCGCCCCGAGCTCACCGAGCTGATGGGCGAGGCGGGCTACGAGGTGCTGGCCCGGCTCTGCGAGGAGCGGATCGCCACCAAGGGCGACCGCAAGGTGGCCCCGCACCCGGCCGACCCGGTCAAGAAGGCCGACCCCGGGAAGAAGGCCGACCCGGGCAAGGGCGCCGCCTCGGGCAAGAAGGCCGACCCCGGCAAGAAGGCCAAGGCCCGAAAGGCCTGACCCGCCCCGCCTCGCCCTCCCCGCTCGTCCTACTTGTCGATGTCGCCGACCACGAAGAACATCGACCCGAGGATCGCCACCATGTCCGCGACCAGCGTCCCCGGCAGCAGCTCCGTCAGCGCCTGGATGTTGTTGAAGGAGGCCGAGCGCAGCTTGAGCCGCCACGGCGTCTTGTCGCCGCGCGAGACCAGGTAGTAGCCGTTGATCCCGAGCGGGTTCTCGGTCCACGCGTAGGTGCTGCCCTCGGGTGCCTTGAGCACCTTGGGCAGCCGCTGGTTGACCGGGCCGGGCGGCAGCTCGGCGAGCTTGTCGAGGCAGGCGTCGGCGAGGTCCAGCGAGTTGAGGGTCTGCTCCAGCAGGCACTCGAAGCGGGCCAGGCAGTCGCCCTCCTCGCGGGTGACCACGGTGAGCACCCGGCGCAGCTCCTCGGTGCCGTACGCGAGGTAGGGCTCGTCCCGGCGCAGGTCGAGGTCGAGGCCGCTGGCGCGGGCGATCGGGCCGCTGACGCCGTACGCCTCGGCCTGCGCCCGGGTGAGGACGCCGACGCCGGCGGTGCGGGCGCGGAAGATCTCGTTGCCGAGGACGAGGTCCTCGAAGACCGGCAGCTGGGAGCGCACGGTGGCGACGGCGGTGCGGACCCGGCCGAGCCAGCCGGCCGGGAGGTCCTCCTTGAGGCCGCCGACCCGGTTGAACATGTAGTGCATCCGGCCGCCGGAGGCCTCCTCCAGCACGTGCTGGAGGTCCTCGCGGCCGTTGAAGGCGTGGAAGACCGGGGTGATCCCGCCCAGCTCCAGCGGGTACGAGCCGAGGAACATCAGGTGGTTGAGCACCCGGTTGAGCTCGGCGAGCAGGGTGCGGACCCACACCGCCCGCTCCGGGACCTCCATGCCGAGCATCCGCTCGACGGCCATCACGACACCGAGCTCGTTGGAGAAGGCGGAGAGCCAGTCGTGCCGGTTCGCCAGCATGATGATCTGCCGGTAGTCACGGGCCTCGAACAGCTTCTCCGCGCCCCGGTGCATGTAGCCGATCACCGGTTCGGCGGTGACGATGCGCTCACCGTCCAGCAGCAGCCGCAGCCGCAGCACGCCGTGCGTGGCCGGGTGCTGCGGGCCGATGTTGAGCACCATGTCGGTGGTGCCCGCCGTGCTGGTGAAGTTCTCGGCGCCCGCTCCGATGCCGACCGTGGTCTCCCTCATGGCCCCACAGTCTCCCATCCCGGCAGGTCCGCCAAGCCCACGGCCCTTCCCCCCGTCCCGAGGGGCGGCATCCGGACGGCCTGGAGCAGCCACCCGAAGGCGCCCAGCCCGGACGGGTCGGTCAGCTCGGCCGCCTCCCCCGCCTCGCTCAGCGCCCGCAGGTACCCCACCGGGTCGCTGGAGGCGAGCGCGAGCGCCGGGCGCGCGCCACTCACGCCGAGCGCGCGCAGCGCCTCCCGCTGCGTCGTCCACAGGCTGTGGAGACCGGGCACGGCGATCGAGTCCAGTGCCACGTGCGTGGTGACGTCGCAGGAGCCGTCCGGCACCGGCACGACCTCCCGGCCGTCCCGGAAGCCGGTGCGGGTGCCGAACGGCGGACGCCGGTCCGCCGTGTGCCCGTAGTCGACGGCGACGGCCAGCCCGCGCTCCAGCCCGGCCACGGCCCATGCCCAGGCGGTGTCCCGGGGGCCGCCGAACTCCACGCGCTCGCCGGGCCGTTCGGCCGGCCACCAGCGGGCGGCCCAGGCCGAGTCCGCCGCCGAGACCGGCCCGCCGAGGCGCTCCTCGCCGGTCACGGTGTCCACCTCGACGTAGCGCAGCACCCCGTCCTCGTCCACCTCCCCGGTGTCCAGCGGCACGTTGTCCAGCCACTCGTTGGCGAACAGCAGCCCGGTGACGCCGCGCGGCGGCTCGTCCGTCCACAGGACTGTGGACGGAAGACCGGCCGGCCGGTCGGCGATCTCCACGCCGTACGGACGCAGCCGCGCCAGCACCGGCGCGGGCAGCTCGGCCAGGACGCCGGTGAGCAGTTCGCCCCGCCCGGCCCCGACGTCGACCAGGGCCAGCTCCTCCGGACGGCCGAGGGCCTCGTCCACCTCCAGCAGCAGCCGGGCCACCGCGCGGGCGAACCCGGGCGAGGCGTGCACCGAGGTGCGGAAGTGCCCGGCCGGGCCCTCCGGCCTGCGGTAGAAGCCGCGCTCGGGGTCGTACAGGGCCCGTTCCACGGCCGGCGCCCACCGCATCCACGTCATGGGGCGGGACGCTACCCGGCCGCAGGGGCCGCTCCCAACCGGCGCCCGCCTCGGGGGCGCCCCTCCCAGGTGGGTGAGGTTCCTCTCCGACCTACGGAGTAGTACGGATCGCCCTACCGGCGGACATGGGCATGCGAAGCGACTGCCTACGCTGGAGACGTGCATCGACTCAACGCCTGGCTCCGCCGTCACCCCATGGTGGTCGACGCCGCCTGGGCGGCGATCGTGCTGTTCTTCGGCCTGGTGCCGGACGGCGGCCCCACGGGGGGCGGCTGGCGCACGGGCGCCTCGATCGTGATCGCGGTGCTGCTGCCGCTGCTGATGGTCTTCCGGCGCCGCCACCCCGACGTCACCGTGCCCGCCGCGACCGCCATCGGCGTCGGCCAGGTGCTCGCGGACGTCGAACCGGGCGGCTCCGCGATCGCCTACCTGGTCTTCGCCTACACCGGCGCCGCGTTCGGCCGGAAGTGGACCTCCCGGCTGGCGCTGGCGGCCGGCCTGTCCGCCGGGCCGCTGGTCTTCTGGCAGATGGAGCCGGTGCGGACGGTCGTCGACGCGGCGAACGACATCCACACCCGCCCGTACGGCTTCGGCGAGGCGGCGATGCTCACGCTGCTGATGAGCACGCCGTTCATCCTCTGCTGGGCCTGGGGCCGGCTCACCCGGGTCCGCCGCGCCTACCTCACCGAACTCGAAGACCGCGCCGCCCGACTCGAACGCGAACGCGACGCCCAAGCCAAAGTCGCCGTCGCCGCCGAACGCGCCCGCATCGCCCGCGAACTCCACGACGTCGTCGCCCACAACGTCTCCGTCATGATCGTCCAAGCCGACGGCGCCGCCTACGTCCTCGACAACTCCCCCCACCAAGCCAAAGAAGCACTCGCCACCATCGCCTCCACCGGCCGCCAGGCACTCGTCGAAATGCGCCGCCTCCTCGGCGTCCTGCGCACCGCCGACACCACCACCGAGGAATACGTCCCCCAACCCGGCGTCGAAGAACTCCCCGAACTCCTCGAACAAGTCCGCACCGCCGGACTCGACGTCGACTACGCCACCTCCGGCCACCCCCGCGAACTCCCCCGCGGCGTCGAACTCACCGTCTACCGCATCGTCCAGGAAGCCCTCACCAACGTCCGCAAACACGGCGGCCCCCACGCCCACGCCCGCGTCGCCGTCGACTTCGGCGAACGCGAACTCGCCGTCCTCGTCGAAGACGACGGACGCGGCACCACCACCGACCAGCTCACCGGCGGCGCCGACGGCCTCGGCCACGGCCTCATCGGCATGCGCGAACGCGTCGGCATGGTCAGCGGCAGCCTCGACGTCGGCCCCCGCCCCGGCGGCGGCTTCCGCATCCGCGCCGTCCTCCCCCTCAAGACGGCCCACTAGTCACGGCCCAGGCACGGCCTGGCCCCGTCCACCCCCGTCCAAGGGAGTCCCACCTTGACCATCCGCGTGATGCTCGTCGACGACCAGGAACTGCTGCGCACCGGTTTCCGGATGATCCTCCAGTCACAGGGCGACATCGAGATCACCGCCGAGGCGGGCGACGGCGCGCAGGCCCTGGAGAAGCTGCGGCACACCGAGGTGGACGTGATCCTGATGGACGTCCGGATGCCGCGGCTGGACGGCGTGCAGGCGACCCGCCGGATCTGCCTGGCGGAGGACGGCAGCCCGCTCCCGGACGCCCCGCACGTGCTCATCCTCACCACCTTCGACCTGGACGAGTACGCCTTCGCCGCGCTCAAGGCCGGCGCCAGCGGCTTCCTGCTCAAGGACGTCCCGCCGACCGAGCTGGTGGCCGCGATCCGCGCGGTGCACGGCGGGGACGCGGTGGTCGCCCCGACCACCACGCGCCGGATGATCGACCGCTTCGCCGAGGTGCTGCCCACCCCGCACAGCGCGCCCGGCTCGGACGTCATCGGCCCGCTGACCGAGCGCGAGCGGGAGGTGTTCCTGCTGGTCGCCCAGGGGCTGTCGAACGGCGAGATCGCGGCCCGGCTGGTGCTCTCCGAGGCCACCGTGAAGACCCACGTCGGCCGGATCCTGGCCAAGCTCGGCCTGCGCGACCGGGTGCAGGCGGTGGTGCTGGCGTACGAGGCCGGGCTGATCCGGGCCGGGGCCTCCGACTGACCCCGCCCGTACACTGGGGCGGTACGTCCGGTACCCACAGGTGGACCGGAACGGTCATTCAGGACAAGGGTGGGCGCGTGAGCGAGCGCAGCGAGCGAACCATCGAGAGGCGCGCGTGGGCGAATGCCCCTGCCGAGCGCAGCGAGGCGGGCGCATGAGTTCGTCCGACTTCGCCGACTTCGCCGGCCTCGCCCCGCTCGGCGATCCCAGCGACCCCGGGAACCGCCCGGCCCGGCTGGCCGTCGGGGTGGTCGGCACCGGCCGGGTCGGCCCCGCGCTGGGCGCCGCCCTCCAACTCGCCGGGCACACCGTGGTCGCCGCCTCCGGGGTGTCCACCGCCTCCCGCCGCCGCGCCGAGGCGCTGCTGCCGGGCGTGCGGATCGTCACCCCGCCGCAGGTGCTGGCCGCCGCGGACCTGGTGCTGCTGACCGTCCCGGACGACGCGCTGGCCGACCTGGTGGCCGGGCTGGCCGCCACCGGCGCGGTCCGCCCCGGCCAGCTGCTGGTGCACACCTCCGGCGCGCACGGCGTCGCCGTCCTGGAGCCCGCCACCCGGGCCGGGGCGCTGCCGCTGGCCCTGCACCCGGCGATGACCTTCACCGGCACCTCGGTGGACCTGGCCCGGCTGGCCGGCTGCCCGTTCGGCGTGACCGCCCCCGAGGAGCTGCGGCCGGTCGCCGAGGCCCTGGTGGTGGAGATGGGCGGCGAGCCCGAGTGGGTGCCCGAGGAGGTCCGCCCGCTCTACCACACCGCCCTCGCGCACGGCGCGAACCACCTGGTCACCCTGGTCGCTCAGGCGATGGAGCTGCTCCGCACGGCCGGCGTCGCCGAGCCCGGCCGGATGCTCGGCCCGCTGCTGGGCGCCGCCCTGGACAACAGCCTGCGCTCCGGCGACGCGGCCCTCACCGGCCCGGTCGCCCGGGGCGACCAGGGCACCGTACGGCGCCACCTGGCGCAGCTCAGTACGGTGTCCCCGGACATCCCGGCGGCCTACCGGGCGATGGCCCGCGCCACCGCGCAGCGGGCGCTCGCCAACGGGACGATCGACGAAACGTCGGCGGCTGCGCTGCTGGACGTACTGAACGAGGAGAAGCGGTAGATGGCACGCGGTAAGCAGTCGAACAAGCCCCAGCGGACGCCGAAGGTCCACCGGGCCGTCCTGACCCGCACGGTGGACGACTTCGAGGCCGCGTTCTGGCCGGACGAGCAGCCGGTCGACAACGCCGTCGTGATGACCATGGGCGCGCTGCACGAGGGCCACGCCGCGCTGATCCGGGCCGCCCGCAAGCAGGTCGGCCGGGACGGCCGGGTCGCCGTGACGGTCTTCGTCAACCCGCTCCAGTTCGGCCCGACCGAGGACCTGGAGCGCTACCCGCGCACCCTCGACGCCGACGTGAAGCTGGCCGAGGAGAACGGCGCCGACGTGGTCTTCGCGCCGTCCGTCGAGGAGGTCTACCCGAACGGCGAGCCGCAGGTGCGCATCGTGGCCGGCCCGATGGGCGAGCGCTACGAGGGCGCCACCCGGCCCGGCCACTTCGACGGCGTGCTGACGGTGGTCGCCAAGCTGCTGCACATCACCGACCCGGACTTCGCCTTCTTCGGCGAGAAGGACGCCCAGCAGCTGGCGATCATCCGGCGGATGGTCGCCGACCTGGACTTCGACGTCGAGATCGTCGGTGTGCCGACCGTCCGCGAGGAGGACGGCCTGGCGCTGTCCTCGCGCAACCGCTACCTCTCGGCGGAGGAGCGCGAGCGCGCGCTCGCCCTGTCCAGGGCCCTGTTCGCCGGCCGGGACGCCGGCGCGAAGGGCCCGAAGGCCGTCCGCGAGGCCGCCTCGGCCGCCCTGGACGGCGCCGAGGGCATCACCCTGGACTACCTCGCCCTGATCGACCCGCACGACTTCTCCGAGGCGGCGGACGACTTCCAGGGCGAGGCCGTGCTGGCCGTCGCCGCGAAGGTGGGCGCGACCCGCCTGATCGACAACGTCCACGTCATCGTCCGCTGAAGCACCGGCCGCAGGAACACCGGCCGCTGAAGCACCGGCGCCGGAACCCCCGGCCGCCGGAACCCGGCAAGACCCCCTTCAGGCATGCACTCACAGGAGGCGTGACCCGCAATGCTCCGCACCATGCTCAAGTCCAAGATCCACCGGGCCACCGTGACCCAGGCCGACCTGCACTACGTCGGCTCCGTCACGGTGGACGAGGACCTGCTCGACGCCGCCGACCTGCTCCCCGGCGAGCTGGTCCACATCGTCGACATCGACAACGGCGCCCGGCTGGAGACCTACACCATCGCCGGCCCGCGAGGCTCCGGCGTGATCGGCATCAACGGCGCCGCCGCCCGGCTGGTCCACCCGGGCGACCTGGTCATACTCATCGCCTACGGGCAGATGGACACGGCCGAGGCCAAGGCCTACGAGCCGAAGATCGTCTTCG
Organism: Kitasatospora sp. NPDC034533; assembly: GCF_055575155.1. Lineage (NCBI taxonomy): Bacteria > Bacillati > Actinomycetota > Actinomycetes > Kitasatosporales > Streptomycetaceae > Kitasatospora > Kitasatospora sp. NPDC034533. The sequence goes on from NZ_JBVITE010000020.1 coordinate 75,133, forward strand.
TGGACGGGCAGAACCGGATCACCTCCCTGGGCGGGAACCCTGCCGAAGCACCCGAGGGCAGCGGACTGCTGCGCGGGGACGCGGCGTACCGTGACGGCAACGGCGCGGCCGACGCCGCCTCGCGCTGAAGGAGCCCACCCCCATGTCCAAGCACCGCCTCACCGCCCCGGCCCCCGGCTGGACCGCCACCACCGACGTGGTCGTGGTCGGCTCCGGCATCGCCGGCCTCACCGTCGCCCTCAACGTCCGCAAGGCCGGCCTGCGGGCCATGGTGGTCACCAAGGCGGTGTTGGACGAGGGCTCCACCCGCTGGGCCCAGGGCGGCATAGCCGCCGCCCTGGGCGAGGGGGACACCCCGGAGCAGCACCTGGACGACACCCTGGTGGCCGGCGCCGGCATCTGCGACGAGGAGGCCGTCCGCACCCTGGTCACCGAGGGCCCGGACGCCGTCCGCCGGCTGATCGCGGTCGGCGCCGCCTTCGACCGCGACGAGGACGGCGAGATCCTCCTCACCCGCGAGGGCGGCCACCACCGCCACCGGATCGTGCACGCCGGCGGGGACGCCACCGGCGCGGAGGTCTCCCGCGCCCTGGTCGCCGCCGTCCGCAGCGACCCTGACCTCGAACTGATCGAGCACGCGCTCGTCCTCGACCTGCTGACGGACGCCGAAGGCCACGCCGCCGGCCTCACCCTGCACGTGATGGGCGAGGGCCAGCGCGACGGCGTCGGCGCCGTCCGGGCCCGCGCGGTGGTGCTCGCCACCGGCGGCCTGGGCCAGGTCTTCTCCGCCACCACCAACCCGGCCGTCTCCACCGGCGACGGCGTGGCCCTGGCCCTGCGGGCCGGCGCCGAGGCCGCCGACCTGGAGTTCGTCCAGTTCCACCCGACCGTGCTCTGGCTCGGCCCGGACGCCGCGGGCCAGCAGCCGCTGGTCTCCGAGGCCGTGCGCGGCGAGGGCGCCCACCTGGTGGACGCCGACGGCGTGCGCTTCATGGTCGGGCAGCACGAGCTGGCCGAACTCGCCCCGCGCGACATCGTCGCCAAGGCGATCACCCGGCGCATGCAGGAGCGGGACACCGACCACATGTACCTGGACGGGCGGCACTTCGGCGCCGAGATGTGGGAGCACCGCTTCCCCACCATCCTGGCCTCCTGCCGCTCCCACGGCATCGACCCGGTCACCGAGCCGATCCCGATCGCCCCGGCCTCGCACCACGCCGCCGGCGGCGTCCGCACCGACCGGCACGGCCGCACCTCCGTCCCCGGCCTGTACGCCTGCGGCGAGGTCGCCTGCACCGGTGTGCACGGCGCCAACCGGCTGGCCTCCAACTCCCTGCTGGAGGGCCTGGTCTTCGCCGAGCGGATCGCCGCCGACCTGGCCGCGCGCCACGCGGCGGGCGAACTGCCCGAGCGCACCGTCGACGTCTCCGCCGCGCGGGCCGCCCGGCCGGTGCCGCTGCCGGCCTCCGAGGCGCGCGCCGAGATCCAGCGGCTGATGTCGCGCGGCGCGGGCGTCCTGCGCTCGGCCGCCTCGCTGGCCGACGCCGCGGCCGGACTGACGCTGCTCGCCGAGCAGGCCCGCTGCCACGTGGCCGAGGATAAGCCGGCCGACCCCCGGGTGGAGACCTGGGAGGCCGCCAACCTGCTGCTGGTCGCCACCGCCCTGGTCGCGGCCGCCGCGCAGCGCGAGGAGACCCGTGGCGGCCACTGGCGGGAGGACTTCCCCGACCGGGACGACGCCCACTGGCGGCGCCACCTGATCACGACCCTGGCCGCCTCCGGCGACCCCGTCAGCACCCCCGAGGAGCAGTAGGACCATGACCCACGCGCACGAGGAACTCCCCCTGGCCGACCAGAGCGGCGGCTGCGGCGACGGCTGTGCCTGCGGGGACGGCGAGGGCTACGAGACCGGCCTGGACCCGCAGCTCGCCGAGCTGCTGGAGGAGGCCGGGCTGGACCCGATCGAGGTCGAGGACATCGCCACCCTGGCGCTGGCCGAGGACCTGGCCGGCGGCGAGGACGTCACCTCGGTGGCGACCGTGCCCGCCGAGGCCGTCGCGACCGCCGACTTCACCGCCCGCCGGGCCGGCGTGGTGGCCGGGCTGCGGGTCGCCGAGGCCGTCGTCTCGCTGGTCTGCGAGGAGGAGTTCGAGGTCGAGCGGCACGTCGAGGACGGCGACCGGGTGGCGGCCGGCCAGGTGCTGCTCTCGGTCCGCTCCCGCACCCGCGACCTGCTGACCGCCGAGCGCAGCGCGCTCAACCTGCTCTGCCACCTGTCCGGCATCGCGACCGCGACCCGCGCCTGGGCGGACGCCCTGGAGGGCACCGGCGCGGTGGTCCGGGACACCCGCAAGACCACCCCGGGCCTGCGCGCGCTGGAGAAGTTCGCGGTGCGCTGCGGCGGCGGCGCCAACCACCGGATGGCGCTCTCGGACGCCGCGCTGGTGAAGGACAACCACGTGGTCGCGGCCGGCGGCGTGGCCGAGGCCTTCCGGGCCGTCCGGGCCGCGTACCCGGAGCTGCCGGTCGAGGTCGAGGTGGACTCCCTGGAGCAGATCCCGCCGGTGCTGGAGGCCGGGGCGGACCTGATCCTGCTGGACAACTTCACCGTCGACCAGCTGAAGGAGGCCGTCGCGCTGGTGGCCGGCCGGGCGAAGCTGGAGGCCTCCGGCGGACTGACCCTGGCCGACGCGCGCGAGGTCGCCCAGACTGGTGTCGACTACCTGGCCGTGGGCGCGCTCACCCACTCCTCGCCGGTCCTGGACATCGGCCTGGACCTGCGCGCCTGACCGTCAGGTCGAGCACAGACCCGTCCCGACTCGCAGAAAGCGGCCCATGCTCCTCACCATCGACGTCGGCAACACCCAGACCACGCTCGGCCTGTTCGACGGCGAGGACGTGGTGGAACACTGGCGGATCTCCACCGATCCGCGCCGCACGGCCGATGAACTGGCCGTGCTGCTCCAGGGGTTGATGGGGAACCACACCGCGGTCCGGGAGGCCGTGGTGGAGGGGCTGGCGATCTGCTCCTCCGTCCCCGCCGTGCTCCACGAGCTCCGCGAGGTGACCCGCCGCTACTACGGCGACGTCCCCGCGGTGATCGTGGAGCCCGGCGTGAAGACCGGGGTGCACGTCCTGATGGACAACCCCAAGGAGGTCGGCGCGGACCGGATCGTCAACGCGCTGGCCGCCAACCACCTGTACGGCGGCCCGTGCATCGTGGTCGACTTCGGCACCGCCACCACCTTCGACGCCGTCAACGCCCGCGGCGACTACGTCGGCGGCGCGATCGCCCCCGGCATCGAGATCTCGGTCGAGGCGCTCGGCGTCCGCGGCGCCCAGCTGCGCAAGATCGAGCTGGCCCGCCCGCGCAACGTGATCGGGAAGAACACCGTCGAGGGCATGCAGTCCGGCATCCTCTACGGCTTCGCCGGGCAGGTCGACGGCCTGGTCGAGCGGATGGCCCGGGAGCTGGCCAAGGACCCGGACGACGTCCAGGTGATCGCCACCGGCGGCCTCGCGCCCCTGGTCCTCGGCGAGGCCACCACCATCGACGTGCACGAGCCCTGGCTGACCCTGATCGGCCTGCGCCTGGTGTACGAGCGCAACCGGCCCGCCGTCGGCTGAGCGGCGTTCAGCGGCCGGGGGGCGGGAAGGCCGGCAGGGTGACCGGGCCGGTCGGCAGGGCGCCTCCCGTGGGGCCATCGACCACCACCGTCCCCCCCGGCAAGCCCTGCCCCGGCACGGCGGGCGTCGGGCCGGTCGGCAGGGCGGACGAGGCGGTCGGGGGGACCGGCTTCCACGACCCCTCGACGAACACGCCGCCGCCCGCGCTCCTGGTCTCGCCCGGCGCGACGGTCACCATCGCCCTCCCCTCCGGCAATGCCTCCACGACCTGCTTCCAGCGCGGGTCCTTCACCACGGCGGCGAGCTGGTCCGGCGTCAGCGGCGGGTCGGTGCGGGTGATCGGAGCGCTCCGGTCCTGCGGGTTGCGGTTCCACTCCTCAAGCAGCATCTGGTAGCCGTGCCCGGTCAGCAGGGCGGACCACATCTTCGAGCCGACCGGTTCTCCGTCCCGGGTGGCGGCCTGGTAGAGGCGCAGGCGACCTCCGTCCGGGAGGTCCGTCTCGGTGCAGGCGTCACCGCCGGTCGCCACGGACGGGCAGCTCTCGGCCGCCCCTCCGAAGCGCATGATCCAGAACAGGTACTGCACCTGGCCGTGGCCGTCGTCCAGCTGCAGCCGCAGCTGCGGGGTGCCGCTCTCGGTGCCCCTGGCCTCGCCCACCTCCACGGCGCCCTGCGGCAGCAGCTCGGTGAGCATCTTCAGGAACTCCGGGCCGCTGACCGGGGCGGCGGCGCTCGGCGATCCGCCCGGCGACGCGCCGGCCGCCACCGTGCCGGGCCCGGGCGGCAGGCCGCCGACCGCGGCCGTGCCCGCCCCGACCAGGGCCAGCGCGAGGGCGGTGCCCGCCACCGCTCCGGCCCGCCGCCGGCGGCGCAGTCGGCGGCCGTGCGACCAGCCGGTGTCGACCAGCCGGGCGGCCTCGGTGTCGAAGGCCCCGCCGGCCGCGGCGATGGCCTCGGTGAAGGCCCGCTCGAACCGCTCGTCGGGCCCGTCGTGTTCTGTGGACATGCTGAACCAGCCTCTCTGCCAAGTGGGTCGGAATGTCGTGCGCGGCGCCGGCTCAGCGCTCGGCGAGTTCCCCGATGCCGTCGCCGAGGACGGCCCGGATCCGGCCGAGGGCGCGGAACGCCTGGATCCGGACGGCCCCCGGGGTGCTGCGCAGGATCCCGGCGGTCTCCTCGACGCTGTGGTCCTCCCAGTAGCGCAGCACCAGCACCGCCCGGTCGCGCGGCGCGAGCCGGCCGAGCGCGTCCAGCAGGGTCAGCCGCAGTTCCGGGTCGCCCTGCGGGGCCGCGCCGTCCGGCACCGCGTCGACCGGCCGCTCGCCGCTGGAGCGGCGGCCTCGGTGCGACAGGAAGGCCCGCACCAGCACGGTGTGGGCGTACCCCGCCGGGTTGTCGATCCGGGGCTTGGAGGCGAACCAGGAGGTGCGGTGCCACTGGACGTAGACCCGCCCCAGGGTCTCCTGCACCAGGTCCTCGGCGAGGTGGGTGTCCCCGCCGGTGAGCAGGCAGGCGGACCGGTAGAGCGGGCGGGCCCGGGAGGCCGCGAAGGCCTGGAAGTCCTCGTCCCGCCGACGGCCCCGGGCCGCCTTCTCCTGACCGTCCGATCGCATCCTGCCCGGCCCCCTCGCTCGCTCTCCCCTGACACCTGGATGACCAGGTGCGCCCGGGGCGGCGTTACGGGCGGAGGCGAAACGCTTCTTCGCCGAGCCGGAACGCGAGTGGTTCGGCCGCGACGCTACCGACAAATCGGATATTCCTCACGTAGTGTCAGCCCATGCCTACGCCACACGGATCGCGCGGCGGCATGGCCTTCAGCGCCGACGAAGTCCGCGTGCTGCGCCGCGCCCTCGCCCAAGCCCTGCACCCCGCCGTCCCCGTCCACCTCCAGGGGCCCGACCGGCCGGCCTTCGCCGGAGCGGGCGCCGAACTCTGGGCGGAGGACGTCCAGGACGCGCTGCGCCTGACCGAGGCGATCGACGAGGCCGTCCAGGAGGGCGGCCGCCTGCGCGCCTTCCTGCTCGACGACCTCGGACGCTACCGCTCCGCCCTGCCCGGCAGCGCCCCCGGCTACCTGGACCGGCTGGAGGAGGCGGTGTCCGACGGCTACCTGCCCGGGCCGGAGGACCTCACCGCCCTGCGCGGGCTGAGCCGCCAGCCCTGCGGCCACGGCGAGCGGGCCCGCCGCTCCCGGCTGGCCGGGCGCTGCCACGCGCTGGCCGAGGCCGCCGTGCGCGAGCGGCTCGCCCTCACCAGCGCCCAGCACCGCCACCTGGTGGCCGTACCGAGCCCCGCCGCACCGCCGAACAGTCACCTCAACCCTGTAGGAGGACGGACCACCATGAGCAGCACCGACTCCCGCCCGGAGCAGCCCGCCCCCGCGCAGAACCCGCCCCGCCCGCACCGGATGCCCACCCCCGCCGAGCTGTTCGGCCGCCGCCCCAAGCCCCCGGCCCGCCCCGCTCCGCCGGCCGAGCCGGGCCCGGAGGACGTCGAGCTCGCCACCGGCACCGGCTGAGCCGCCCGTGCCCGTTCCGGGGGAGGCCGCGCCGGCGGCCTCCCCCGGCGCCGTCCCGGCGTCATCCCGGCGCGGAGCACCGTGTGTGGCTGGCTACCCTTGTGGGGTGAGCGATCAGAGCCTTGTTCCCGCGTCCGACGACCTTCCCGAGCAGATGCGCGTCCGGCGCGAGAAGCTGGACCGGCTCCGGGCGGCCGGTGTCGACCCGTACCCGGTCGGATTCCCCCGCACCACCACCATCGCGGACCTGCGTGCCAAGCACCCCGACCTGGAGCCGGACACCGCGACCGGCGAGCGGGTCGGCGTCACCGGCCGCGTGATCCTCTCCCGCACCGGCGGCAAGCTCTGCTTCGCCACCCTGCGCGACGGCACCGGCGACCTCCAGGTGATGTTCTCCCTGGACAAGCTGGGCGCCGAGCGGCTGGCGGCCTGGAAGGCCGACATCGACCTCGGCGACCAGGTCGGCGTCGAGGGCGAGGTGATCACCTCCAAGCGCGGCGAGCTGTCCGTGATGGTGGACCGCTGGGAGCTCACCGCCAAGTGCCTGCGCCCGCTGCCGGACAAGCACAAGGGCCTGACCGACCCGGAGGCCCGGGTCCGCCAGCGCTACGTGGACCTGATCGTCAACCCCGAGGCCCGCGAGATCCTGCACCTGCGCAGCAAGGTCGTCCGCTCGATCCGCCGCACCTACGAGGACAACGGCTACATCGAGGTCGAGACCCCGATGCTCCAGCCGGTGCACGGCGGCGCCAACGCGCGCCCGTTCAAGACGCACATCAACGCGTACGACATCGACCTCTACATGCGCATCGCCCCCGAGCTGTACCTCAAGCGGCTGGTGGTCGGCGGCGCCGAGAAGGTCTTCGAGATCAACCGCAACTTCCGCAACGAGGGCGCGGACTCCACCCACAACCCGGAGTTCACCTCGCTGGAGTCGTACGAGGCCTACGGCGACTACGACACCCAGGCCGCGCTGATCCGCGAGACGATCATCAACGCGGCGCGGGACGCGCTGGGCACCACCGTGATCAAGGGCGTGGACGCGCACGGCGTCGAGCACGAGATCGACCTGGCCGAGCCGTGGGAGGAGGTCCGGGTCTACCCGGGCATCTCCGCCCGCCTGGGCACCGAGGTCACCCCTGAGACCGGCGTCGAGGAGCTGCGCGCGCTGGCCACCGAGCACGGCATCCCGTTCGAGAAGGAGTGGGGCCACGGCCAGATCGTGCTGGAGATGGTCGAGCGCCTGCTGGAGGAGAACGCCGTCCGGCCGACCTTCATCAAGGACTACCCGACCGAGGTCTCCCCGCTGACCCGCCAGCACCGCTCGCAGCCCGGCGTGGCCGAGAAGTGGGACCTGGTGATCTTCGGGACCGAGATCGGCACCGCCTACTCCGAGCTGGTCGACCCGGTCGAGCAGCGCGCCCGCCTCACCGCCCAGTCGCTGCTGGCGGCCGGCGGCGACGTCGAGGCGATGCAGGTGGACGAGGACTTCCTGCGCGCCCTGGAGTACGCGATGCCCCCGACCGGCGGCCTCGGCCTCGGCGTGGACCGCCTGATCATGCTGCTGACCGGCAAGAACATCCGGGAGACGGTGCTCTTCCCGCTGGTGAAGCCGGAGCCGAAGGCTTCCGCCGCGACGGCGGAGAAGACCGAGGAGGAGTGACCTGATGGACTACGTCAGCGCGATCGTGCCACCGCTGGTCATGGCGATCGGCTTCGGGTTCCTGGTGCGGGCCATCGTCCGCAGCCAGGGCGGGGCCCAGCGCGCCAAGGAAGACCTCGACTGACCCGCCGCCGTTCCGTACGACCACCGCGCCGCCATTCCCGATTCCCGGGGGTGGCGGCGCGCCGGTTTGGCGCACTTCACAAGATTTGCCCCATTCACTCCCTATCCTGGCCGCACTATGGTCCGGCAACTCGGCGAACTTGAGAACGCCATCATGACCCGGGTCTGGCAGTGGAACCGACCGGTGACGGTTCGCGAGGTTCTCCTGGATCTGCGGTCGGAACGCGAAATCGCGTACACCACGGTGATGACCGTCCTGGACAAGCTCCACAGAAAGGGCTGGCTGCGCCGCGAGCGGGTCGGCCGGGCCTATCGATATGAACCCGTCTCCTCGCGCGAGGCGTACACGGCCGCTCTGATGAACGACGCCTGGGCCACCAGTGACAATCCGGCGGCGGCCCTGGTGCACTTCTTCGGCCTGATGTCGCCCGAGCAACGCGAAGCGCTCCGGGACGCGTTGCGGGTGGCCGCGCTGTTCCCGTCCGATCCGGCCGCCCCGGATTCCGCGGACCCGGGATCCGATACCGGCGGGACGGAACCGGGATCGGCGCGATAACGTCCCGACCATGGAGGTCACCATCCGCCGGGCGCGGACCACGGACGTTCGGGCAGTACGCAGGCTCATCGACGACTACGCGCGGCACGGCATTCTGCTGGACAAGCCCACAGTCACACTGTTCGAATCCGTCCAGGAGTTCTGGGTCGCGGAACGCGACGACGATGGCACGGTGGTGGCCTGCGGCGCGCTGCACGTGATGTGGGAGGACCTCGCCGAGGTCCGCACGCTCGCGGTGGATCCGGCCGTCCGCGGCTCCGGGATCGGGCACCTGCTGCTGGAGAAGCTGGTGCAGACGGCACGGTGGCTGGGCGTCCGTCGGATTTTCTGCTTGACGTTCGAGGTCGCCTTCTTCGCGAAACACGGTTTCGTCGAGATCGGCGAGCTCCAGGAAACCGATGATGGTACGACAGACCCGGCGGCGATCGCTACGGATGTCTATGAAGAACTCCTCCGCTCGTACGATGAAGGCGTCGCCGAGTTCCTCGACCTGGAGCGCGTGAAGCCCAACACTCTGGGCAACTCGCGCATGCTGCTGCACCTCTGAGCCGCTCCATCGGGGTCAAGGGTTTGTGTTTTCCGGAGAAAGGCGCTTTCCTTTCCTTAGGCAATGGGTCGTTTAGCGGAAAGGGAAGCCCGTGGCACAGAGGGTGCAGGTCATTCTTGAAGACGATCTCGACGGCGGTTCGGCGGACGAGACGGTGACGTTCGCGCTCGACGGCGTTGCCTACGAGATCGACCTGAAGAGCGCCAACGCGGACAAGCTCCGCGGTCTGCTGGCGCCGTACGTGGAGAAGGGGCGCAAGCAGAGCGGCCGGCTCGCCGGCGCCCGCCGCCCGGGCCGCGGCGGTGCGGCGCGTCCGTCCGGCGGTGCGCCGGACACCGCCAAGATCCGCGCCTGGGCCAAGGAGCAGGGCATGGACGTCAACGACCGCGGCCGGGTGCCGAGCAACGTCCGCGAGGCGTACGAGCAGGCCAACGCGTCCTGATCCCGGCGCCGCAGGCCCGCCGGAGCGGATGCGGGGCCCCGGCGGCCGGACACGGCGCCGCGCTGACACGCACGGGGCGCGGAGGAGGCTCCTCCGCGCCCCGCGGCGCGCGCCCCGGCCCGGGAACGGGCCTCCGTCCGGGCCGGCCTCCGAGCCGCCGGAACGGGCCGCCGGAACAGGCCGCCGCCCTGGCCCTGGCCGGGCCGCCGCTCGGGCGGCGGAACAATCACCGGCTGTGCAACGCTGTAAGGGCGAAGCGGTAACGCCGACACCACCGGGTCGGCCCACCGGCCACTCGGCCACCGTCCAACCGCCGCCGCCACGGCCCGACTTCTCGCCAGGCGAACACCGCCACCGCGGAAACTGCGCGAGAACCACCCCGACACCGGGTATGAATGCAGGTGGACGGGTTCTTCGGCCCGTCCAGGGGCAGTACGTGCGACCGGCCGGCCGGTTCCGGCCGCGCCCCGGCGGCACGTGTTCGCCGATGGCGTAGCGGAATCCGGTGCATCCGGCCCACCTGTGGGAACACCGATTCCCAGCATCAGGTTGGGATTGGTGTCGGCTGGTCGCGCAGCATCTCGCTCCTCTACCGGGGAGTGAATCCGTGGGCCGCGCCGCTGAGCGGGACTAGCATGCGGAAGGACAGGGCGGGGACGGACCCCGAACTGCCCGACCGCTCTGAGGAGCGATAAACGATGTTCGAGAGGTTCACCGACCGCGCGCGGCGGGTTGTCGTCCTGGCTCAGGAAGAAGCCCGGATGCTCAACCACAACTACATCGGCACCGAGCACATCCTCCTGGGTCTGATCCACGAGGGCGAGGGCGTCGCCGCCAAGGCCCTGGAGAGCCTCGGGATTTCTCTTGAGGCCGTTCGCCAGCAGGTCGAGGAGATCATCGGCCAGGGCCAGCAGGCCCCGTCCGGTCACATTCCCTTCACCCCCCGGGCGAAGAAGGTCCTGGAGCTGTCGCTCCGCGAGGCCCTTCAGCTCGGCCACAACTACATCGGCACCGAGCACATCCTGCTCGGCCTGATCCGCGAGGGCGAGGGCGTCGCCGCCCAGGTCCTGGTGAAGCTGGGCGCCGACCTCAACCGGGTGCGCCAGCAGGTCATCCAGCTGCTCTCCGGCTACCAGACCGGCGGCGGCAAGGAGTCGGCGACGGCCGGCGGGCCCGCCGAGGGCACCCCGTCGACCTCGCTGGTCCTGGACCAGTTCGGCCGCAACCTCACCCAGGCCGCCCGCGAGGCCAAGCTCGACCCGGTCATCGGGCGCGAGAAGGAGATCGAGCGGGTCATGCAGGTGCTGTCCCGCCGCACCAAGAACAACCCGGTGCTGATCGGTGAGCCCGGCGTCGGCAAGACCGCCGTGGTCGAGGGCCTGGCGCAGGCGATCGTCAAGGGCGAGGTCCCGGAGACGCTCAAGGACAAGCAGCTCTACACGCTGGACCTCGGCGCCCTGGTGGCCGGCTCGCGCTACCGCGGCGACTTCGAGGAGCGCCTGAAGAAGGTGCTCAAGGAGATCCGCACCCGCGGCGACATCATCCTGTTCATCGACGAGCTGCACACCCTGGTCGGCGCGGGCGCCGCCGAGGGCGCCATCGACGCCGCCAGCATCCTCAAGCCGATGCTGGCCCGCGGCGAGCTCCAGACCATCGGTGCCACCACGCTGGACGAGTACCGCAAGCACCTGGAGAAGGACGCCGCGCTGGAGCGCCGCTTCCAGCCGATCCAGGTCGCGGAGCCGTCGCTGCCCCACACCATCGAGATCCTCAAGGGTCTGCGCGACCGCTACGAGGCCCACCACCGGGTCTCCATCACGGACGCCGCCCTGGTCGCCGCCGCCACCCTGGCCGACCGGTACATCTCGGACCGCTTCCTGCCGGACAAGGCGATCGACCTGATCGACGAGGCCGGTTCCCGGATGCGCATCCGCCGGATGACCGCGCCGCCGGACCTGCGCGAGTTCGACGAGAAGATCGCCGACGTGCGCCGCGAGAAGGAGAGCGCGATCGACGCGCAGGACTTCGAGAAGGCCGCGTCCCTGCGCGACGACGAGAAGCAGCTCCTCCAGGCCAAGGCCAAGCGCGAGAAGGAGTGGAAGGCCGGCGACATGGACGTCGTCGCGGAGGTCAACGAGGAGCTCATCGCCGAGGTCCTGGCCACCGCCACCGGCATCCCGGTCTTCAAGCTGACCGAGGAGGAGACGTCCCGCCTGCTGCGCATGGAGGACGAGCTGCACAAGCGCGTCATCGGCCAGAAGGACGCCATCAAGGCGCTCTCCCAGGCCATCCGGCGCACCCGTGCGGGCCTCAAGGACCCGAAGCGCCCCGGCGGTTCGTTCATCTTCGCCGGTCCGTCCGGCGTCGGTAAGACCGAGCTGTCCAAGACGCTGGCGGAGTTCCTGTTCGGCGACGAGGACGCGCTGATCGCGCTCGACATGTCCGAGTTCTCCGAGAAGCACACCGTCTCCCGGCTGTTCGGCTCCCCGCCCGGATACGTGGGCTACGAGGAGGGCGGCCAGCTGACGGAGAAGGTCCGCCGCAAGCCGTTCTCGGTCGTCCTCTTCGACGAGGTCGAGAAGGCCCACCCGGACATCTTCAACTCGCTGCTGCAGATCCTGGAGGACGGTCGCCTGACCGACTCCCAGGGCCGCGTGGTCGACTTCAAGAACACCGTCATCATCATGACGACCAACCTCGGCACCCGGGACATCTCGAAGGGCTTCAACCTCGGCTTCGCGGCCGCGGGTGACACCCAGACCGGGTACGAGCGGATGAAGGCGAAGGTCGGCGAGGAGCTCAAGCAGCACTTCCGCCCCGAGTTCCTGAACCGCGTCGACGACATCGTGGTGTTCCACCAGCTGTCCGAGGACGACATCATCCAGATCGTCGACCTCATGATCGCCAAGGTGGACGAGCGGCTCAAGGACAAGGACATGGGCCTGGAGCTCAGCGTCGAGGCCAAGAAGCTGCTGGCCAAGCGCGGCTACGACCCGATCCTGGGTGCCCGTCCGCTGCGCCGCACCATCCAGCGCGACATCGAGGACCACCTCTCCGAGAAGATCCTCTTCGGTGAGCTGCGGGCCGGCCACATCGTCGTCGTCGACGTCGAGGGCGAGGGCAAGGACGCCAAGTTCACCTTCCGCGGCGAGGAGAAGTCGGCCGTCGCGGACACCCCGGCCGCGGTCGCCTCGTCCGGTCCGGACCTGACGAAGTAGCCAACTTTTAACAGACAACTTCACAGCCACCGAGCCCCCGGCGTTCGCGCCGGGGGCTCGGCGCGTCCCGGCCCGGACCGAGCCGGAACGGTATCGACCGAGACGGCTGGCCTCCGCTCTGGAAGGTGCGGGTGCGCCCCGTTTCTCAGTAACGTTTAACCACCATACGGTTGACAGATGGTCAGCTGATGGGAAGTCGCGGAGGATAGCGCCGTGACCATGTCACGGTCAAGATCTATCTTTTCCGTGCACGCTTGTATCAAATGACGTCCACCTGTCTTTCATTTTGGTTTGCCGGGCTTTGGCCAAGAGCTGGCCCCGGTCGGGGAGGACGTCACAACGTTGAAGAACATCAGGAGAACCGCTGCGGCCGCCACGGCCACGGCGGTCATAGTCACGCTCGGCGCGGGCCTGTTCCCGAGCAGCGCCGTCGCCGCCGGCGGCACGGCCCCGGTCCTGCGGGACCCGGCCGACGCGGCCGTCCAGGCCAACACCGAGCACAACATCCCGGGCCCGCTGACCGCGAAGGTGACGGCCGAGCAGAAGGCCGCCACCGAGCAGCTGCTCAACGGCACCGCCCAGGTCGAGAAGCACAACGGCAGCACCAGCGTGAAGCTCGGCAAGGACAAGTACGTCGAGCTCGCCCGCGAGCGCACGGACAAGATCTTCACCATCCTCGTCGACTTCGGTGACCAGGTGGACAACACCACCAAGACGCCGGACGGCAGGATCAAGTACGGCGGCGAGCCCGGCCCGAAGCACAACGAGATCGAGAAGCCGGACCCGGCCACCAACAACTCGACCGCCTGGCAGGCCGACTACAACCAGCAGCACTTCCAGGACCTGTACTTCAGCAAGGACAAGCCCTCGCTGAAGACCTACTACGAGAAGCAGTCCTCGGGCCGCTACTCGGTCGACGGCGTGGTCTCGGACTGGGTGCGGGTGCCGTGGAACGAGGCCCGCTACGGCTCCGACTACTGCGGCTCCAACGTCTGCGCCAGCGCCCAGGACCTGATCCGCGACGCCGTGGACATCTGGTACAAGGACCAGCAGGCCAAGGGTCAGACCGAGGCGCAGATCAAGGCGACCCTGGCCCAGTACGACCAGTGGGACCGCTACGGCTCGCACCACGACGGGAACTTCAACCAGCCCGACGGGTACATCGACCACTTCCAGATCGTGCACGCCGGCGAGGACAAGTCCGCCGGTGGCGGCAAGCAGGGCAACAAGGCCCTGTGGGCGCACCGCTCGTACGTCTACGGCAACCTCCAGGGCACGGCCGGCCCCGACGGCAACAAGCTCGGTGGCGTCCAGATCGGCAACAGCGGCGTGTGGATCGGCGACTACACGATGCAGCCGGAGAACGGCGGCCTCGGCGTCTTCGCCCACGAGTACGGCCACGACCTCGGTCTGCCGGACCTCTACGACACCGCCGGCAAGGGCATCGACAACTCGGTCGGCTTCTGGTCGCTGATGTCCTCCGGCTCCTGGCTCGGTGAGGGCAAGGACAGCATCGGCGACATGCCGAACGACCTCGACGGCTGGAGCAAGTACCAGCTCGGCTGGCTGAAGGTCGACCGCGCCAAGGCCGGCAAGGAGTCGACCCACCACATCGGCCCGGCGGAGTACAACAGCAACCTGCCGCAGGGCCTGATCGTCGACCTGCCGAAGAAGAGCATCACCACCGAGATCAACAAGCCGTTCGGCGGCACCAGCGAGTGGTGGAGCGGCAGCGCCGACAACCTGAACGTCACGCTCACCCGTGACATCGACCTGACCGGCAAGGCCAAGGCCGGCATCGACGCCAAGGCCTGGTTCGAGCTGGAGCAGGACTTCGACTACGCGTTCGGCGAGGTCTCCACCGACGGCGGCAAGACCTGGACCGTCGTCGACGGCACCTGGAACGGCGCCCCGCTGCCCCGCGAGAACGGCCGTCCGGCCATCAGCGGCCAGGTGGCCGCCTGGGGCGACCTGTCCTTCAACCTGGACGCCTTCGCCGGCCAGAAGATCAAGTTCCGCTACCACAACACCACCGACGGCGGCCTCCACTACCGCGGCCTGACGCTGGACAACATCGCGGTCGTCGCCGACGGCGCCACCGTCTTCAGCGACGACGTCGAGAAGGGTGACAACGGCTGGTCGGCCGACGGCTTCACCCGCTTCGGCGGCTCGTACACCAAGGACTACGCGCAGTACTACATCGCGGAGAACCGGCAGTACGTCTCCTTCGACCAGACCCTGAAGACCGGTCCGTACAACTTCGGCTTCGCCGACCGGCCGAACTGGGTCGAGCACTACCCGTACCAGCCCGGCCTGCTGATCTGGTACTGGGACGAGTCGCAGGCCGACAACAACGTCAGCATCCACCCGGGCCACGGCCTGGTGCTGCCGGTCGACTCGCACCCGGCCCCGCTGAAGTGGACCGACGGCACCCTGATGCGTCCGCGCATGCAGGGCTACGACTCCACCTTCGGCTCCCGCCGCACCTCCGGTCTGACCCTGCACAAGGCCGGCGTCGAGACCGTCATCCCGAAGGCCAAGGGCGTCGACGAGTTCAACGACCTGAAGTCCTGGTGGAACAAGGACAACCCGTACAGCGGTGTCGACGTCCCGAAGACCGGGACCAGCATCGAGGTCGAGAACGAGTCCTCGAACTACCTGGAGACCTGGATCCGGGTCCGCCCGGTCGACAACTGATCGCCACCCATGGCGATCGGCCTGTGACCAGGCAGCTCTGACAACTTCACGTCCGGCCCGTCCCCGCACCGCGCGGGGGCGGGCCGGACGCCTTTCCGCGTCAGTGGTACTGGTCACAGGCTCCCGGCACGGTACGACCGGTGGTAGTAGCCGGGCGGGGGCGGCCGGCCGGGTGCCGGGGAGCTGCCGTGGACGATCGGATCTCATGATCGTTACTCCGTCGGTTTGAATATCCGGCGCCACGCTGACTACACGCCGTAGTACGTCACGCCGTTTGGGAGTCCGCTCGGTGACCGTTAAACCTGAGTGGTCCCCCGCTCAGCACGCGCCCGAACGGGCTCCGCGTGCTGCCCTCGTACGACCGTGAGGTACGGCAAGCGATGTCCACCGTCCCGTCCGTGGGGCCGGCCCTGCGCCGGCTCGCCGCGCGCGCCGCCGCCCGGGCCGCGGCCTGGCAGCCCAGGATCGGCCATGCCGTCCGCACCCATGCCGCTCCGCTGCGCGCGCTCGGGGCGCCTCGGCACACCACGCTGCCGGGCAGCCGTCAGCGGGCCGAGCACGACCACGCGCTGGCCTCGGCCGGGGCGGCGGCGGTGCTGCTCGCCGGCGTGCTGCTGGTGGTCACGCCCACCACCGCCTCGGCGCAGACCGTGCGGCCCACCACTCCGGGCAGCTCGGCCTTCACGGTGCCGCGGGCGGAGGTGCCCAGCGCGGGGCTGGTCCAGGTGTCCGGCCCCAGCCCGTACAAGCTGCCCGAGGAAGGCGACTCGGCGCAGGCGTTCGTGGGGGTGGCGGCCAACCTGCTGCCGCTGGAGGCGCCGGAGCCGGAAGGCGCCGCCGAACCGGCTCCGGAGACGGAAGCCGATCCCGGGTCCGGCCCCGAGTCCGGCGGTGGGCCGGAGGCCGGTTCCGAGGCCGCTCCCGGGACCGCGCCCGCGCCGGATCCCGAGTGGTCGGCGCCGGTGCCGAACGCTCCGACCAGCAACCCGTACGGGGTGGCCAACCGCGGGTACGCGGCCGGCTACCACACCGGGGTGGACTTCGCCGTCTCCCGGGGCACCCCGCTGCTGGCGGTCGGCAACGCGACCGTGGTGTCGGCCGGCTGGGACGGCGCGTACGGCAAGGAGGTCGTGCTGCGGCTGGCGGACGGGCACTTCGCGCAGTACGCCCACATGTCCTCGGTGACCGTCTCGGCGGGGCAGCGGGTGTCGGCGGGCGAGCGGATCGGGCTGTCCGGGAGCACCGGCAACTCGACCGGCCCGCACCTCCACTTCGAGATCCGCACCAGCAACCGCTACGGCGCGGTGGTCAACCCGATCGCGTACCTCGCGGGGCACGGCGTCTCGGACTTCTGAGCCGCCCGGCGCCGCCGGGCCCGGGCGTCCACCGGCTAGCGCCGGTGGACGGCTCGCTCAGGCACCGGTCCCGGCGGCCGGCTCGGTCAGGAGGCTCCGGCCTCGGCGGCCGGCCGCTGGATCCGGCTGCAGATCTCCAGCGCGACCTCCCGGGCCACCTCGATCGCGTCGTCCAGGGTGGGCGCCGGCTCCAGCGGCTCCCCCCAGACGTTCTGCTCGGGGTGGCCGCAGTGCCCGCCCTCCTTGACCAGGAACAGCGCCGAGTGGATGGAGAACAGGGCCATCGCGGCGCGCAGCCGGTCCTGGAAGTCCGCGTTCGGCCCGTTCACCAGCTGCATCATGGTGATGATGCGCTCCTTGAAGGCCAGCCCGGCCCGGGATTCGCGCAGCGCCGGCTGGTTCTCGTGGAAGAAGCGCAGCAGCGGGGCCCGCTCGACCATGCCGTCCGCGAAGCGGCGGACCAGCTCGTCGCGCATCTCCGGGCTCCAGGCCTGCTCGCGGCCCCACGCGATGGTCTCGTCGATCGGCGCGGCCATCCGGTCGACGATGCCCAGGACGATGTCGTCCTTGGTCTTGAAGTGGTAGTAGAGCGCGGCCTTGGTGACGCCGAGCCGGTCGGCGATCTCGCGCAGCGAGGTCTGCTCGTAGCCCTGCTCCGAGAAGAGCTCCAATGACACCTCGATGATGCGAGCCCTGGTGTCGCTGCGGGGGCTGTGCGGAGTGGCCATGGCCTGCCTCATGACTGCGTCGATGGACTGCGCGGACCCCGAGGTGGTGCCCGCCCCGGGCACATTCTCCCTGCCCAGGGGACCGGTCGGGAAACTGGCTTGACGACCGGCTAGGAAACAACCTACCGTGCCGACGGTCTGATTAACTAGCCGGGCGACAAGTAAGTGAGCCGCCGCACGGCGCGAGGCTCCGTCCGAACCACCCTCCGGGAGACCCCACCCCATGTCACAGTCCAAGACCGCCGGCCCGGAGCCGGAGGCCAAGGCGGCCGAGGAGGAGCAGCCGCGGTCCCCCCGCGAGATCCGCCTCGTGATGGTCGGCCTGGTCGTCACCATGCTGCTGGCCATGCTCGACAACCTGATCGTCGGCACCGCCATGCCGACCATCGTCGGCGACCTCGGCGGTGCCAAGCACCTGTCCTGGGTGGTCACCGCGTACACCCTGGCCACCGCCGCCTCCACCCCGATCTGGGGCAAGCTCGGCGACATGTACGGCCGCAAGGGCACCTTCCTGACCTCGATCGTGATCTTCCTGGTGGGCTCGGCGCTGTCCGGCCTGTCGCAGAACATGAACGAGCTGATCGGCTTCCGCGCCGTCCAGGGCCTGGGCGCCGGCGGTCTGATGGTCGGCGTCATGTCGATCATGGGCGCCCTCGTCCCGCCGCGTGACCGCGGCAAGTACCAGGGCATGTTCGCCGCCGTGATGGCCCTCGCCACCATCGGCGGCCCGCTGGTCGGCGGCTTCATCACCGACCACCTGAGCTGGCACTGGACCTTCTACATCAACCTGCCGCTCGGCCTGGTCGCGCTCGCGGTGGTCGTCGTCACGCTGAAGCTGCCGAAGGTCCGCAGCACCGCCAAGGTCGACTACCTGGGCGCCGTCCTGCTCACCGTCGGCATCACCTCGCTGGTGCTGATCACCACCTGGGGCGGCCAGCAGTACGCCTGGGGATCCAAGGAGATCCTCGGCCTGGCCGCGCTCTCGGCCGCCTCGCTGATCGCCTTCTGCTACGTGGAGCAGCGGGTCGAGGAGCCGATGCTCCCGCTGAGCCTGTTCCGGAACCTGAACTTCACCCTGGTCTCGATCATCGGGTTCATCGTCGGCTTCGTGATGTTCGGCTCGACCGTCTTCCTGCCGCTCTACCAGCAGATCGTCCAGGGCGCCTCGGCCACCAACTCCGGGCTGCTGCTGATGCCGATGATGTTCGGCATGCTGGTGATCTCGCTGGTGGTCGGCCAGGCCGTCACCAAGACCGGCAAGTACCGGATCTACCCGATCATCGGCACCTTCGTGATGGCCGGCGGCCTGATCCTGCTCTCCACCATGGGCACCGGGACCACCCGCTTCACCTCCGCCTGCTGGATGGTCGTGCTGGGCGCCGGCATGGGCTTCCTGATGCAGATCACCATGCTGGTGGCGCAGAACAGCGTCGAGCTCAAGGACATGGGCGTGGCCAGCTCCACCGCCACCCTGTTCCGCACCATCGGCGGTTCCTTCGGTGTCGCGCTGTTCGGCGCCCTGTTCAACAACCGGGTCGCCGACACCATGAAGGACCGGCTCGGCGAGCAGGCCGTCGCCGGTGGCGGCATGAAGGACCCGAGCGAGGTGAGCCCGGCCGTCCTGCGCCAGCTGGACCCGGCCGTCCAGGACGCCTACCACCACGCGGTGTCCAACGGCATGCACACCGTCTTCCTGTGGGGCGCCGGTGTGGCCGTGATCGCGATCGCCGCGGCGGTGTTCCTGCGCGAGGTGCCGCTGCGCGGGACCGGCAAGGACGAGAAGCCGGCCGAGGCCTCGCTGGAGGCTGCGGCCGTCTGACCGGACCGCTCCGCACGGCGCCCCCGGAAGGTCTTCCTCCCGGGGGCGCCGTCGTCGGGAGTCGCGGGGGCTCGTGCTGCGGGGCGGGCCGGCCGCCGCGCTGTCGCTACTGCGGCAGCCGGTAGACGCCCTGCTCGACCGGCTCGACCAGGCCGTCCGCGACCAGGCCGTCCAGGGCCCGGGCCCGCTGCACCGCGTCCGGCCAGACGGCGTCCAGCCGGGCCTGCGGCACCGTCCCGTGCGCCTCGCGCAGCACCGCGAGCAGCTTGCCGCGCACCTGGCGGTCCGTCCCCTCGTAGGACTGGCCGCGCCGGGCCGGGCCCTCGTACGGCGGGCGGCCGGCCCGTTGCCAGGCGCAGCTGGTGAACAGCGGGCACTCCCCGCACTCCGGGCCGCGCGCGGTGCAGACCAGCGCGCCCAGCTCCATCACGCCGACCGCCCAGGTGGCGGCCGTCTCGGCGTCGTCCGGCAGCAGGGCGGTGGCGGTGCGGCGCTCGGCGGCGGTGGTGGCCTGGGCGGGGAACTCGACGCCGGTCACCGCGCGGGCGAAGACCCGGCGGACGTTGGTGTCCAGCACCACGTGCCGCTGGCGGAAGGCGAAGGAGGCGACGGCGGCGGCGGTGTACTCCCCCACCCCCGGCAGCGACAGCAGGGTGGCGTGGTCGTCCGGGACCTCGCCGTCGTGCTCCTCGGTGATCGCCACCGCGGCCGCGTGCAAGCGCAGCGCCCGGCGCGGGTAGCCCAGTCGGCCCCACATCCGGACCGCCTCGCCGGGCGCCTCGGCGGCCAGGTCGGCCGGGGTCGGCCAGCGGGTGAGCCAGGCCTCCCAGGCGGGCAGCACGCGCTTGACCGGGGTCTGCTGGAGCATGAACTCGCTCACCATGACCGCCCAGGGGGTCGCGTCGGGGGCGCGCCAGGGCAGGTCCCGCTTGCTCGCCTCGTACCAGTCCAGGACGGTCGAGTGGAACAGCGGCAGGGGCATCGGCGGCCGGGCGGCGTCGGTGGCGGAGGCGGTGATGGCAGTCATGGCCCTTCGATCCTGCCATGCCCGCCCGCCCCCGCCGAAGTGGAGCGGACCACTTCGGATCTTCCGTGGCTTTCCGAAAATCGTCCGGTTGGGGCTCGCCCGAACGGATCAAATGGCGGATCATGTGAAGGAAGGGGCGACTGTGCGGTGTTGGTGAGTCAATCGCCACACACAGTCTCGTAGAGTTTGATCGTGCCTTCTCTGCGTCAACCCGTCGGACCACTGCCGGCCTCGATCTACTGGCGTCGGCGCGTCGTCGTGCTCGTCGCCGTCGCGGCGGTCGTCGCGCTGATCGCCTGGCTGATGATCGATCAGGGCGGGGGCGGTGACGGCGGCTCACAGGGCAAGGCCGCACAGGCCGTTCCGTCCACGCCTCCGCCCCAGGCGCCGAACCAGACGCCGGCCCAGACCATCACGCCCGGCGCCTCGCCGAGCGGCCCCGCGGCGCCTCCGGGCGGCGGCACCGGGGGCGGTCCGGTGGCGGGCGGCGGCGGCACCGAGGTCAACCTCAGCGGCGGCACCGGCACCGGCGGCGCCAACCCGGCCCCCGGCGGGGCTGCCCCGGCGGGCGGCGGCGGTGGTGGCGGTACGGGCGGTACGGGCGGTTCGGGCGGTTCAGGCGGCGGTGCTCCGGCGGTGAACACCCCGGAGATCATGGCGCTGCCGGTCTGCGCCTCCTCGCAGGTGGCGCTGGAGCTGGCCGGCACCCAGAACTCGTACCAGCCCAAGGACAAGCCGCGGCTGGCCCTGACGGTCAAGAACTCCGCCGGCACCAACTGCCGGGTGGACCTGGGCCGCACCGCCTCCGTGATCACGGTGAGCGGCAGCAGCAACGACCGGGTCTGGTCCTCCGGCGACTGCCCGGCCGACAAGGGCAGCATCTGGGTGCAGCTCGGGGCGAACGGCAGCCAGACCGAGACCTTCACCTGGGACCGCAGCCGCAGCAAGCCGCAGTGCGCGACCGCCGACCAGACGCCGCCGCCCAGCGGGACGTACGTGGTGCTCGCGGAGCTCACCGGGCTCGCCGGGGACAAGGTCTCGGCGCGGGCCTCGATCCGGCTGGACAGCTGAGAACCAGTCAACTTCCTCCCCCGGAGCCCCGGCCGCCGCGCGGCCGGGGCTCCGGCGTGTGCGCTCGCGTGGCGCCGGAGGTGCGGCTTCGCGTGTGCGGCTTCAGGGGCAGGGCTGTGGCTTCGGGAGTGCGGCTTCGGGGCTGCGGCTTCGGGTTGTGCGACGGCCCCCGGGAGAAAGGTTTCTCCCGGGGGCCGTCAGTGAGTTCGGGCGTCCGTACGGCCGCGCGGCCGATCAGACGTAGCGCTCCAGGATGGAGGATTCGGCCAGCCGGGACAGCCCCTCGCGGACCGAGCGGGCGCGGGTCTCACCGACGCCCTCGACGGTCTGGAGGTCGTCGATGCTCGCGGCGAGCAGCTTCTGGAGGCCGCCGAAGTGCTCGACCAGGCGCTCTATGACCGTGTTGGGCAGGCGCGGGATCTTCGCCAGCAGGCGGTAGCCGCGCGGCGAGACGGCGGAGTCCAGCGACTCCGGCGAGCCGGAGTAGCCGAGCGCCTTGGCGACGGTCTGGAGGTCCAGCAGCTCGGCGTGGGTGAGCGCCTCCAGATCGGCCAGCACCTCGGTGACCGTCCGGCCCTTCTTGGCGGCCCGCTCCGGGAAGTAGTCCCGGGCGACCAGCTCGCGCTCCGGCTCCACGCCCGCGATCAGCTCGTCCAGCTGGAGCGACAGCAGCCGGCCGTCGATGCCGAGCTCCAGCACGTAGCCGGCGATCTCGGTGGCGATCAGCCGGACCATCTCCAGGCGCTGGGCCACGGCGGTGACGTCCCGGACCGTCACCAGGTCCTCGATCTCCAGCGCGGAGAGCGTGCCGGCCACCTCGTCCAGACGCAGCTTGTAGCGCTCCAGGGTGGCCAGCGCCTGGTTGGCGCGGGACAGCACGGTGGTGGAGTCCTCCAGCACCCGGCGGGTGCCGTTGACGTACATCGCGATCAGCCGCATCGAGTGCGAGACCGCGACCACCGGGTAGCCGGTCTGCCGGTTGACGCGCTCGGCGGTGCGGTGACGGGTGCCGGTCTCGTCGGTGGGGATGGTCGAGTCCGGCATCAGGTGCACGCCGGCCCGGACGATCTTGGTGATGTCCTTGTCGAGCACCACCGCGCCGTCGAGCTTGCACAGCTCCCGCAGCCGGGTGGCGCTGAACTCGACGTCCAGGACGAAGCCGCCGGTGCACAGGGACTCGACGGTCTTGTCGAAGCCCAGCACGATCAGGCCGCCGGTGTTGGCCCGCAGGACCCGCTCCAGGCCGTCACGAAGCGCGGTACCGGGCGCGATGGCGGTGAGGGAGGCCCGCAGCAGGGCCTCCTCGCGGGAGGCCTTGTCCGCCCCCCGGTCGCTGGCTGCCACGTGACTCCTCCGGTCGACCCCTGCCGCGCGCCTCGCGCCGTGCGCCGCTCCGCGGTCTGTTGCTCTGTCGCTCAGTACCGCTCGGTACTGCCTTCTGGCCAATGAGACTGGGGAAAGTCTAACTGTGTGTGGCTTCGGCAGGGCTTGGGTCAGCGCAGTTCGTCGGAGTCGAGCGGCTCCCAGCCGTCCATCAGCTCCTCCGGATACGCCACCGGGTGGTTCGCGGCCCGGGCGGAGCGGGGCGCGGGCGGCGCCGACGGTGCCTCACCCCGGGCCCCGGCACGGGACTCCGCGCGGGACTCGGTGCGGGCCCCTTCGGTGCGGGCCCCTTCGGTACGGGCCTCGGTGCGCGGTTTCGCGGCGGCGCGGCGGCGGCCCGGAATGGCCCGCAGCGCCTCGCCGATGTCGGCCACCTCGACCACCTTCATGCCCGGCGGCACCTTGCCCGGGTCCGGCGGGACCAGGGCGTGGGTGAAGCCCAGCCGGTGCGCCTCGGCGAGCCGCCGCTGCACGCCCGTCACCCGCCTCACCTCGCCCGCCAGGCCGACCTCGCCGATCGCCACCAGGTTGCTGGGCAGCGGGGTGTCCGTGGAGGAGCTGGCCACCGCGAGCGCGACCGCGAGGTCGGCGGAGGGCTCCGTCAGCTTCACCCCGCCGACCGTCGCGGTGTAGATGTCCTGCTTGCCGAGCTTCACCCCGCCGTGCCGCTCGACCACGGCCAGGATCATCGCGATCCGGGGGGACTCCAGGCCCGACGTGGTGCGGCGCGGGGAGGGGATCTGCGAATCCACCATCAGCGCCTGCACCTCGGCCACCAGCGGGCGCTTGCCCTCCAGGGTGACGGTGAGGCAGGTGCCCGGGACGGGCTTGTCACGCCTGGTCAGGAAGAGACCGGACGGGTCGGCGAGGCCGACGATGCCCTCGTCGTGGAGCTCGAAGCAGCCCACCTCGTCGGTGGCGCCGTAGCGGTTCTTGACCCCGCGGATCAGGCGCAGCCGGGCGTGTCGGTCGCCCTCGAAGCTGAGCACCACGTCCACCAGGTGCTCCAGCAGGCGCGGGCCGGCGATCTGGCCGTCCTTGGTGACGTGGCCGACCAGCAGGGTGGCCATGCCGCGCTCCTTGGACGCCCGGATCAGCGCGCCCGCCACCTCGCGGACCTGGGCCGGGCCGCCGGGGGCGCCGTCCAGCTCGGCGGAGGCGATGGTCTGCACCGAGTCCAGGATCAGCAGGCCGGGGTTGACCGCCTCGATGTGCCCGAGCACGGCGCCGAGGTCCTGCTCGGCGGCGAGGTAGAGGTGCTCGGAGAGGGCGTTGATCCGGTCCGCGCGCAGCCGGACCTGGCCGGCCGACTCCTCGCCCGTCACGTAGAGCGTGCGGTGCCGCGCGGTGGCCGCCTTGGCCGCGACGTCCAGCAGCAGGGTGGACTTGCCGACGCCGGGCTCGCCGGCCAGCAGCACCACCGCGCCGGGCACCAGGCCTCCGCCGAGCACCCGGTCCAGCTCCGGGACGCCCGTCGACCGGGCCGTCGCCACCTGGCCGTCCACCTGGGCGATCGGGCGGGCCGGGGCGCTGACCGGGCCGGCGGCGGTGGTCCGGATCGGGACCGCGCCGTACTCCTCGACCGTGCCCCAGGCGTTGCACTCCGGGCAGCGGCCGACCCACTTGGGCAGCTGGTTGCCGCACTCGGTGCAGCGGTACGCCGGGCGCGGCTTGGCGGTGGTCTTGGAACGCGGAGGCATGCGGCCCACCGTAGCGCCTGGGTGTGACAGCGGCGGTCCGCCGGCGGGCTCGCCGTGCGTCCACACAGATGGGCGATGTTGTTACCCGAAAGAAGTACATAACGGGGGAATGGGCGGGGTCAGCCGTCTGCGGTCTCTACCGTCGGACGGGTGACAACGCGAACTGTGGGCCTGACCGGGAGGGCCGGAAGAGCCGGGGTGGTCGGGGCGGCTGGGACGGCCAGGGCTACGGCCGAGGCTGCCGAGGTGCGGGCCGGGGCCGTGCTCGCGGTGTACGAGCGGCAGGCGGACGGGCTCTTCACCTACTGCCTCTCGGTGCTCTGCGAGCACGACGCGGCCGCCGAAGCCCTGTGCGAGGTCCGTGAGCTGGCGCGGCGGCACGGCGACCGGCTGACCGAGCCGGGGCTGCTGCGGGCCTGGCTGTTCTCGCTGGCCCGGTACTGCTGCCTGCGGCGGCTCGCGGGCGGCGGGGAGGCCGCGCCGGGTGCCGGGACCTGCGCCGAGGGCGAGGCCGGGCGAGGGCCCAGGGCGGCTGCGGGCGAGGCCGAGGCGGCCCGGCGGCGGCGCGAGCTGTCCTCGCTCGCCTGGCCGGAGGCGGCCGGTACCGACCCGGAGCAGCGGGAGGCGCTGGAGCTGTCCGTCCGGCACCGGCTGACGCCGTTGGAGGTGGCGGCGGTGCTGGGCCTGCCGTTCGAGCGGACCCGTGAGCTGCTGGCCGGGGCCGAGGCCGAGGTCGCCCGGACCAGGGCGGCGCTGCTGGTGCTCGGCGTCGGCAGCTGTCCGGAGCTGGACCGGCTGGGCGGGGCGGGGGCGGAGTCCTGGCGGAGCTGGGTGCTCGGCCCGGCGCTGCGGCGGGAGCTGGTGCAGCACGTGGTGGACTGCCCGACCTGCCGGGGGACGGCGGAGCGGGTGGCCGCGAGCGAGGCGGGGGAGGGTACGGCGGGGGTGGCGGGGCTTTCGCTGCTGCGGGCTCCGGGGGCGGCTGTTGGCGGGGCGGCTGTTGATGGGGCGGCTGTTGAGGGGGTGGCTGCTCCGGGGGTGGAGTCGGGGTTGCGGTTCGACCAGGGCGGCTTTCCTCGGCACCGGGCGCCGGACGTGGGGCGGGGGCTGGCGGTGCGCCGGCGGGTGGTGACCACCGGGGTGCTCGCGGCGGTCCTGGCCGCGCCGGTGATCGCGCTCTGGGCCGGGCACCGGGGCGATGGGGGCGCGAGGTCGGCGGCGGTGTCGGCGGTGCGGGTGGACGAGGCCGGACGGTCGGCCGGGCAGCGGCCGGCGGTGGGTGGACCGGCGGGGCCGGGGGCTTCCGGTATGCCGGGGATGGAGCTGGCGGGCGGCGCCGGCGGGGTCGGTGTTGGCGGGAGCGGTGCAGAAACGTTGCTTCCCGGCCTGCCCCGGCTGACCGTTCAGGGCGCGGTGGTCCCGGTCCCGGTCCACGGCGCGACCCCGCTCACCAGTCCGGACCTGGTCGCCGCACCCGCCCCGGCCCCGGCGGTCGACCGCACCTCCACGCCGGGCACCGGCGAGCCCGCCCCGGCCGGACTGCTCACCGTCGAGGCCGCCGAGTACGGCAGCCGGACCATCCTCACCCTCACCAACTCCGGTGGAGCGGAGATCCGTTGGCGCGCGGTGACGGACGCCGGCTGGCTCCGGCTCAGCCGTGACTCCGGCACCCTGGCGCCCGGCCAGCGGATCACCGTGATCGTCACCGTGGACGAGGACCAGGCGCCGACCACCCACTGGACCGCCCGGATCGCACTGCCGCCCTCACAGGCGGTGGTCACCCTGGAGGGCGGACCGCACAACCGCGGCGGCTCCGGCTCCTCCCCCGCCACCCCTCCGCCGTCCGCGACACCGACGCCTCCCGCCACCCCCTCCCCCACGGCGCCCGCATCCCCCTCTCCCTCCCCCTCGGACACCCCCACCACCGCGCCCAGCCCGGATGCCACACCACACCCCACAAGCACGCCGACGGCATCCCCGTCCGATCACTGACCCGGCCCGGAGCAAGCCTGCGTGAGAAGTCGACCCGGCCGACTTCTCATGCAGCGGCATGCGGCCAAGCACGCGGACCAACCACCGGATCCCCTGCAAAGCCCCGGCAGCGGATGCACAGGAAGTCGGCCCGGCCGACTTTTCGCGCAGGGAAGAACGTGAGTTAACGCGCGTAGAAACGCCCAGCAGGGGCCATCGACAGGCGAGACACCCGCGAGAAGTCGACCCCGCCGACTTCTCGCGCGCAGGGGCGAGCAGGCATCAGTCAGGCACGCAGACCGCGAAACCAACGAACCAGCGCACAGGAAGTCGACTGGCCCGACTTCTGGTGCATGGCGTGCGAGGAACGATCGGCACGCGCATGGAAGCGCCGAGCAGGGCTTCCGAAAGGCGAGGGCGCACAGAAAGTCGGATCCGCCGACTTCTCGTGCAGGGCCACGGCCGAACGCCAACCGCCCAGACAGCCAAGCCGCCACGCCACCCTCGCCGGCGACCAACCGGCCGCGCGCGAGAAGTCGGCCGGGCCGACTTCTCGCGCAAGGCTTCGGCGAGTCGACGCGCGTAGATTCACGGCGGCGGAGGGGTCGGACATGGAAAGTCGACCGGGCCGATTTCTCGCGCAGGGTGGGCTGGTGGCAATGGAGTGCATGGGCCACTGGCCGGGCTTCCCTGCGTGAAAACGGCAGCGGGCGCACAGGAAGTCGGTGTGGCCGACTTCCTGTGCAGAAGGGTGGCGGGCGAGGAAAAATCAACGCGCGTAGAGGCGGCCGGGCGGGGGCTTACGGAAAAGGTGAGGTGCATGGGAAGTCGGACCCGTCGACTTTCAACGCGCGAGGGCCATCGGATGGGTGAAGCGGGCGGGCATCGGGCGGATACTCAGGCCCGTTGCCGGGTGCCACCCGCCCGGCGAATCGGCAGGGGTGCACAGGAAGTCGGCCCGGCCGACTTTTCGCGCGGGGCAGGCCGAAAGCAACCCACGCACCGGAGGAGAGCCTCGGGGGCTGCGCAGGAAGTCGACTCGGCCGACTTTTCGCGCGGGGCAGGCCGAAAGCAACCCACGCGCCGGAGGAGAGCCCCGGGGGTTGCGCAGGAAGTCGGCTGGGCCGACTTCCTGTGTGCGGGGTGGGCTGGTCAGGTGCGGTGGATCGGGGGGATTTGGTAGGTCCCGTCGAGAACCGGGGGTTCGGGTTGGTAGATGCGGAGGATGGGGCGGAACTCGCCGGGTGGGGTGGGGAGCCAGTTGGCGGCGGCGTCCGGGTCCTCGGGCTGGTCGTGCTGGAGGATCAGGGTGAGGGAGCCGTCGTCGCCGTGGACCAGGCCGGGGGTGCGGTCACCGATCGAGTAGCGGTCGATCGGGTTCTCCACCAGGCAGTAGTCCGGAACGGAGTACATCGTGATGGACCAGAACGCCCCGGCCGGGGGCGGCTGGTCGAAGTGCAGGGTGTAGCTGTTGGCGCCGCTGAGGGGCCGGCCGTCCGAGTCGTCGTAGGTCATCGCGTACGAGGCCTCGTAGGCGTGGTTGCCCCAGAGGCCCGCGCGGGCGGCGGCGGCCCGGCTGAGGTAGGCGGCACGGCGGTCCGGGATGCGCCACTCGGGGTCGTCCAGGGTGCCGGGGCCCAGGTGGTCGGTGTTGTAGTCGAAGAGGTGGAGCGTGCTGCGCCATTCGCCGAGCGGGTGGTCCTCGGGCGGGCGGGTGGCGGCCTCGACCCGTTCGCGGCCGGCGGCCAGGCCCTTGGCCAGCGCCAGCGTCCACTCCGGGGCCGCCGCCCGGTACGGCGAGGCGCCGTCGTCCAGCAGGCCGAGCGCGGCGAAGCGGCGCTGGTACTCGATGTCCGCGGTGGCGGGCGGGTAGGCCTGCATCCAGACCCGCAGGCGTTCGAAGAAGGCCAGCCGCTCGGGTACCCCGTCGTCCGGCTCGGGCAGTCCGGCGACCAGGCCCCCGGCCTCCAGCGGCTCCAGCTCCAGGGCGGCCTGGAGGGCCCGCACCCGGGGCAGGTCGTCCGGGCCGAGGCAGGCGAAGCGGCCGACGAGGGTGCCGACGGTGGTGGGCAGCTCGATCACCCGGGACGGGTCCGACGGGGTGCCATGCCAGCCGGGCGGGACGATCAGCCAGGTCTGCGCCTCGGTGCCGGTGGCCCGGCGGCCGAGGTAGGCGATGTTGTCCGTCCAGGCGTCGATGACCTGGAGCACGTAGTAGGCGCCCGCGGTGTCGGGGACGCGCAGCACCTGCGGGCCCTCCGAGAGGTCGAGCTGGGCCATCGAGTAGATCGTGTCGTTGTTGACGGAGACGAAGTCGTCGGCCGGGCCGGCCAGCCGGGTGGCGTGGCCGAACCGGTTGAACGGCGCCGCCGGCAGGGTGCCCAGGCCGCCCTTGGTGAAGCGCTCGACCATGGTGAGGCCGGCGACCAGCGGGTAGCCGTAGACGTACGCGTCGGCGGCCAGGGCCTCCAGCTCGGACTGGTTCATCACGGGTCCTTACGTACGGAGCGGGCGAGGTGCGGAGCGGGCGAGGTGGGGACCGGGTGCGCGACCGGTCAGCGGGGATCGAGCGGCGGAAGCGGTGGGAGCCCGCCGCCGCCGGGGGCGGCGCGGCCCGGGGCGTAGTACCGGAGCACCACCGTGAACGGGCCGTCCGGGGCGGGCAGCCAGTTGGCGGAGTGCTCGGCGTCGGCGGGCCGCTTGTGCTGGACGTAGAGGGTGAGCCCGCCGTCCGGATCGTGGACCAGACCGGGGGTGTGGTCGCCGATCGCGTAGCGGTCGAGGGGGTTGTCGACCAGACGGTGCTCCGGGAGCGCGTACATGGTGGCGGACCAGGCGGAGCCGGCCGGGGGCAGCGCGTCCGGGGCGAAGCGGATCAGGTGGTCGCGGTCGCTCGCGTTCGGCGGGCGCCGGCCGGTGCTGTCCTCCTCCCAGCGCACCTGCCGGACCTCCTCGGCGGGCAGTCCGTGGAGGTCGACCGCGGCGCCGACGGCCTGCCGCAGGAAGTCCCCGCCGATCTGCGCACGGGTGCCGAACAGCCCGCTGGAGTCGGAGAGTTCGGCGACGGCGCGGTCCAGCCGGGCCCGTCCGTCGGCGAGGCCGCGCTCGATCTCCGCGCGCACCTCCAGCGGGAGCGCGGCGGGCTCGAACTCGCCGCGGCCGTCGACACCGAGGTCGGTGAGGCGGCCGCGCAGCCCGGCCTCGGCGGGCGGCAGCGGGACGGGGCCGTCCAGCGGGAAGAAGCCGAGCAGGAAGTCGAGGAAGGCGAGGAACTCGACGGTGTCCGCCACCTCCTCGCGCCAGACCGGCCAGAGCGGTTCCGGGGCGGGCGCCGGCGCGGGCGTGCCGGCGTACTCGTGCAGCGGGCGCAGCCGGTACCGCTCCTGGACGGCGGCGAGTTCGGCGATCTCGGCGGGGCTGTTCCCGGTCAGCCGGGTGCGGCCGAGGATGCCGACCAGCCGGGTGGCGGTGCGGATCACCCCGCGGATGCCGGGCGGGGGCTCGCCGTGCCAGTCGGGCCCGGCCACCAGGTGGTCGCCGGGCTCGGGGCCGGTGGTCCGGGTGCCGATGAAACCGGCGTACACGGTGTCGAGTTCGTGGACCGGCAGGACGTGGTACCGGTCCTCGGCGGGCACCGAGACCACCCAGGGCTCGGCGCGCAGGTCCAGCCAGGCCCGGGAGCGGGGGGTGTCCCCGGGCTCGTCGGTGCGGAGGGGGCCGCCGGGGTCGGCGGGGGTGGGCGGCCGCGGCTGGTGGCGGAAGACGCCGAAGCCGCCGACGTACCCCGGGTCCGCGTCGTCCAGGGCCTGGGCGTAGAGGGCGCGGTAGTTCCGCAGCATCGGGTAGCCGCGGATCCAGGCCTCGGCGGCGGTCGCGCGGACGGTGGCCGGGTCCACGAGTGCCGGGTTGACCATGCTGTCGCTCTCCCACTGCGGGTCCGCTTGATTCGTGAGGAATCGGTATCAATCGGTACGAAGGGGATGCTATGTGGGGCCGGGTGGGGCGGCACGTCGGGTCGGCTGCGGCCGGGCCACCTCTGCGCCCGGGTTCCGCTCTCTGCTGAGCGCTAATCCGGGCATGCCGGTGGGACCGCCGAGGCAGGGTCATCGGTATGAAGATCCTCCTGCTTGGTGGCTCGTCCTTCCTCGGACGGGCCTACGCCGCCGACGCGCTCGCCCGGGGCCACCGGGTGACCACCTTCAACCGCGGCCGCAGCGCCGCCGACCTGCCCGGGGTCGAGGCCGTCCGGGGCGAGCGCGACAGCGCCGACGACCTCGCCCGGCTGGTCGACGGCCGCCGCTGGGACGCCGTCGTCGACACCTCCGCCCAGCAGCCCGCCCAGGCCGCGCTCAGCGCCCGGCTGCTGCGCGAGCGGGCCGACCACTACACCATCGTCTCCTCGGTGCACGCCTTCGCCGACTGGCCCGCCCGGGTGATCGACGAGGACTCCGCCCTGCACCCCTGCCCCGCCGACACCCCGCCCGGCCAGCCGCCCGGCAACGCCCTCAAGGCCGGCTGCGAACGCGCCGTGCTCGCCGGGTTCGGCGCCGAGCGCACGCTGGTGCTCAACAGCGGGCTGCTCATCGGGCCGCACGAGAACGGCGGCCGGCTGCCCTGGTGGCTGGAGCGGATGGCACGCGGCGGACGGGTGCTCGCCCCGGGAGACCCCCAGCGGACCATGCAGGTGATCGACGTCCGGGACTTCGCCGCCTTCGGCCTGGACCTGCTGACGGCCGGGACGACGGGGCGCTTCGTCACCACGGCGCCGCCCGGGCGACTCCGCTTCGGCGAGTGGCTGGAGACCTGCCGGGCCGTCGCGGGCACCGCGGACACCGAGCTGGTCTGGGTCGAGGACGGGCCGCTGCTCGCCGAGGGCCCCGACCAGGTCGGCCCGTGGACCGAACTTCCCTTCTGGGCACCGGACCTGCCCGACTTCGCGGGCGTCTGGCTGGCCGACACCGCCCGCGCCGAGGCGGCCGGCCTGCGCTGCCGGCCGTTCGCCGAGACGGCGCGGGACACCTGGGAGTGGCTGCGCACGCGCGGGCCGGCCGAGGACACCGACGCGGCCGGACGCAAGGGGGCACCGGACGCTCCGGTACGGAACGGCATCGAACCGGCCAAGGAGCAGCGGTTGTTGGCGGCCTTCGGCTGAGCGCGCGGCCCGGTCGGGCGGCAGGAGCGGGAAGCCGGACGGACCGGCTTCCCGCCCCCGGGAACGCCCTCAGGAGGACACCGCTCGTGCGGCCCGGCCGCTCAGTGCGTCCGGCGCGTCACCAGCTCGGCGAGCGCCAGCAGTTCGTCCGCCGCGGCCGGCTCGGGCACGGCGGCGGCCAGCTGCGCCATCGCCCCGGCCATCCGCTCGCAGGACTCGCCCTGCGCCCAGCCGCGCCCGCCGGCCTCCTCGACCGCCGCCGCGCACTGTGCCAACTCCTCGGCGCTGAGCGGCCGTTCGAGCGCGTAAAGCTCGGCGAGCCGCTTGCCCGCGACGGTGCCGGAACCCAGCGCCGCGACCACCGGCAGGGACTTCTTCCGGGCGGCCAGGTCCGCGCCGACCGGCTTGCCGGTCACCGCTGGGTCCCCCCAGATGCCGATCAGGTCGTCGATCAGCTGGAAGGCCAGGCCGATCTCCCGGCCGAAGCCGTCCAGCGCCCGGGCGGCCTCCTCGGAGGCGCCCCCGTACAGGGCGCCCGTCGCACAGGCGGCTCCGAGCAGGGCGCCGGTCTTGGCCTCCGCCATCGCCAGGCACTCGGCCAGCGAGACGTCGTCGCGCTGCTCGAAGGCGCAGTCGATCTGCTGCCCCTCGCAGAGTTCGACCACGCAGTCGGTGAGCCGGCGGATCGAGCCCTGGGCGGCCCCGTGGGTGTCCTCGGCGAGCAGGCGCAGCGCGAGGGAGTGCATGGCGTCCCCGGCCAGGATGGCCTCGGTGGTGCCGAACACCCGCCAGGCGGTGGGCCGGTGGCGCCGGGTGTCGTCCCGGTCGATGACGTCGTCGTGGAGCAGGGTGAAGTTGTGCACCAGCTCCACCGCGGCGGCAGCGGCGACGGCCTCGTCGGGCTTGCCGCCCAGCGCCTGGGTGGCGGCGAGGACCATGGCCGGCCGGATCGCCTTGCCGGCGGAGGCCTCGACGGGGGTGCCGTCCGCCTCCCACCAGCCGAAGTGGTAGCCGGCCACCTTGCGCATGGTGCCGGGCAGCGAGTCGACGGCGGCCCGCAGCACCGGGTCGACCAGCGCGCGGGCCCGGGCGAGGATGTCCGCCGCCTCGTGCCCCTCTTTGTGGTCCCGCTCCAGCGTGGGACTGGTCATGGGTGTCTCCCCCTGTCGGCGCCTGTCGTGGGACGGCCCGCCGTCGCGGCGGACCGGGGTTGCCCTGCGGTGTCGGGCACGGTCGCGGGCGTGCGTCATGCACGGTCGCGGGCGGCCGCGTACGTACGCCATGCGCGGCCGCGCGGCGCACGGCCGCAAGCCGTCAGTACCGCGCGATGTCCACGTTCTCCAGGACGCCGACCGCGTCCGGAACCAGGATCGCCGCGGAGTAGTAGGCGCTCACCAGGTACGAAATGATGGCCTTCTCGTCGATTCCCATGAACCGCACCGAAAGGCCCGGCTGGTATTCGTCCGGAATTCCGGTCTGGTGCAGCCCGATGACACCCTGGTTGTCCTCGCCGATTCGCATGGCGAGGATCGAACTGGTGCTCCCGACGATCGGGATCTTGTTGCACGGGAAGACCGGGACGCCGCGCCAGGCCATGATCTGCTTGCCCTCGACCTCGACCGTGCCCGGGTAGAGGCCGCGCTTGTTGAGCTCCCGGCCGAAGGCGGCGATGGCCTTGGGGTGGGCCAGGAACATCCGGGTGCCGCGGCGGCGGCTGAGCAACTCGTCCATGTCGTCCGGAGTGGGCGGGCCGGAGTAGGTCTGGAACCGCTGGTCGTACGCGGCGTTCTCCAGCAGGCCGAACTCCGGGTTGTTGATGAGCTCGTGCTCCTGGCGCTCGCGCAGGGCCTCGATGGTCAGCCGGAGCTGGTGCTCGGTCTGGTTCATCGGCTCGTTGTAGAGGTCGGCGACGCGGGTGTGCACCTTGAGGATGGTCTGCGCGACGCTCAGCTCGTACTCGCGCGGCTTGAGCTCGTAGTCCACGAAGGCGCCGGGCAGCTCGTGCTCGCCGTGGTGCCCGGAGGAGAGGTCGATCGCGGCCTCGCCGTGCTTGTTCTGCGCCTGCTGGAAGCCGTTCAGGTACTCGATGACCTGGAGTTGCAGCGCCTCGGAGCGGTCGTGCAGCTCCTGAAAGGCCGGCCAGGAGAGGGACATGACGGTGCCGGAGGTCGCGGCGCGGACGGTGTACGGCCAGTCCCCGCCGTCCTGCCGGACCGCCTCGTCGCCGAGGTGGTCGCCGTCGGCGAGGGTGCCGACCACCGTCTCCTCGCCGTACTTGCCGGTGCCCAGCCGGTCGAGCTTGCCGTGCGCGATCAGGAACACCTCGGTGATCGGCGCCCCGGCCCGGACCAGGACGTCACCCGGGCTGAACTCCCGCTGCACGAAGCGCCCGGCCAGCTCCTCCAGCACGGCCTCGTCCCGGAAACCGCGCAGCACCGGCACCTCGGCCAGCGTCGGCGCGACGATCCGCACCTCGGAGCCGGTCTTGACGAAGCTCACCCGGCCCCGGCCGACCGAGTGGCGCAGGCGGCGGTTCACCCGGTAGGTGCCGCCGGAGACCTGCACCCAGGGCAGCCTCCTGAGCAGCCAGCGCGGGCTGATGCCCTGCATCTGCGGCGCGGACTTGGTGGTCGTCGCGAGGTTCCGCGCGCCGGCCGTGCTCAGACTCTGCTGCTGCCGGATCTCCGAACGCGCACCTGGCGCGGGAATACCGGCATTGGTTTCGGTCGACATGAGGGGAGCCCTTCGCATACCCGATGAAGTGTCGCCTTGCACATGCGTGTTGCAGCTTCATACTGGGCCCATTCGAGGGCGGCCCGCAATCACTCGTTCGAGTGGTTCAGAATGGCCCAACAAATAGTACGAATAGATCACCAGATCGATATCCGTTCGACTATTTATTCGAACATATCGCGGTGCGGAATCCCATCCTCCCCCATGGACACCCGGCCCGCGCCGCCCTTCGACACGATCCGCACCTCGCGCCCCGCCGTCCGACCGGTTCGAACAGGTCGCTAGGGTTTTCTGACCTTTCGTCAACTCTCCTCCTGGGAGGGCCGCATGAGCGCACCCGTACGCGTCTGGCTGAACCGCACCTACGCCGAGAACGTCTTCTTCATCGAACAGCTGCGCGCCGCGCCGCGCCCGGTCGTCGTCCACGCGACCCACGGCGACCCGGACTCGCCCGTGCTCGCCGCCGCCGACCACGGCACCCCGGAGCCGGTCGACCTGTCCGCGGCCGACTACGTCCGCTACGCGCTGGACTACTGCGCCCGGCACGCCGTCGACGTCTTCGTCCCGCAACTGCACCAGCTCGCCATCGCCCTCGCCCGGCCGGAGTTCGAGGCGATCGGCACCGCGCTGCTCTGCCCGCCGGCCACCGCGATAGCGGCCTTCACCAGCAAGGCCGACGGCTACGCGGCGATCGCCGGGGCCGGACTGCCCACCCCGCCCTGGTGGCGGGTGCGCACCCCCGGCGAGCTGTGGGACGCCGTCGAGCGGATCGAGGGCGACGGGCACACCGCCTGCCTCAAGCCCACCTCCGGCGCCGGCGGCGCGGGCTTCCGGGTGCTCACCCGGGAGCCTTACGGCGCACGGCGGTTGGCGGGCTGGGACCACCGGGTGCAGGTCGAGCAGGTGGCCGCCGCCCTGGCCGGGGGCGGCGCGGGGGGCTCGGGCAGTACGGGCGGTGCGGGCGGTGCGGGTGGTTCGGGCGGCGCGGGCAGTGCGAGTGGCTCGGGCGGTGAGCCGGTGGACCTGCTGGTGATGCCCTACCTGGACGGGCCGGAGGTCTCGGTGGACTGCCTGGCCGACCGGGACGGCGATCCGCTCACCGTGGTCGGGCGCACCAAGCAGGGCCGCCGCCGGGGCTTCACCACCGAGGAGTGCTACCTGGAGCCGGTCCGGCGGCTGGTCCGGGCGACGGGGATGGCGTACCTGTCCAATGTGCAGTTCCGCCGGTTCGAGGACCGGCCGGTGGTCATCGACGTCAACACCCGGCCCGCCGCCGGGCTCCACCAACTGCGGCTGTGCGGCCTCAACCTGCCGTGGGACGCGGTGCGGCTGGCACTCGGGGAGCGGCCGGAGGGGGCGGACGGCGCGGGCGCGGGGCCGGACGTGCGCGGCATCGAGTACACGCTGGTGCCCGGCATCCAGCCGGTGCCGCCGCGCCGGGCACCCGGGCGGGTGTCCCTGGTCCGAGCCCGGGCGTGACGGGCGGCGAGGGGCCGGGAGCCTGGGGTCGGGGGTCGGGGCGGCGGGTGCTGAGCGGGCGGCCGGCGGCGGGTACGGGCGGCGTCGCTACAGCGGGCCGTTCCAGTCGAGGGTCGGCTCCAGCACGCCCTCCAGGGTGAGCAGCCAGCGCTTCACGTCGATCCCGACCTGGCCGCCGCCGAAGCCGCCGATCCCGTCCGCCGCCACCACCCGGTGGCACGGCACCAGCAGGGGGACGGGGTTGGCGGCCATCATCTGCCCGACCGTGCGAGCGGCCAGTCCCGGCTCCGCGACGTCCTCGAACACCCCGCTGCGGGCCGCCAGTTCGCCGTAGGTGATGGTCCGGCCGTACGGCACCTCGCGCCAGAGCGTCTGGAGCACGGCGCGGTGCGGTCCCGAGCTGAGGCTCCAGTCGATCGGCAGGCCCAACTCGCGTGTGCGGCCCGCCAGATAGGCGCCGATCCGCTCGGTGACGGCGGTGGCCTTCGCCTCGTCGGTGCACGGCGGCAGCTCACCGTCGCGACCGCGGTAACCGGCCGCCGCCACGCCGAGCGGGGTCACCGCCACGTGCATCGGACCGCTGGGCAGCGGCGTGGGCACCGTCAGCCAGGACATCGACCAGGACTGCGACACGATCGGGCCCCCACCCTCCGCCGGACCGGCCGCCGGCCACCCCGGCACCCGGGAGGCGTCCCCGCCCCGCGCGCCATCGTACGGCGGGCGGTCGGCGGGCAGCGGCGGGCGGTCGTACGGCGGGCGGTCGGCGGGAAGCGGCGGGTAGTCGACGGGAAGCGGCGGGCGGTCGACGGGAAGCGGCGGGCGGTCGGCACCGCGCGTACGGGCGGCTCCGGCCGGAGTCAGAGCTGCCCCTTCAACCCGCGGGCGAGCGAGGCGCACCAGTGCACCAGCTCGGCGCGGTCCGGGCCGCGCCCCTCGCACAGCACGGCGAGCTGCGCGTCGCTGATCCGCTCCGGCCCCGGGATCTCCAGCAGGTACGCCAGATCCGCCAGTACGGTGGCGAGCCGCTCGGCGTCCATGTGGTCCACGGTCGCCGCGGACTCGTGGTGGCTGATGGTGAGCGAACCGGGCATGATCGACCTCCTCCGTGATCCCCGTCCTCCCACCGTACGACCGGGTCGGCCGCCCCGCCCGCCGCGGAGGCCTACACACGCGGGAGGGGCAGCCGGTCGCGCTCCGGGGCCGGCCGGGCGCGGAGCGCGGTGGGCCGGGGGTGCGCCCCGAAGCCGTCCAGGGGCAGTCAGCTGTCCGGGCCCTCCTCCCAGCGGCGGTTCCGTACCGCCGGTGTCGCCAACACTACGGCCCCGGCGGCGAGTTGCCAGACGGACCCGAGGAGCAGCACGGTGTCCGAGCCGAACCGGCCGGCCAGCGGACCGGCCGCCGCCAGCCCGAGCGGGCCGAGGCCGAAGGAGCCCAGCACTCCGAAGGCCGTCAGCCGGCCGAGCAGTTCCGCCGGCACCCACTTCTGGGTGGTGGTGCTGTAGAGCGTCCCGCAGACCGCCGAGCCGGCCCCGGCCACCAGCGCACCGGCGGCCACCCAGGGCAGCGACACCCCGGCCGCGAGCGCGGCCGGCGGCAGCGCCCAGGCCAGCGCCGCCACGGACGCCACCGCCAGCGGGCGGGCGGGGGCGCGGCCGAGCATCAGCAGTCCGCCCAGCACCGCGCCGACGCCGTACCCGGCCATCACCAGGCCCCAGGCCCGGGCCCCGCCGAGGTCCTGCTGCGCGATCAGCGGGCCGAGCACCAGGAAGGGGCCCCAGACCAGCACGTTGAACAGGCCCATCTGCACCGTGGTGATCCACAGCCACGGGCGGGCGGCGAACTCCGACCAGCCGGCCCGCACCTCCCGGACGATCGACTCGCCGCCGCCCACCGGCTCCCGTACCGGCAGCCGCAGCCTGGCCAGCGCGAAGGCGCCGACGCCGTACGTCACCGCATCGGTCAGCAGCACCGCCGCCGGGCCCCAGGCGGCGGTCACCAGGCCCGCCGTGGCGGGGCCGAGCACGCCGGCGACCGAACGGGACAGCCCCAGCAGAGTGTTGGCGTCCGCCATCAGCTCCTCGCGGCGCACCAGGTCGGGCACGATCGCGCCGAACGCCGGCATGAAGAGCCCCTCGCCGAGCCCCCAGACGGCCACCAGCGCGATCATCGCCCCGACCGGCGCGTGCCCGACCGCCAGCAGCGCGGCGAACACCGCCTGGACCAGGCCGCGCAGCACGTCCGACCCCAGCATCACCCGGCGGCTGCCGATCCGGTCCGCGATCACCCCGCCGGCCATCAGCACCAGGACCACCGGCAGGATCCGGGACGCCATCACCCAGCCCACGTCCGTCCCGCCACCGCCGCCGTCGAGCACCGCGAAGGCGACCGCGACCGGCGCCATCGAGGAGCCGACGAGGGAGGTCGTGTACCCGAGGAAGAACCACCTGAACCCGCGCTCGCGCAGGACTGCGAGACGGTCTCCCGGACGCCTTCGGCGGGCCGGGACCGGCTCGGTTCGCACTGTCATGCGCAGCAAGTCTGGGGTTCGGCGGGGACCGGATTCAAGAGTTTCCGGAAGAAAAGCTGAGTCTTTGGGAGTCAATTCGAGCCCAGGGTTCATCTACCGCAGTAAACAAGCCCAACAACGGCATTACACCTGCTC
The DNA here is from genome assembly GCF_055575155.1 of Kitasatospora sp. NPDC034533. NCBI lineage: Bacteria > Bacillati > Actinomycetota > Actinomycetes > Kitasatosporales > Streptomycetaceae > Kitasatospora > Kitasatospora sp. NPDC034533. The sequence continues at coordinate 113,604 of NZ_JBVITE010000020.1, forward strand.
TTTACTGCGCATCACGGCTATGGTTCCGAGCGAGCCGGAATGGGTGTTCACTGCTGTTCACTGCTGTTTACTGCTGTTTACTGCGGGAGAAGGTGGTCGGTCGTGACAGAACCCAGGACGGGAATCCCCCCGGTCGAATACGCCGTCGCCGTCGAGCGCTACCTGGCCGGCTCCGGACTCGCCGACGGCTCCCGGCGGATCTACCGGATCGCGCTGGACACCTGGGCCTGGGCGCTCGCCGACCGACCCGCGCCCACCGGCCCCGAACGGCGACGCGCCCGGCCGCCCGTCCTGCCGCTCGGCCTGCTCGACCACCCGGACGCCCCCGACCGGCTCCGCGCGGCAGCCGCCCAGCGCGGAGCCGACACCGACCCGCGCACCCTCAACCGGGAACTCTCCACCCTGCGCGCCGCCGTGGCCTGGTGGCGGGCCCGCGGCTGGATCGACGGCGACCCGACCGCCGACCTGCACCCCCGCCCGCTCGCCGACCCCGCCCCGGCCGCCGCCGCGCCGACCCCCGAGGAGCTGCGCGCCCTGTTCGCCCTCCGCGCGCCACTGCGCGAACAGGCGCTCTGGCACCTGCTGCACGAGTCCGGCGCCGCGATCGAGACCGTCCTCGCCCTGGACACCGACCACCTCGACCTGCCCCGCCGCCGCACCCGCCCGGGCAGCGCACCCCTCCACTGGCAGTCCGGCACCGCCCGGCTGCTGCCCCTGCTCGTCGCCGGCCGCCCCACCGGCCCGCTCTTCCTCACCGACCGCCGCGCCCCCGCCGGCACCCCCGCCCGTGACCGCTGCCCCCACACCGGGCACGCCCGCCTGTCCTACCGGCGCGCCGCCGAACTCTTCACGGCCCACACGCGCCCCCTCGGCCCGGGCTGGACCCTCCGCCGCCTGCGGGCGGGGCGGTAGCGGCGGGGGACCGGGGGATCGGGGGATCGGGGGTCAGCAGGGGATCGGCAGGAGGGTCGGTGAGCCACGCCCGGCGATCGTCACAGCCCCGCGTCGCCGCGCCCGTCGTCGTTACGCAGCCGATGGGCGGCCGTGACACGACCGGCCGAGGACCGCGACACGGCCCTCCTACCGTCATCGACGACGCCCCGGCCGAACGGGCCGGAGGGCATCCACGACGAGGACGTACGCGTCCGGCGCCGACGACGGACGTCCCGTGACACCCGTACGCCCGGCCCCGCGAACCGCACCGCGGACCGCGCGCGGGCCGGCGTCCACCACGTACCGACCGATGCAGATGGAGAGACACCCCATGAGCAGGAGCCGTACCCACCGCTCGCCCGCCCGCCGCGTCCTGACGGCCTGCGCCCTGACCGGCGTCGCGCTGCTGGCCACCGTCACCGGCGGGCAGGCCTGGGCCGACGCCGCGCCCAAGCCGGCCGCACCCGCCGAGGCCCCCCGAACGGCCGTCCCGGCCCCTGCCGTCCCGGCCTCCGCCGTCCCGCTCCCCGTCGTCACGGCCGCCTCCCCCGCCGTCCCGCGGGGCGCCGCCACCCCGGCGCCGGTCGCCCCCGGCGCCGCCCAGCCGCAGGTCCGCGAGGTGCCCAAGGGCGCCGCGCAGGCCGGTGACGGCTCCAGCGCCTCCGACGGTTCCGGTCTGATGCTCGCCGGTGGCGGCACCGTCGCGGCCGTCGGCGCCGCGGCACTGGGCTTCGCCGTCCTGCGCCGCCGTTCCGGTGCGCGCGGCTGACACCGGTCCCGAGTCCGCCGGGCACCCCGGCGCCGCTTCCCCGTACCCGGCCAGTCGGGGAAGCGGCGCCGGGGCGGCCCCGGTGACGGGGACCAGCAGCCACCGACGCGGGCGAGGACACGGGCGCGCCTCCGGACGGGGACGGCGACGTGCCGCCCGGTCCGGCCCGGGGCCGCTGCGCCGCACCGCCTTCGGCACGGCGGGGCTGCTCTGCCTGGTGCTCGGCACCTCGCTCGCGCTGTCCGGCCGGGAGACCCCGGTGGTGCGGATCGAAGCCTCCGGGCACGGCACCGGCACGGACGCCCCGGCGACCGCCCCGACCGCCCCGGGCACTCCGGCCGCGACCGCGACCGGCACCGCACCCGCCGCCCCGAAGCCGTACCCGCCCTCGCCGCCGACCCGTCTGCTGGTCCCCTCCGTCGGGGTGGACGCACCGGTGACCGAGCTCGGGCTGAACCCCGACGGCACGGTCCAGGTGCCACCGGCCGACCGGGGTCAGGAGGTCGGCTGGTACCGCAACGGCCCCTCCCCCGGCGAGACCGGCCCCGCCGTGCTCATCGGGCACTACGACACCGTGCACGGCCCGGCGGTCTTCCAGCAGCTGCCGAAGCTGCGGCCCGGCGAGCTGATCCGGATCCGGCGCGCGGACGGCGGCACCGTCGACTTCAAGGTCCGCACGCTGCTCCAGGCCGCCAAGGACCGCTTCCCGACCGAGCAGGTCTACGGCGACACGTCCGCACCCGCGCTGCGGCTGATCACCTGCGGCGGGCGGATCGGCTCGGACGGGCACTGGACGGACAACATCATCGTGCTGGCGGACCTGGCCTGAGGTCCGGCAGAGGCCGGTCGCGAACGGTCGCGAACGGCCGCGAACGGCCGCGAACGGCCGAGACCGGCCGAGACCGGCCGAGACCTGCGGAGACCGGCACGGACGGGACGGCCGAGACCGACACCGACCGCCGGGGCCCGGAACCGCCGGGGCCCGGAACCGGCGGAACCGCCGGGCCCCGTCCACGCGACCTACCCCAGGGGCGATGACGGGGAGGACGACCCGAGGCATCGCCGCAGACCAGGAGGACGAGCACCGACCGTGGCAGCAACACCAGCCCCCCGCCGCCGGCCCGGCGCCGTGCCGATGGCCGCCCTGGCCGGTCTGGTCGTCCTCATCGCCCTGGCCGCCCTCGCCTTCGGCCGGGCCACCCCCGGCGGCCTGCTCGACCGGGGCCCGGCGAAGACCGCCACACCGCCGCCGGAGGCCAGACCGCTCTGGCCGCAGCTGGCCGCCTCCCCCACGCCGACCCCGGCGGCGACGGCGGCCGGTGCCTCCCAGGAACCGCCGCAGCCCGTACCGGACCTGACCGTCCCCGGGCACGACATCACCGCGGTCGACGTCCGCGCCGTCCTCGCCAAGGACCCGAAGGTGGGCCCGGAGGAGCGGCAGGCGCTCGGCTCCTGCACCGGCTGCGAGGTCCGCGCCCCCGAGTTCCGCGACCTCACCGGGGACGGGCGGCCCGAGCTGATCACCGTGGTCTCCGTCCCGGGGCTGGTCGTCCTGCACGTCTACGCGCTCGCCGAGGACCGCCTGCTGCCCGTCCTGCGGGTGCCGGTCCAGCCGGCGTTCAGCGCCGAGACCATCGGCCCCGAGCTGTGGCTGTACGAGCCGACCAGCGCCTACGTCCAGACCAGCAGCCACTACCAGTGGGACGGGACCAGGCTCGCCCTGAAGGAACGCCGGGACGTGGGCGTCGGCGTGCTCCCGCCCACCGGCCAGGACCCCGGCCGGCCGGAGGCCACCGCGACCGAGCCCGGCGCGGCACCGGCCCGCCCGACGGCGCTACCGCCGAAGCAGTCGGCCCCCAGGACCGCCGTCCCGTTCCCGCGCGCCGTACCGCCGTCCTCCGGACCGATCGCGCCCTCCGCGCCCCCCACCCCCGCCGTGATCCCGGAGCCGAAGCGATGAACCCCGCCACCACCCCCGCCACCGCGCACGCGAACGCCGCGCACCCGACCACCACGCACGCGAACGCCGCGCCCGGGCACGCGAACGCCGCCCCCGCCCAGCCGCGCATCCTCCTGGTCGAGGACGACGAGGTGATCCGCGAGGCCACCCGGATGGCCCTGGAGCGCTACGGCTTCCCGGTCACCACGGCCGCCGACGGCCTGGAGGGGCTGGAGGCCTTCCACGCCGTCCGGCCGGACCTGCTCCTGCTGGACGTCATGCTGCCGCTGCTCGACGGGGTCGGGCTCTGCCGCCGGATCCGGGAGGAGAGCCAGCTGCCGATCCTGATGATGTCGGCCCGGACCGACCCGGTGGACGTCGTCTCCGGGCTGGAGGCCGGGGCGGACGACTACGTGGTCAAGCCCTTCGAGAGCGCCGTGCTGGTCGCCCGGATCCGTACGGTGCTGCGCCGTATCCGCGTCGTACCGGCGGCCGACGCCCCCCAGCCCCCGGAGGCCCCCGCGGCGGGCCCGGAGAGCCCTTCGGCCTCCGAGGCACCCCCCACCGCCTCCGCCTCCGTCACCACCGCCCCCGCCGTTGCCTCCGCAGGTGCCGCCGCCGTACGGAGCTTCGACGGCCTCCAGGTCGACACCGACAGCATGGAGGTCCGGGTGGACGGCCGCCTCGTCCCGCTCACCCCCACCGAACTGCGGCTGCTGCTGGAGTTCACCGCCGCGCCCGGCATCGTGCTGGAGCGCTCCACCCTGCTGGAACGCGTCTGGGACTACGAGTGGGGCGCCGACACCCGGGTCGTGGACGTCCACGTGCAGCGGCTGCGCGCCAAGATCGGCTCCGGCCGGATCGAGACCGTCCGCGGGTTCGGCTACAAGCTGCGGCGCCCGGCATGACCCTGCGCCGCCAGATCGCCACCGCCGTCGCCGCCATCGCCGTCCTGGTCGCGGTGGCCGTCGGCCTGCTGGTCCACCAGGCGATGATCCGTCAGCACGTCGACCAGGCCCGGTCCGCCGCGCTCGCCGCCCTCGACTCCGGCACGGCCGACTACGAGCGCGGCGGACACCACGCGCTCGGCCGGGGCGCCACCCTGAACGACCCGGCCCTGCCCGACCCGCTGCGCGCCCTCGTCGCCGGCGGCCGGCACGGCTCGCTGCTCGCCGCCGACGGGACGGGCGAGTCGATGTGGGCGGCCGGCCCGGTGCAGGAGGGGGTGCTGTCCGCCCGGGTGGACTTCACCCAGGACCGCCAGGCCATCGCCGACCTCGACCGGATCATCCTGCTCACCGTCGTCGCCGCGGTCTTCACCACCGTGCTGGCCGGAGTGCTCGTCGCCGACCGGATCAGCCGCCGGCTGCGCACCGCGGCCACCGCCGCCCGGGGCATCGCGGCCGGCGGGACGGACACCCGGATCGGCGAACTCGTCGACGGCAAGGACGAGGTGGCCGACCTCGCCGCCGCCGTCGACCTGATGTCCCGCACCCTGCACCGCCGGCTGGAGGACGAACAGCGCTTCACCGCGGACGTCGCCCACGAGCTGCGCACCCCGCTCACCGGCCTGGTCACGGCCGCCGAACTGCTGCCGCCCGGGCGCCCCACCCAGCTGGTGCAGAACCGGGTCCAGGCGCTGCGCGGCCTGGTCGAGGACCTGCTGGAGGTCTCCCGGCTGGACGCCGACGCCGAGTCCCCCGACCTCTCCGCCGTCCCGCTGGAGCGCGCGGTGCGCCGCACCGTCACCCTCACCGGACTGGACGTCACCGTCGACGTCGCCGCCGACCGCCAGGTCCGCACCGACCTGCGCCGGCTCGACCGCATCCTCGGCAACCTGATCCTCAACGCCCACCGCCACGGCGCCGGCCCGGTCCACCTGCACGTCGACGGCCCGCGGATCACCGTCCGCGACCACGGCCCCGGCTACCCCGAGGACCTCCTGCGGCACGGCCCCCAGCGCTTCCGCACCAACGCCCCCGAACGCGGCCGCGGCCACGGCCTCGGCCTCACCATCGCCACCGGCCACGCCCGCGTCATCGGCGCCGCCCTGACCTTCGCCAACCACCCCGACGGCGGCGCCCTGGCCACCCTCACCCTGCCCCCGGACTGACCCCACCGAACGCCGGAGGGCCGGCTCGACCACTCTTGGGTTCTAGGAGTCGTTGCAACACCCCAGTTCAGGGGATGCATTGGACTTCGAGATTCGCAAGGTCCGGACGGCGCAGGGGCCTGTGAAGC